>NZ_JBEOPS010000002.1:0-377247 GCF_040310305.1 Pseudomonas sp. HY13-MNA-CIBAN-0226
GCTACGTTTTTCGCCCGTATTCATTGCACCTTCCTGATAAGAAGCCAGAAGGTGTAAACCTTATTCAGGACGAGACAACTCCAAATCTGAAGCCCGCTTAGAGCGGGCTTTTTCGTATAGCCTATAAAACCCTTCGACGTCCATTTGCGGACAAGTATTTTGGCCATTTCGATCCCCTTTTGGCCAATCGCCCACTGTGAACCGACCCTGCTGTCAGCAAGAATCGGTGGCAGTCGCCACGACGATCAGATTCCTGCTGCTCCTTGCCTTTGGCTATTTTTCAAGCCTGCTGCCGTGTACAGAACATAAAAACCATCGTACTGACGTCACACTTGGGGAAATCAATGCAAACGATGAAACGCATTCTCGGTGCAGGCCTGTGCGGGCTGACACTGCTGGCCGCCGCAGTACACGCCGAACAGCGCGAACTGAGAGTTTATAACTGGGCAGACTACATCCTGCCATCGGTGCCCAAGGACTTCGCCAAGGACACTGGCATCAAGGTGACCTGGGACACCTTCGACACCAACGAGTCACTGGAAGCCAAGCTGTTGACCGGTAACTCCGGCTACGACCTGGTAGTGCCGTCGAACCAGTTCATCGAAACCCAGATCAAGGCTGGCGTGTTCCAGAAACTCGATAAATCCAAGTTGCCGAACTGGAGCCATCAGGACCCGGAACTGCTCAAGCTGCTGAACAAGAACGATCCCGGCAATCTCTACGGCGTGCCCTATATGTACGGCACCGTGCTGATTGGCTTCAACCCGGCCAAGGTCAAGGCGGCACTTGGCGAGAATGCCCCGGTGGACAGCTGGGACCTGGTGTTCAAGCCCGAGAACATGGAGAAGCTCAAGGCCTGTGGCGTGGCCATGCTCGACTCACCTTCGGAAATCCTGCCGCTGGCCCTGCATTACCTTGGCCTGGATCCCAACAGCCAGAATCCCGATGACTACGAAAAAGCCAAGGCGTTGATGATGAAAATCCGCCCGTATGTCACCTACTTCAACTCCGCCAAATACATGACCGACATTGCCAACGGTGACATCTGCGTCGCCATTGGTTACTCCGGCAGCTTTTATCAATTCGGCAACCGCGCCAAGGAAGCGGGTAATGGCGTAGTAGTGGACTGGCGCCTTCCCAAGGAAGGCGCGCCGATCTGGTTCGATACCTTCGCCATTCCCAAAAGTGCGAAGAACGTCGAGGAGGCCCACGAGTTCCTCAATACCCTGCTGGACCCTAAAGTCATCGCCCCGATCAGTGATTTCCTCGGGTACCCCAACGCCAACAAGGATTCGATCGCGCTGATCAACAAGGACATTACCGGCAACCCGAACCTGACCCCGACCAGCGAAGCCCTGAAAACCCTTTACGTCGTGCAACCGCTGCCACAGAAACTTGAGCGGGTGCGTACTCGGGTGTGGACCAGTATCAAGTCCGACAAATAACCGCTCGCTCCACACCGTCGGCAAAACGACGGTGTGTGCGCAGCTTCGCTGGCCAGAGCGACAGCTATGTGCTGCCCAGGCCTGAATCGAGCAGCTCGCGCACCCGATGGCTCAGATCATTGAGGCTGAACGGCTTGGGCAATACCTGGGTAGACGCATCCATCGAGACCAGGCGCGAACCTGCGGCAAAACCGGTAATGAACAGCACATTGAGCGACGGGTATCGCCCCCTGAATTCCGCAGCCAGGCTGACTCCGTTCATCACGCCGGGCAAGCCGATATCCGTCAGCAACAGGTCCAGATGGTCGAGTTTTTCCGCCTGCTTGATGGCAGACACGCTGTCCACGGCTTCGATCACGCGATAGCCCATCTCGCTCAGAAACTCCGATACCATCTGCCGAATGGCTTTTTCGTCGTCCACCAGCAGGATGACTTCGTTGTGGGCTGCGGGCAGCGTGGAATGCGCTTCACCGGCTTTTTTTCGGCTATGCCCCGGCTGCGAATGGTCTACCGGGAAGTACATGGTGACGGTCGTACCTACACCGAGGCTGCTGTGGACTTTGATCTGGCCTCCGGATTGCTGGGTGAAGCCATAGATCATCGACAGGCCCAGGCCGGTGCCTTCACCTATTTTCTTGGTGGTGAAGAAAGGGTCGAAGATGCGCGAGAGGATATCCGGGCTGATACCGGTGCCCGAGTCGGTGACCGAAATGCTGACATAGGTACCCTGGGGCATGTTCCTGTCAAAGGACGCTGGCGCATCAATAGTGCAGCGATCAACCATCAAGCTCAGAGTGCCGCCGTCGGGCATCGCATCCCGCGCATTGATGGCGAGGTTGAGCAGGGCATTTTCCAGCTGGTTGAGGTCGCAGCGGATGCGGTCGCTCGCTCTGAACGAGCACTCGACGACAATGCTGGGCCCCACCGAACGCCTGATCATTTCTTCCAGGCCCGCGACGACGGTGCGCGGTTCGAGCAGCTCGGGCTCCAGTGATTGTTGTCTGGAAAACGCCAGCAGCCGCTGAGTCAGGGCGGCCGCCCTGGAGGCGGAAGTCATGGCGACTGAGTTGTTGCGGGTGAGCTGATTGTGCTGCCCGGCGTCGATGCGTCGCTGCATCAACTCAAGGCTGCCAATGATCCCGGCCAACAAGTTGTTGAAGTCGTGGGCGATGCCGCCAGTCAGCTGGCCGACTGCTTCCATTTTCTGACTTTGCCGAAGTTTGGATTCTGCCATGGCCCGCTCTTGCTGTTCGGCCTCAAGCTGCGCGGTGCGCTGGGCGATTCGGTCTTCCAGCAAATCGTTCCAGTCGCGCAACGCTGACTCAAGTTGCACCCGGTCATCGACGTTCTCCAGGGTGCCATACCATTGCTCGCTGTGCCCGCCAGCGTCGAGGCTGCACAATGCGCGCACCCTGAACCAGGGTAGCTCGCCATCGTGCTTGCGCAATCGGACGTGCAGATCGAAGGGTTCCAGGGTCGCCAGCGAATGATCCCAGCCTTGCGCCAGGGATTGGCGATCGTCAGGGTGGGCGGCTTGGGTCCACTCGCGACCCAGCGTTTGCGCCGGGTTCAGCCCGGTGTATTCGTGCCAGCGCTGATCGATGGAAATCAGCGCGCCTTGACTGTCGGCGCTCCAGGGCCACAACGGATTGAGCTCTGCGGCGATCCGGTAGTGCTTCTCGCTTTCGCGCAGTTTTTCTTCGGTGGAGCGCATGACCTGCAAGGCGTTGAAGCGTTTGAGGACCGCCCCCAGCAGATTGCTGTAGACCCGCAGGAAATCAATATCACTGTCGGTAAATTCGCGAGGGCAGCGGCTGTCGACTTCGAAAATCCCGAAGGGACGCTGATCGGTGGCCCCGTGTACCAGCACGTTGACGAACGCTTGCACGCCATTCCTGGTCTGGAAGTCGTGGTAGCGGAAGCGAGTTTCGGTGGCGACATTCACCGAGATCACCGGTAGATCAGTGTCCAGGGAGTAACGCTCCGGGCTGCCTTCACAGGCTTGCACCTGGACCTTGCCCACGACATCCGGCGTCCAGCCAATCCCGTTGCGCACCAGGAACGTGATGCCGTCTTCGCGCAACAACATGAACTTGGCCAGATTGGTTTCCAGCGCCTCACCCACCAGGCGACAGGCCTCGTCGAGGATGTGCTCAAGATCATCCGACACCAGGGCCAGCTCGCCAAATTCGGCAAGCACCTTGCGCTGGCGCAGTAGTGTGTCCTCGATGTCCATGGGTTTACCCGATCTGATTTTAATATCCGAGGGGTAGGGCGGCGGGTAGGTTCAACCGGTTTGATCGAAGGCTCGGGGTTTGCTCCCACAGCAAGGCAGCGGCCGAATCTACAGCCAGGTATCTGCCAGACGCCGGTCCAGCTCCTCCAGATCCGCCATGCCCAATACACGCGTGGTGTTCAGGCCGCGCAGGTAGCCGCGTAGCTGATTGGCAGTGTCCCGGGCCAGCTCCGGGCTCGGCGCGGGGTCGCTCAATAGCACGCTTTCGTACTGCACCAGATATTCGGCCACCCGTTCACGGTACTGGGGCAAGACGGCGTCGCGGATAAAGTCAAAAGTTCTCAAGTAGAGACCCTCATCGATCTTGTTAGATGGCGTGCCTGCCGGGACGGCGGGCAACTATTGCTAGAAGTAATAGTGAACATCACCAAAGGCAAGTTCTACTTTGCTGACAATACCCGGAAAATCACCACCATCGAACAGGGCGATGCCGTTCAACTGCTGAATCGCCCAATTTTTTCAGGATGAGATGGATGCGTGCTCTTTTTGTTTTTGCCATGGCGTATGCCTCGTTGCTGCTGGCCGGTTGTGCCTCCGCGCCGAACGATCCGACCATGACCTTGCAGACCAGCAAGACTCCGGCCCAGTACGCTGACTGCGTCGTACCGAAGTTGCAGGGCAGTGCGTTGCATCCGACCGTTTCCCAGACACAGCGCAGCTACCGGATCGTGGTGCCGAGCAAAATCTCGGCGGACAACGTGCTGGAAGCCTACAAGGCCGGCCACGGCGGCAAAGTGTTCATCTATGAGCGGCACTTGCTGGCGTCGAATTTACTGCCTTCCAGTTTTGAACGTGCAGCACAGGACTGCATCTAAGGTTTACTACAGAGCTCCTTTGGTTGGCCGCAACCAACCAATTTTTTAACCCCGCACCTCATTCGGTTGCGGGGTTTTTTTTGCGCTTTAGTTACCCCGGTAGGTCGAAAACCCGTAAGGACTGAGCAGCAGCGGGATGTGGTAGTGAGGAACGGTGCCATCCACCTCGAAAATCACCGGTACTTCCGGGAAGAAACTGGCCACCTTGTGCGCCTTGAACCACTCGCCGGTCTTGAAGGTGACGCGGTAGGTGCCTTTCTCCAGGTTCTGGCCTTCCGGATACAAACCGGTAACCCGCCCCTGTTCGTTGGTCGCGGCGCTGTTGAGCATGTCCCAGTTCTTGCCGTCCTGTTTTTCCAGCGTGACGTTGACCCCAGGGGAAGGCAGGCCATCCTGCAAGTTGAGTACGTGGACGCTCAGCGGGTTGGCTGCCGCTGATGCCAGGGTCGACAGGGCGCTCAATACGACGCCGGCGAAGAGAGATTTCAATACAGTCATGGTGATTTCCTTAGTGTTTAACGGCAGGGAGGACTTGGTTGATGGCAGCCAGTGCACAGCCTTCATCGAATGCAGCGCCACCGGCGCCGGCCACTCCGATGGCGCCGATCACCTGGCCCTCGAACTGTAATGGCACGCCCCCACCCAGCAGTAACAATTCACCCAAGGTGTTGAGGTTTTCTGCATCCGGGGTGCTGCGAGCTCGCTCGGCGAGAAGGCGGGTCGAGGTCTTGGTCGATAGCGCGGTGTAGGCTTTGCGTTGAGCGGCCAGCGTGTTGTGCGGGCCGACGTTGTCGTCGCGCTGCACGGCGACCAGGTTGCCGCCACGGTCGACGACGACGGCAACGGCCGTGCGGCCATCGGCGTGGCAGGCGCCCAGCGTGGCATTGAGCAAGTCATTGGCCAGCGCCAGCGTCACGTCCATCCGCGGCACTGGCGCCTGGGCGGCGTGGACGAATACAGGGCTCATGGCGAGTGTGATCAGCAATGAAGTCGATAGGCCGGTACGCATGCTTGTTCCTTGATCAGGGCGGGTTGAGTCATTGGTCGCCATGATGCCCGGCCCGTCCGCTCAGGATGATTGCCCGATCATTACCAATATGTAATGTGAGAACCACGCGAAGCGGGCTAGCCTATGCTCCAGTTCTGGAGGAAAAAATGCGTATCCTGGTGGTTGAAGACGAAGCAAAGACGGCGGATTACCTGCGCAAGGCCCTGACTGAGTCGGGCTATGTGGTCGAGATCGCCCTGAACGGGCTGGACGGCCAGCACCTGGCTCAGGAGAGCGAGTTCGACCTGATCATCCTCGACGTCATGTTGCCCGGCCTGGATGGCTGGCAATTGCTGCAGATCATCCGGCGCAAATGGCAAACCCCGGTACTGTTCCTGACGGCCCGGGATTCCGTGGACGATCGGGTCAAAGGGCTGGAACTGGGCGCTGACGATTACCTGGTCAAACCTTTCTCCTATGCCGAATTGCTGGCCCGGGTGCGCACCCTGCTGCGCCGCGGCCCGCCGCGTGAGGTCGAACATTTCGTGGTCGGCGACCTGAGCCTGGATCTGGTGCGGCGCAAGGTCACCCGCGGCGGGGAGCGCCTGATCCTGACCAACAAGGAGTTCGCCCTGCTGCACTTGCTGCTCAGTCGGGAAGGGGAGGTATTGTCCCGTTCGCTGATCGCCTCGCAGATCTGGCAGATGAACTTCGACAGCGACACCAACGTGGTCGACGTCGCGATCCGTCGATTGCGGGCGAAGGTGGATGATCCTTACCCGCTCAAGTTGATCCACACCGTGCGCGGTATTGGCTACATGCTCGAGGTGCAATCCTGAACCTGTTCCCGCGCGCCCTCAGCCTGCGCCTGGCGGTGATGTTCGCGCTCGTCAGCGCGCTGTTGCTGGGCGCGATCGGCTTTTACCTGTATCAGTCCCTCGAGCGGGAGATTGCCTGGCGCGATGACCAGGCCTTGCTCGGTCGCCTCGAGCGCATGCAGGCGTTGATCAACGACAGCGACAGCGTCGAGCAATTGCGCAGTCGGCCCAAGCTCTACGAGAACATGCTGGGCAATCGCGACAACCTGCTGTGGATCCTCGATGAAAGCGGCCAGGTGCTGATCGAAATCAACCCGGCCCAGATGAACCTGCCAAGGTTGCCAGCCACGCCCCAGGCGCTCGTTGCTGACGCAGATGCGTCAGAACCCGTGCGCCTTGCCTGGAAGGATGTCACCCAGGGCGACCGCCGTCTCACCCTGATCGCCGGCAAGTTGCTTGGTGAGCGAGAGCAGATGCTGGCGGCCTATCGATTCAAGCTCTGGCTGGCCATGTCGGTCGGTGCGCTGCTGGCTTTTGTGCTGGGCTGGTGGGTCAGCCAGCGTGGTTTGCGACCGGTGCGCCTGTTGGCCAGGCGCGCTGCCGGGATCGATGTGCAGCACCTGCATTTGCGCCTCGATGAGTTCAGTGAACTCAGTGAGCTGCAGGCGCTGAGCCATGCACTCAACCAGATGCTCGCACGACTGGAAGACGGCTTTGCCCAGCTGTCGCGTTTTTCCGAAGACCTGGCCCATGAGATGCGCACGCCGCTGAGCAACCTGATGGGCCATACCCAGCAGACCCTGCGGCACAGTCGTTCGATCGAGGATTACCAAAACCTGCTGGTATCCAATCAGGAAGAATACGAGCGTCTGGCGCGAATGATCGACAGCATGCTGTTTCTCGCCCGCACCGAGCAGTCCGACGCGGCGGTGAAAGCCGTTCAAATCGACTTGCACGAGCTGATCGAGCAGCTCTGTGATTACTTTGAAGGCGTGGCGCAGGAGCGCGAGGTAGGGCTGATCAACCAGGCCCATGATCAGTTGCTGGCCGACCCCGGCCTGGTGCGCAGGGCTCTGGCCAACCTGCTGGCCAATGCCCTGCGCTACGCGACGCCTGGCACGGCGGTGACGATCAGCAGCACCCTGCTGCAGGACCGCCTGGAGATTACGGTGCACAACCAGGGCGCGCCGATCGCTGCGGAACATCTGCCGAGATTGTTCGAACGGTTCTACCGGTGCGACCCGTCACGCAATCAGCCGGATGATTCCGGCGGGTTGGGCCTTGCCATCGTCCGCTCGATCATGCACCTGCATGACGGTTGGGTGAGCGTGGACAGTGACGAAACCGGTACGCGTTTTCGCCTGGGTTTTCCGCTCGCCGAGACTTGAGCGAATCACCCGGGACAGATGGGTTAATCAATTAGCGGATGCTGCTGCACCAGCCGCTCGCGCTTGGCTTGCAGCTCGGCGATTTCGGCATCGAGGTCCTCGATCTTCTGCTCGATGTTGTCATGATGCTCCTGCAGCAGCTCCCGTGCTTCCTCCAGGTCGGACGCCGCTGGCGCCGCACCGCGCAATGGTTTGTTGGCCGTTTCTTTCATCGTCACGCCGGTGACCAGGCCGACCACGGCGATCACCATCAGGTAATACGCCGGCACGTACAGGTCTTGTGTGCTTTCCACCAGCCAGGCGACGATAGCCGGCGTCAGGCCCGCTATCAGCACCGAGACGTTGAAGGCGCTCGCCAGCGCGCTGTAGCGGATGTGCGTAGGAAACATCGCCGGGAGGGTGGACGCCATTACCCCGATGAAGAAGTTCAGCAGAACCGCCAGCATCAGCAACCCGGAAAAAATCAGGCCGAGCTTGCCGCTGTTGATCAGCATGAACGCCGGAATAGCGAGGAAGAACAAGCCAACGCTGCCGCAGATGATGAAAGGACGACGACCAATCTTGTCGCTGACCAGCCCGATCAGCGGCTGCACGAACAGCGTGCCGACCATGATCGCGATGATGATCAACACACCGTGATTTTCGCTGTAGTGCAGGTTGTGCGTGAGGTAGCTCGGCATGTAGGTGAGCAGCATGTAGTAAGTGACGTTGGTCGCCGCGACCACGCCGATGCAGGTCAACAGGCTGCGCCAGTGCTTGGTGGCGACTTCCTTGAAAGACACCTTCGGCCCACGTGCCAGGCCGTCGCGATCGTCCTGTTCCAGCTGCTCTACATGCTGCTGGAACGCCGGAGTCTCTTCCAGCGCATGACGCAGATAGAGGCCGATCATGCCCAGGGGCAGGGCGAGGAAGAACGGCAGACGCCAGCCCCAGGCTTCGAACTGTTCTTCACCTATGATGGTGGAGATCAGCACGACCACCCCGGCACCGAGGACAAAACCGGCGATCGAGCCGAAGTCCAGCCAGCTGCCGAGGAAACCACGCTTGCGGTCAGGGGCGTATTCGGCGACGAAGATCGAGGCGCCGGTGTATTCCCCTCCAACCGAGAAGCCCTGCGCCATTTTGGCCAGCAGCAGGAGGATCGGCGCCCAGATGCCAATCGAGGCATAGGACGGGATCAGCCCGATGGCGAAGGTGCTCAGCGACATGATGACAATGGTGGCGGCCGCTCCCGCAAGGATCGTTGCCAAGCTGAAATTGTGCGAACTAAAAACTGACCAGGAGGTCAGGATGATCAGCAGCTCTTCTTTCATTCCGAGGATCGATCATGCGCAATTTCACGGTGCAATACCTGTTCAACGGCGAGCTCCGCTCCCACCTGTTCGAGCTCAAGCAGGAGCAGTTACCAGTGCATGAGGCCGCTCTGCATCTGTTGGAGTTACATTTTGGTGACGCGGAAAACGGCCTGATCATGCCCCCAGCTGACGCATCGCCGGAGGAAATTGTGCAACAAGCTGAGGTGGTAGGGTTAACGCAGATTAAGGTGCTCGATTGAGTGCAATCGCATTCCCCTTGGGAATGCACGCAACACGCGCCAACGAGTACGCCACGCAGAGCCGTATTGCGTTAGCCGGCTACGACGCTTGCTCGCGGGCAAGTCGAATCGTCGCACCGCCGCTCCCACAGGTGTTGTTGGTGTGCGCAGCAATTGTGTTGGGCGGAGATCACTGTGGGAGCCGGGCTTGCCCGCGACGGCGTCTGCACATTCGACATTGATGCGGCAAGGGGAAGACAATTGCTCCAGCAGGGGATTTGCGGTGTGGGTCAGAACGTTGTCTGACAGAGATTGCCGAACTGTTGCATCGGGAAGGGTTAGGCAAGGCACTTGGCGAGGCTTACTCCGCAGAACGACAAGCCCGGGGCGAGGCCTCTAAAGGCAGGCCACAGCGCGCTTAGTTGGACAGTGAAACCGCCAGGTCCAGCGCAGTGAAGGGCACGTAAATCAGGGTGATGAACGAATACGTTTTACGTGACCGGGCCAGGAATGCGCAGACCGGCAGGACGATCATGATCACATCCAGGACTCCCCACAGTGCAAGCGGCGAGGCCTTGAAAAACCACACGTTAACGCATAGCCCGAGCAGCAGGTAGGTCGACAGCGACAGCAGGGCGTAGCGGCCATCCTGCTCGAAGTAGAGGCGCAGGCCGTTCTGTTCGTCTTCGCTGCGGCTGGGAAGCAGCAGCGCAGCGGCCACAAACAACGATAACGCCAGCAGGACCAGCACCAGGAATTCGGGGAACGAAAAGGTCGTCTTGACCGCCGGCAGGGAGTTCACCGCCCACCAGAAATCCAGCTGGGTGGCGAACAGCATGATCGCCCAGACCAGGGGCACCCAGTCAGGTTTGGCGACCCGGCGAATGCGGAAAACAGTCAATGCACCCAGGAGCAGGCGGGTAACGGACAACCCCAGGATCATGGAGAGTACCGTGGCCACGATGGCGAAATTGCTCATCACCCCTCCTGTTCAGATTGCCAATCTGCGCAACACCGCAAAATTGTCGCAAGCGTAGACCACAACTCAGCGACGTGCAGGCCTCAGCGAAGGCTCCAAGACACCCCGGCGTACACACCCAGGCCTTCACCCGGCGTCGACCGCGCGGCATCCAGGCCCTTGTCGTCATAGCCCGGCGTGACCGTGGCGGCGTAGTGCTTGTTAGTCAGGTTGCGCAGGTCCAGCCAGGTCTGCCAGTCGTCCTTGGGCGAGTTGTAGCCCACCGTCGCACCGAACAGCGCATAGGGATCGGCGTAATAGCTGTTGGCGTAATCGACTGCCACCTTGGATACCCACTGGGTGTTCAGCCCGGCAAAAAATCCCTGGGGCCAGTCATAACGCAGTTCGCCCTGGTAGTAGTGCATTGGCAGGCCCGGCAGGCGGTTGTCGCCGAAGCGATCGTCGTCGCGGTAATGGAAGTCGCTGAAGGTATAGCTCTGGCGCAGGCTCAGTTGGCCGCCGTCGTCTCGGGACCAGAGGTTGCTCTGCAGGCCGGCTTCCACACCCTGATGCACGGTGGGGCTGGCGTTGAGTTCGTATGGCGTGGTGGCGTTGGCGTCCGGCAGCACCGAGAGCAACTCGTTATGCACCTGGGCGTAGTACCAGGCCAGGCTCCATTGACCCAGGCGACTGTCGCCGCGCCCGCCGAGTTCCAGGGTGGTGGCGGTCTGGTTTTGCAGCTTGACCGGATCACGTTGAGTGCCCGTGGCGGCGCCGCTGCCTGCCGGGAAGCGCTGGTTGGCGCTGTAGATCAGCGACCAGGGATGCGGCCCTTCAACGGATCGGCTGAGGTTGCCAAACAGTTGCAGGTCCGGGTTCACCTGATAGCGCAGGCCCAGGCGCGGGGCGTAGTCCCAGTCATTGAGACTGGTCTTGCCGCCGCCGTCCGGGTAGGTCACGGCGCTTTCGCGCCGTGTGTAGATGGCGGCGAGGCCGGTGGTCAGCCACAGGTCGTCGGCGATCTGCAGATCGTTGCCTGCGTGCAATACCGTGTCCGAGCCCTGATAGGTGAAATTACGCATGGCGGTGCCCGGGGCGTACCCGGCGGTGTTGCCGGTGGGGATGCGCACCGATTCACTGGCGCCGGCGTTGGGCAGGTGCCTGGTCACTCGCAGGCCGACATTGCTCTGGCTTTCCAGGCCCCACAGGGTATCGCGACGCTTGTAGTCGAAGGTGCCGCTGACATCCGAATACGCTACCTTCAGGCGGTTGGGGCCTTCGCGCAGGTCCATCGGATAGTCGTGATAGGCCAGCCCGGTCTGGATGCTCGAATCGTCATCGATGAACCAGGTGGTCTTGTTGCCGATGAACGTGCTGCCCGGCTGATCGCGGCTGTCGTCCCGTGCGACATAGGCCGGGTTGGCGGCCCGTGCGTCGTGCTCGATGGAGTGCTTGGTCACGCGCCCGGCCAGATCGTTGTCGGTCTGGCGGTGGCGCAGATAGAAGCGCGTTTCCAGGTTCGGGTTGAAGCGATAACCGAAGTTGGCGATCAGCCCCTGGCTTTTGCTGGCGGCGTGATCCTGATACCCGTCGGCGCTCGCGTCGGTCACCGCCACGTAGTAATCGAATGCCCCCAGCACCTGCCCGGAACTGATCTGGCGCTGCTGATAGCCGTGACTGCCTACCGCATAGCGCACCTGCAACCGCGCCGCGTCGTAGCCCGTGTGGCTGATATAGTCGATGGCCCCACCCAGGGCCAGTGCACCGCGGTCAAACCCGTTGGCACCGCGCAACACTTCCACATGATCGAGCCAAAGCGGTTCCAGCAACTCATAGGGCGTGCCCCCCGGCCCCGTCAGCGGCAGGCCGTCGAGCATGGCGTACAGACCCGAGGCATGGGCGCCGGGCGCACGGTTGATTCCGGAGCCACGGATCGAAATCTTCACCCCTTCATTGCCCGCAGACTGCGCATAGACGCCCGGCTGATAGGCCAGCACATCCTGGTTGCTGGCAACTCGACCCTGCAGCGCACGGCGCATGTCGACCACGTTAGTGCCGCCAGGCACCTGGGAAAGCCGCTCGCTGGCTTCCTCGATGGACGAGTCTGCGGTGCCTTGTCCGTCAGCTTCGATCAGCACCTGCCCCAACTCCATGCCCTGTGCCGCAGCGATGGCCGGACAGACGAGAGCCAGGCCCAGCAGGGCTGCCGGGAAGGAATGGGGCGAGGGCATGGGGAACTCCGGGTGAATGGCGCGGGCAGTGAGAAGTGCGACGCAGGAAACACCGAAGGGAGCACATTACTGCCGAAAAACTAATGCTCCAGGCTACATGCTTGCACTGCAAAGCCCTCATGACGCGTCACATGCCCATGACTAATTCACCGAGCCTGCTCGCTTGATATCACCGCAAAAAATATCGAGATTGCCGCTGTCCGGGGCAGTTCGCACGACGACCGAGTGCTCACTGGCAAGCAACACGGGCAGTTCCACTGGCGCACTTCTTGAGAATACCCAGCCGCGAATGGCCTGGCGTTCGGTGCCGACCTGGTCGTTCATTTCGTAGGCAACGGGGCCGGGCTGCTGGCAGCTGCCCTTGTTGATGAAGGTATACAGCCGCAGCGGCAGGGAGGCGCCGTCGGGAACGCCACTGATGATGAAGTTGAATCCGGTTTTCTTGCCCCAGTTGGCCAGGGTTACATTGCCGATTTGCCCGGTGTTATGCCGGGTGGCCTGGAGTGGCACGGACACTCCTTTCTGGGCTGGAGTGGTGCAACCGACCAGGGTGACGGTGATCAGCAATGCCAATGAGTTTTTGAGTTTCATTTCGAATCTCCAGAGTGGAAAAACTGCACTGGTAGATTAGTAGGTTTGCCGCTGTCGAATCTGCTGATTAGCGGGTTTGATTCTAACGTGGCGAAACGCAACTTATCGTTTCGCGGCGACAGGTTTTGGGGCCGCTTTGCGAACCAGCGCGAGCAAGTTCGCTCGGCACGGGGTTGGTGGTGCCCCATACCTGGAGTGAGCTGATTGCTGCGTTGTGTGCACTCATACAGTGCTCACAAGTCAGTTATCGGAGAATTTGACGGTTGCTAGACTTCGCAGCTCTTCAGCCTTCTTATCCAGCATTCAAACGGGATCAATGATGTTCAGTGAAATCCTGGTGGCTATCAATGGCAACGCCCAGAGCGACAAGGTCCTGGAGTTGGCCATGAGAGTGGCCCATGACGCCACGCGTGTGCATGTCGTGAGCGTAATCGCGTACGAATTCAGCGCACCGGATCTTGAGTCCCGGCAAGCATCGCCCGCCTCGTGGGCAGAGCAGTTGCACTGCGAAGAAATTGTCGAAAAGGCCCGGCTGTTTCTTCAGGCTCGGCACATCAAATGCACGGCCACCGTCATTGCCGGCGACCCGGAGGATGCCATCTGCAACCACGCCCGGGAGCAGGGGTGCGATCTGATTGTGATGGGGCATCACCACATGTCGACGTTTGAGCGGCTGGTGGGCAACTCGGTGGCGTATGAGGTTTTGCAGAATGCTCCCTGCCCGATTCTGATTGAGGCGGGGTGAGTGGTGTTGTCATTTGCCACTGCGCAACTGCCCCGGACTCGCCCCCAGCCGTTGTCGGAACAGCGTCGCCATATGTGCCTGGGAATTGAAGCCGCAGATGAGGGCGATCTCGGCCAGGCTGGCGCTTGAGTCGCGCAGCAGGGCGCGGGCCTTGGCCACGCGCCGGTCGATCAGGTAGCTGTGCGGGCTTTTACCGGTAGCCTGTTTGAACGCCCGCATGAAAAACCCTTCCGACAGTTCAAAAAGGCCGGCCATCGCCAGCACACTCAGCGGCCCCTCAAGGCCCGCATCGATGAACTCATCCAGCAGGCGCAGGCGGTTGGCCGTAAGGGAGCCTGTCGGTTGCGCAGGTGATGCGATGTGCGCCGTTGCCCGCTCAGCCAGGGCCAGTGCCCAGGCCTGCCAATCGTCATCCACGGCGGCGTGCAGCATTGCGTTGCGCATGCGCAGCGCCAGGCGGATCGCTTGCGGATCGATACGATTATTAAAAGCATGATCGCCGGGCAATTCCAGGCCATCGGTGCGCACCACCCGCAGGTATTCACCGCCCTGCGAGGACTCGGACAACACATCGCAACCGGCCGGGACAAACGCCAGGCCGTTGGGAGTGGCGAGGAAGGGCCGTACCCGGTCGTTGCCGATGGCGTGCACGCCGCGCTGGCTGTCAAAGGCGAAGCCAATGGCGGCCTGGCTTGCTACGTAACGGGTCGTGTAGGGAGCGGCGGGCAACAACTCAATCGCCCACGGCCCGGCGTCGACCCGGCGCACCGGTTCGGTCATGAGCGTTGAGGGCTGGCGATTTCGCGGGTTCATGCCCGCATAGTAGTGAAGATGGGGCAAAAAAGTCAGGTCGGTTTTCTGAAAGCCGACGTAGCGCCTGCGCACCTAGACTGGGCAAAACCTCAAGGAGACGGACCATGCACACATTGACTCGCGACGACATCGAACACGCCGCCCGCCTGGTGTACCAGGTCATGCCCGCCACGGCTCAGTACGCCTGGCCGTTGCTGGCAGAACGGTTGGGCTGCACGGTGTGGGTCAAGCATGAAAACCACACCCCCACGGGCGCCTTCAAGGTACGCGGCGGCATTACCTTCATGCACTGGCTCAAGCGCACCCACCCCGGCGTGAAGGGCATCGTCACCGCGACTCGCGGCAACCATGGCCAGAGCCTGGCGGTGGCTGCCAGTGCCGTGGGCTTGCGCGCGTTGATCGTGGTGCCCGAAGGCAACTCGGTGGAGAAGAACAACGCCATGCGTGGCTTCGGGGGAGAGGTGGTCGAGTGCGGCCGCGATTTCGATGACGCCCGGGTCGAGGCTGCTCGCCTGGCGCAGGCGCATGACCTGTTGCTGGTGCCACCGTTCCACACCGAACTGGTCAAGGGCGTGGCCACCTATGCCCTGGAACTGTTCACTGCGGTGCCCGACCTCGACACCGTCTATGTGCCGATCGGCTGCGGTTCGGGGATCTGCGGGGTGATCGCCGCGCGCGACGCGCTGGGCCTCAAGACCCAGGTGGTGGGAGTGGTGTCGACGGAGGCTGACGCCGCCAGGTTATCGTTTGAGGCGGGAGAGATCTGTGAAACCCCCTCGGCGAATACCTTTGCCGATGGCTTGGCGGTGCGCAAGCCGATTCCCGAGGCATTTGCCATCTACAGTGCGGGCGCGTCGCGAATTGTCGCGGTTAGCGACGGGCAGATCGCCGAAGCGATGCGCATGTATTACACCGATACCCACAACCTTGCAGAAGGCGCGGGCGCTTCGGCGCTGGCGGCCCTGGTACAGGAGCGTGAAACAATGGCGGGCAGGAAAGTCGGAGTGATCCTGTCGGGGGGTAACGTCGATCGTGGGGTATATGCACAGGTGATCCAATAAGCGGACTGGCAATTAATTGTTCGGGTAAAGACTGAAACCGAGCACAGCGGCCGGGGACACGGGTCACCGGGCCCGGCCGTCAATATGGAAACATCTGCCACACTCTCCCCGACCAGCCATTGTTATGTTCCCTGGCAGTGGTGCTGGTGGTGTGGCTGCTGGTCGGTCGCAACATCTACTCTGTGTTCTTCATCGGCGTATTTGCCACGCTGTTCGCCAGCATCTCCGGCAAAACCGCCGCCTTCTCGATGCTCATTACCGATGCCTTCCAGCACGTGCTGCCCAAGCGTCGCGACAAGTACGGCAAAGAGTTTCACCATGATCCGATGCACAAGTGGTTCATGCTGTTCATACTCGTGACTCCGCTGGTCTGGTCGGTACCGGGCATGCCGGACTTTGCGACCGGCCTGGCCCTGTGGGTCGCGTTCCAGCTGGGCGTTGACCTGTTCAGCCTGTAGCAGCTGCAACCGTCGAGGGGCCCCATGGCCCCTCGGTGTTGGGTGTGCGGTTGATGGATTTGTTCATCGCTGAAAGCCTCACGAAAGTTTCCTGGCGCACCTTCGAGCCGAGCTCTGCTATCGTATGAAAACCTCTAATCGCCCCTTCGGGCGATTTTCCGTAAGCACGCTTTACGGCACCGTCATCACGGTCAGGTTTGCGAGTTAACGGAAAACCATTTCATGGAAAACCCGCCGGTAGATCGTCCACCCTCCGAACCCCAGTCTCGCGCCGAGAAGATTGTCGAGTTTCGAAGGCAGAAAAGCCTGCTCAAGACCGGTGCCCTGCAAGACGCGATTTTCAACAGCGCTTATTTCTCCAGCATCGCTACCGACGAAAAAGGCGTGATCCAGATCTTCAACGTGGGTGCCGAGCGCATGCTTGGGTACCTGTCAGAGGATGTGGTCGACAAGATCACTCCGGCGGACATTTCCGACCCTGCCGAGCTGATCACCCGCGCCGCAGCCCTCAGCCTGGAACTCAAGACCGAAATCACGCCGGGCTTCGACGCGCTGGTATTCAAGGCTTCCCGGGGCATCGAAGATATTTATGAGCTGACCTACATCCGCAAGGACGGCAGCCGCCTCTCGGCAATGGTCTCGGTGACTTCATTGCGCGACAGCGCCGAAGTCATCATCGGTTACCTGTTGATCGGTACTGACAACACCGCACGCAAGCAGGAAGAAGCCACCCAGGCCTTGCTCGATCAGCGCCTGCGCGACCAGCAGTTCTATACCCGCTCGCTGATCGAGTCGAACATCGATGCGCTGATGATGACCAATCCCCAGGGGATCATCTCCGACGTCAACAAGCAGATGATGGCGCTGACCGGGCGCACCCGGGACGAGTTGATCGGTGCACCGTGTCGCAACTTCTTCACCGACCCTGCACGAGCCGATGCGGCCATCAAGCGCGTGCTAAGCGAAAACAAGGTCAGCGACTATGAACTGACGGTGCGGGCCTACGACGGCACCGAAACCGTGGTGTCCTATAACGCGGCGACCTTCCACGACCGCGATCGCAAGCTGCAGGGGGTATTTGCCGCCGCCCGGGACGTCACCGAGCGCAAGCGCTTCGAGCGCACGCTGGAAGAGAAAAACGTCGAACTCGAACATGCCAGCCTGATGAAGTCGGAGTTCCTGGCGACCATGTCCCACGAACTGCGCACTCCGTTGAACGCCGTGATCGGTTTTTCCGAAGCGCTCAAGGACGGCATGGTGGGTGACATGACCGACACCCAGCGCGAGTACATCAGCGACATCTTTACCAGCGGCCAGCACCTGCTGTCGCTGATCAATGACATTCTCGACCTGTCCAAGGTCGAAGCCGGGATGATGGCCCTGGAGCTCGAACCCGTCGAGCTGCAAGGCCTGCTGAGCAACAGTTTGCTGATCGTGCGCGAAAAGGCGGCCCTGCAACGTATTCAGCTGAAACTGGAAACCGACGACGACCTGGGCACCTTCGAGCTGGACCTGCGCAAGACCAAGCAGATCGTCTACAACCTGCTGGCCAACGCGGTGAAGTTCAGCACCGCTGAAGGCGTGGTCACGCTGGCGGTCAAGCAGGTTACGCGCGAACAGGTCGGGATCATTGAAGGCGACTGGCCCGTGCATGGCTTTGAGGTGCCGTCCAGCGAGCATGAGCAGTTTCTGCAACTGAGTGTCAGCGATACCGGCATTGGTATCGCCCAGGCGGACATGGACAAGCTGTTCAAGGCCTTCAGCCAGATCGACAGCAGCCTGGCCCGTAAATTCGAGGGCACTGGCCTGGGCCTGGCGATGGTCAAGCAATTGACCGAGCTGCAGGGTGGCAGTGTCGCGGTTGCCAGCCGCGAAGGGGCAGGGGCCCGTTTCGTGGCCTGGTTGCCCATCCGTGGAACAACAATTGTGGAGGCGCCGTGGCTGAAATCCTGATCGTCGAAGACAACGCCGCCAATATGCGCCTGGCCCGGTTGCTGCTCACCAGTGCCGGTCACAGCGTCATTTGCGCGGCTGATGCGGAAACCGGCCTGCAGCTGGCACGCGAACGGCAGCCTGCGCTCATCCTGAT
This sequence comes from Pseudomonas sp. HY13-MNA-CIBAN-0226, assembly GCF_040310305.1. Lineage (NCBI taxonomy): Bacteria > Pseudomonadati > Pseudomonadota > Gammaproteobacteria > Pseudomonadales > Pseudomonadaceae > Pseudomonas > Pseudomonas sp. HY13-MNA-CIBAN-0226. The sequence continues at coordinate 18,231 of NZ_JBEOPS010000002.1, forward strand.
GGATATCCAGCTGCCGGGCATGGATGGCCTCAAGGCCACCTCGCTGCTCAAGAAGGACGCGGCGACGGCGGCCATTCCGGTGGTGGCGCTCACCGCCATGGCCATGAAGGAAGACGAGGAAAAGACCCGCCTGGCGGGTTGCAATGCGTACATTATCAAACCACTACGTTACAAGGAGCTCTACCGGGTCATCGACACGTTGCTGCAAAACACTCTGCCTCAACAGCCCTCTACCTGAGCTCTCTCCATGTCCGACACTGCCGCAACCCTGTTGATCGTCGACGATGAAACCCATGTGCGCAAACTGCTGCAGATCCTGCTGCAGAATCAGGGTTATCAGACACAAACCGCCAGTTCGGGGGAAGAGGCCCTCGCGATGATTGCGCAACAGCCGCCCGACCTGATCCTGCTCGATATCATGATGCCGGGCATGGACGGCTACGAAGTCGCCCGCCACCTGAAAACCGACAAGGCCACCTCGAACATTCCGATCATCATGCTCTCGGCTTTGGGGGAGCACAGTGCGCGTATATCGGGCCTGGAGGCGGGGGCTGAAGACTTTCTCAGCAAGCCGGTGGAAAGTGCCGAATTGTGGCTGCGGGTGCGCAACCTGCTGCGGCTCAAGGCGTTCGGCGACTACCTCAAAAGCCACAGCCTGATGCTCGAAGAGCAGCTGCAGCAGCGCACCATCGACCTGGAGCGCTTTCGCTCGGCGATGGATGCCTCGGGGGACGCGATTTTCCTGGTCAACCGCAGCAGCATGCAGCTGATCGAATTCAACCGGCGGGCTTGCCAGGTGCTGGGTTACACCCCTGAAGAGCTCCTGCGCATGACACCTGCGGACCTCGGCGATCAAACCATTGAAGAGCTCAAGGGCTTGTATGACCAGATCATCGCCGGCACAGGGCCGAACGAGCCTGCAGAGTCGCGCATCCGTTGCAAGGACGGCAGTTACCTGGAGGTGGAAGTCCATCGCCAGGCCTACAAGACCGGCGACGACTGGATCATTGTCGGTATCGCGCGCGACATTACCCAGCGCAAGGAAAACGACCAGCGCATGCTGCAAATGGCCCACTACGACACCTTGACCGGCCTGCCCAACCGCAATCTGTTTTTTACCACACTGGAGATGGGGCTCACCCAGGCGGTGCTCAGCGATTGGCAGTTGGCCGTGGTGACGGTTGATCTGGACGATTTCAACAACGTCAATGAAACCTGGGGCCACCTGCTTGGTGACCAGATGCTGGCTGAGCTGGCTCAGCGCCTGACTGGCTGCCTCAACGTCAGCGATACCTTGGGGCGCTTGCACGGTGACGAATTCGCCCTGATCCTTATGCTCCGCCAGGGCCAGGCGGACCCGCTGCAAACCGTCGAGCGCATCCGTGAAGTGCTGCGCCTGCCGTTTCAGCTCGACGGCCAGGACACGTCGATGACCGCCAGTATCGGTATTTCCCTGTACCCCAACGACGCCGCCGATGCCCAGAGTCTGATCAAGCAGGCCAACACCGCCAGGCACCGGGCGAAGAAGATCGGCCGCGATACCTACCGGTTTTATACCGCGCAAATGAACGTGGAAGCCTCGGCGCGCCAGGAGATGGAAAACGCCCTGCGCGAAGCCGTGCAACAGCAGGCGTTCGAACTGTTCTACCAGCCCAAGATCGACCTGGAAGACGGCGCGGTGTGCGGGCTTGAAGCCCTGTTGCGCTGGCCGCGGCCGGGGCAGGCCAATGTGTCCCCTGCGGTGTTCGTACCTATCCTGGAAAGCATGGGGCTGATTACCGAGGTGGGTAACTGGGTGATCACCCGGGTCTGTCAGAAAATGGCCGAGTGGCAACGTGCCGGGCAGGGGCCGTTGCAGGTGGCTGTCAACGTGTCCGGCCAGCAGATCATCGAGGGCGACCTGATCGCCAGCATCCGCCAGGCCCTGATCGACAACCAGATTGAACCACGCTGGCTGGAAATCGAACTGACCGAAAGCTCGCTGATGGAAAATACCGCCCACACCATCGCCAGCCTGCAAACGCTCAAACAACTTGGGGTCAAGGTTTCCATCGACGACTTTGGCACCGGTTATTCCAGCCTGGCTTACCTGCGGCGATTCCCGATCGACAAACTGAAGATCGACATCGCCTTCATCCGCGAGGTGACCAGCAACCCCCAGGACGCCGCGATTGCCCGGACCATTATCGAGCTGGCTCACAGCCTTGATCTGCAGGTCATCGCCGAGGGGGTAGAGACCCCCGAGCAGCTGGCATTCCTCACGGAAAACGGTTGTGACCAGGTGCAGGGTTACCTGTTCAGCCGGCCCTTGCCGGTCCCGGAGCTGGAGGTGTTCCTGCGCGAGCAGCAGGCATCCACCTGAGTAAAATGATACTCAACATAAAAATTTGAAACCTTTTGCCGTGGATTGCAATCCATCGCCCATAGGGGAGCAATTTTGCGCTCGCCGTCAGGTGGGCAAAAAGCAAAGGTTGGCTTTACACAAGACGACGTTGCCCGGTGCACGAAGGGCAGTCTCACAACGAGCCGGACTCAACATGCCAACTAATCACTTACCAGGCGCCGGCGCTGGCTTCCTGGCCTACGACACCCATCGGCTCGCCCTTATAGAGATAGGCGAGCGGATTCGCGACCTGGATGACACGCCCGCGTTAGCCTATGCGGCAGCGGAAATACTCGGGCGCACATTGCAGGTCAGCCGGGTCGGCTACGGCACCATCGACCCGGTGGCCGAGACCATCACGATTGAGCGCGACTGGAACGCGCCGGGGATTGAAACCCTGGCTGGCGTCTTGAGTTTTCGCGAATACGGCAGCTACATCGAAGACCTGAAAAAGAGCGAGACCGTGGTGGTGCGCGATGTCGGCGAGGACCCGCGAACTCGTGACAGTGCCCAGCAGCTCAAGGCGATCAGCGCCCAGTCGTTTATCAATATGCCCATCACCGAGAAAGGCCGGCCGGTGGCGCTGCTCTACCTCAACCATTGCGAGGTTCGCGACTGGTCGGATGATGAGCTGGCGCTGATTCGCGAAGTCGCCGAACGCACGCGCATGGCAACCGAACGCTGCCGTGCCCGGGATGATCTGCGCGATTTGGCCGCGTCCCTTGAGCATCAGGTGCAGGTGCGCATGGAGCAATTGCGTCAGTCGCAGAAGATGGAGGCCGTGGGGCGCTTGACCGGACGCTTTGCCCATGACTTCAACAACCTGTTGACCGTTATCCGGTCCTCCTGTGACTTGCTCAAGCGCCCTGGCAGTTCCGAGGAACGCCGTCTGCGCCTGGTCGAAGCGATTTCCGAGGCCGTGGAAAGAGGCAGCAGCCTCACCGGTCAGTTGCTGTCATTTGCGCGCCGCCAGGCGCTCAATCCGTCGGCGCTGGATGTGAACGCCAGTGTCACGGCCATCGCCGACGCCATTACGTTGCAGGTTGGGCCGGGCATCAACGTAGTCATCGATTTGCCTGAACAATTCTGTGCGATTCTCGCTGATCCAGGCCAGTTCGAAGTGGCGCTGCTCAACCTGGCCAACAACGCCATTGAAGCCATGCACGGCCAGGGTGAAATGGTCATCAGCGTGACCGCAGCCGAGCGTATTCCGGCTACCCGGGGTGACCCTGCCATCGACGGCAACTTCATTGCCATCGCTGTCAGCGACAACGGCTCGGGCATTGCGCCGTTTTGTCTCGAAAGGATTTTCGAACCTTTTTTCACGACCAAGACCGTTGGCCAGGGCACCGGCCTGGGCTTGAGCCAGGTGTTCGGGTTTGCCAAGCAGTCTGGTGGCGAGATACGCGTGGACAGTTGCCTGGGCCAGGGCAGTGCCTTCACCCTGTATTTACCTTGTGCGTAAGCGAGCGAGTGGATAGCCCGAATCGGAAAATGGCGTTAGCATCGTAGACCTTCGGCCGATGGCCTGTAGTTCAGATCAGGGTTTCATTGTGGAAAAGCTAAAACGCCTTCAAAGCGGAATCGAGGGGCTTGATGCTCTGCTCAAGGGTGGGCTTGTCGCGGGTTCGTCCTACATCATTCAAGGACGCCCGGGCTCTGGTAAAACCATCCTCGCCAACCAGCTCGGGTTTCATCATGCGCGCAATGGCGGCCGGGTCCTGGTCGCCACGTTGCTGGCCGAATCCCATGATCGCCTGTTTCAGTTTCTCTCGACCCTGAGCTTCTTCGAGCCGGCCCGAGTCGGCGCCGAGATTCAGTTTGTCAGCGCTTTCGACACCCTGGAAAACGAAGGCCTGGACGAAGTGGTCAAACTGCTGCGGCGTGAAATCAGCCGACAGAAGGCCACGGTGCTGGTGGTCGACGGCTTGCTCAATGCGCGCTCCAAGGCCGACTCACCCATCGACACGAAAAAATTCATCTCCGAGCTGCAAGGCCACGCCGCCTTCGCTGGTTGCACCGTGCTGTTCCTCACCAGCTCCCGGCTGGATGACGGCAGCCCCGAGCACACCATGGTCGATGGCGTCATTGAGATCGGTGAAGAGCTGTTCGGCACCCGTTCCGTGCGGCGCATCCAGATGCGCAAGACCCGGGGCAGCGGCGCGCTTACCGGCCTGCACGAATGCGAAATCACCGATGACGGCCTGGTCGTCTATCCACGTTTGGAAAGCCTCTACAGCCATCCGTCCATGCCCGACAGCGCAGACCTGACGCGCATCCCCAGCGGCATTGGTGCGCTTGACGGTCTGATCGGCGGCGGGTTGCACAGTTCCTCCGTGACCTTGGTGATGGGCCCTTCGGGGGTCGGCAAAACCACCCTGGGCCTCAAGTTTCTTGCTGAATCGACGGTGGACGCCCCCGGCCTGCATTTCGGTTTTTACGAAAGTCCGCAACGGCTGCGGCTCAAGGGCCAGTCGTTGGGGATCGACATCAAGGGCATGGAAGAAAGTGGCGCGCTCAGCATTGCCTGGCAGCCCACCACCGAGGGCTTGATCGACAGCCTGGGTGCACGCCTGCTGAGCATCGTCGAGCAGAAGGGCATCAAGCGCGTGTTTATCGATAGCCTCAGTGGTCTGGCACGGGTGTCGACCACGCCGGCGCGGATCACTGATTTCTACAGCGCCCTGATGAGCGAACTGCGCGCCCGGGGCGTGACGGTATTCGCCTCGTGGGAGATGCGTGACCTGTTCGGTTCCGAGGTCAGTGCGCCGACGCCGGACCTGTCGAGCATCGTCGATAACCTGATGCTGATGCGTTTCTTCGAGACCCAGTCTGAACTTCGACGACTGCTTTCGATTCTCAAGGTACGAGACAGCGGCTATGACCCCTCGCTTCTTGAAGTGGTTATCCATGAACACGGCGTCGAACTGAAAAAGGCCTCACGACATGCAACGGCAGTCCCCAATGATTCTGCGTTGCCCGGTTCAATTTCCTAAGTCTGTGAGTCGGGTTGAATTGACATGACCACCATCCTGGTCGTCGACGACGAGTACTTGATCGCTGATATCCTCGGCTACGCGCTGGAGGATGAGGGGTTCATGGTAGTAAAGGCCAGCAATGGCCAAAAAGGGCTTGAGGTGCTGGAGCGCGAGCGTCCTTCGCTGGTCATTACCGACTTCATGATGCCGGTGATGGACGGCCTCGAATTTGCCAAGGCGGTTCGGGCACTGCCGGTGGCCAGTCAATTGCCGATCATCCTGATCAGCGGTGCCCAGGCCCACATCGGCATGCAGCGCTCGGACCTGTTCGATGCGGTGCTGGAAAAGCCGTTCAATATTGACCTGGTGATCGCCAAGGCGCGGGAGCTGCTGGCGTTGAGCTGACCGGCCTGGCAAAACCTGCCGCCACCCCCAACTCCCTGATGCATCAATTCCGGCACTCCGACAAGACCACCTTGCAGGTCCTGGGCGTGCCGCCTGATCGTCCGGCATAACGAGCGCAGTTATTCAGCGACTTCTGCCGGGCGATGCTCAGGGTAGCCCCCCACGCCAGGCCGCCTTCGCCGGCCGTGGGCAAGGCCTTGGCATAGCAACTTGAACCGACGTTCGAAGCCGCGTAGCGAGCCGTGGTGGTTCCGCCGGAACAACCGGCAGTCAGCGCCAGGTTAATGGCGAGCAGGGAGGGTATGACCCAGGTTGAGCAGGGATGCGCTGTTTTGGCGGTCATTCCCATGTCCCCTGTAGCGACGTGATGGTGACCTGTTTAGCGTAGTCGGTTTATTTTCTACGCAATATTGAGTTTTCATTCCTGTAATGACGATGCCTACTTTGGCGCGCCGGTCATGCGATAAGTCAGCAAAACGATGCCGGTGACCACAATCACCCCTCCCAGCACCTGCCCCGCGCTGAGCATTTGATCCAGCACAATCCAGCCCATCAGCAGCGTTGCCAACGGCTCGATGTTCATGACCGGCGCATTGCGTGGCATGTTCAGTCGAGGCACTGAAATGAACAGCACGATAAAACCGGTGCCATAAAGCACCACCAGAGTGGCGAGGGCCAGCCATCCGGTCGAGGTTGCGGGCAGGTTCAGTCCGCCTGGCAGGGCGCCGGTCAGGCCCGCCAGATTGACGCTGCTGAAGACGATAAAAATGGTCAACAGACTGCGCACCGAACCACGTACCTGCGCCAATTTGTGGTCGGTGATCCACAACGCGCAGGCGAATACGCTGGCGGCGCAGAACGCGAGTGCGACGCCCAGGAGCCATTCCGGGCTGACGTCGCTGGTGGTCGAAAGGCGCCCGGGGACGTCGAGCACAAACACCAGCCCCACCAGAATCAAACCCATCAACATAGCGGTGCGCGCGGTTGGTCGCGGGCCGCCCATTGCCCATGTAAGCAACGCCAGCAGGATGGGGAACACGTTTGCCACCAGCAGCGCCAGTGCCACCGGCACCCGCGCGACAGCCGAGTACAGGCACAGGCTCTGCGCGGTAATCAGGAGGCCCAACAGCAATTGCCAGCGCCAGGCACCTGCCGGCAGACGCAGACTCTGTTTTTGCCACAGCACCAGGATGGCGAGTACCAGCAAGGTCCCGCCAGAACGCAGCAAAATCGCCAGCAACACACCCGCGCCATCATCGAAAGCGACCCGTGCCGCCACATGGTTGCCGGCGAACGCACAGCCCATGCACAACAGAATGATCACGGCGAGATGGCGGGGGAAAGGCGCCGGTAGGGTTTGGGCAAGGGCAGGGCGGGGCATGGCAGATCTCGAAGGGTGACAGGCCAACTCGGGATGGCTCGTGGGTTTTTGTTATGTTGTCGTACAACTGCTTCGATTTGTACCGTATTCAGCCAGGCCGGGCAAGAGAGTTTTTGAGCGATGAAGGCTTTAGGATTGAGCTAAGTTGAATTTTTCTAGTGCTTTGGCAAAGCTGTAGAGGTCGTATGACTTCGTTAGGTCAGCTTCTGTACCTCAACGCTTCCACCAATGCAGAAAACGCTGCAGACGTCTGGCGTCTGTTGGGATAGTACAAATGGTAGCCCTGGAACTCAGGGCACCAGTCGGCCAGGACCTCCTGGAGTCGGCCGTCGGCCAGGTACGGTGCAACCAGTTCTTCGGGTACGTAGGCCAAGCCAATGCCATCGGCGGCTGCGTTGAGTACATGCATGATGCTGTTGAACACCAGTTGGCCGTCGACCTTGACCGTAAAAGCCTTGCCATTGTTTTCGAATTCCCAGGCGTAGATCGCCCCGGATGGTCGGTGGCGGATGTTCACGCATTTATGTCTGGTCAACTCATGGGGGGTTGTGGGAGCCGGGTTGCGGGCGAAGTATTCTGGAGAACCCACCACGGCCAACCGCCAATCCGGGCCTATGCGAACGGCGATCATGTCTTTGCTGATCGATTCGCCCATTCGGATGCCGGCATCAAATCGCTCCTCGACCACGTTGGTGAAGCCATAGTCGACGTAGAACTCCAGCGTGATATCCGGGTAGCACGTCAGGAATTCTGCAAGCATCGGCCGCACGCACAATTCAATCTGATCGTCAGTACAGGAAATACGAATCGTGCCACTGGGCTTGTCCCGCAGCTCGCCCAGCGCTTCAAGCTCGGCGGTAATCTGGTCAAAGAGCGGGGCAATCGAGCGCATCAACCGTTCCCCCGCCTCCGTGGGCGCCACATTGCGTGTCGTACGGGCCAGCAGTCGTATCCCCAGTCTTTGTTCAAGTGCGCGGATCGTATGGCTTAGCGCAGAAGGCGAGACGCCCAGTTTGGCGGCGGCTTTCGTGAAGCTCTGATCTCGCGCTACTGCCAAAAAAGCCTGCAGGTCGTTGACTTTGGTGTTGGCCATTACTGAATTTTTCTCAAAACCGCATGAAGATTATGACTACTAATCAAGATATTCCCGATCAGTCAAGCTATGTCACCTACGGGCGATGGCTTGGATGGCCGGTGCGGGTCAGGTGCATCGGTATGACCGCGTGGACTTGATTCCCTGGACCCGGCTCAACGCCTTTTTTACCCGGCAGCTGACGGTGGTTGGCTAACCGGGCAGGGCTGCACCCCACAACGTTTGGATGAGAGGTTTTTGCATGACGGCTCAAGTATTCGACACCCCGGAAGGTGATGTCTCAGCCCGGCCTGGGACTGGCGAACAGCCGGCCTGCTGGAGTGGCATTTTTGCGATGACACTGTGCGTATTCGCGCTGATTGCCTCGGAATTCATGCCTGTCAGCTTGCTTACGCCGATTGCCTCGGACCTGCAAATCAGTGAAGGGCTGGCCGGTTACGGGATCGCCATATCCGGCGCTTTCGCGGTGCTGACCAGCCTTTCGATTTCCAGGCTGGCAGGCTCGCTGGACCGCAAGACGCTATTGCTGCTACTGACCGGGATGATGTGTATTTCGGGGCTGGTGGTGGGCCTGGCGCCAAACTATACGGTGTACATGATGGGGCGTGCGCTGATCGGCGTGGTGATCGGCGGGTTCTGGTCGATGTCGGCGGCAATGGCCATGCGCCTGGTGCCTTCCCATAGCGTGCCCAAGGCTCTGGCGATCTTCAACGGTGGCAATGCGTTGGCAACCGTAGTGGCCGCACCGCTGGGAAGCTATCTGGGCAGTGTCATCGGTTGGCGGGGCGCTTTTTTGTGCCTGATTCCGGTCGCGATCATCGCGTTGATCTGGCAATGGATCAGCCTGCCAGCCATGCCGGCGGCGCCGCGCAAAGCGGGTGCTGGCAATGTCTTTCGATTGTTCAAAAAGCCATTGGTCAGTTTCGGCATGTTGAGTGTGGGCCTGTTCTTCATGGGGCAATTTGTGTTGTTCACCTATCTGCGCCCGTTCCTGGAAAGTATCACGGGTGTAGATGTCTCCCTGTTGTCGATGATCCTGCTGGTCATCGGAGTGGCGGGTTTTGTCGGGACCCTTGTGATCGGCACATTCCTGAAAGCCGGAATGTACCGGGTACTGGTCTGCATTCCACTGTTGATGGCCGCCATTGCACTGTCCTTGATTGTCCTCGGCGACGGAGTCGTGGCAGCGTTTGTATTGCTGGGTCTGTGGGGCCTGATCGCAACGGCGGCACCGGTGGGGTGGTGGTCATGGCTGGCCAAGGCATTGCCCAGGGACGCGGAAGCCGGTGGCGGCCTGATGGTGGCCGTCATTCAGCTATTCATCGCGCTGGGCTCCACCCTCGGCGGGCTGCTGTTCGACGCAAGCGGCTATCGCCTGACATTTCTCGCCAGCGCCATCTTGCTGGTGCTGGCGGCAGTGTCGGCCTTTTTCACATCGCGAAAACAGCTTTGATGGAAGGTGGATTTGATCAAGGCAGGCTAATGTCCGCCGCTTGAAACCCTCAAGGCAACCGTTCAATGGCAGAATCTCCCGAACTTGATCTTTTTGGAGACCACCATGCTTCGTGGATTTGAACGAAGGCTCGACCCTTTTCCTCCCGACGAGGTACCACCGCCACCCGCGGGGCTGGCGCGGTTCCTGTGGGCATGCACACGGGGCGCGCGCGGTTATATTCTTGCGTTTGCGCTGCTGAGTGCCGGTGTGTCGATCTACGAAGCCTGGCTGTTTTCTTTCCTCGGCCAGGTCGTGGATCTGCTCTCGACCTGGAAAGCCGGCGGTGATGCCGCGGCCCAGGAAAGTCGCGTGCTGTGGGGCATGGGCATCGTAATGGTGACCAGTGTTGCACTGGTGGCGTTGCGCACCATGGTGCAGCACCAGATATTGGCGATCAACCTGCCGTTGCGGCTGCGTTGGGACTTCCACCGCCTGATGCTGCGGCAGAGCCTTTCGTTCTTTTCCGATGAGTTTTCCGGCCGGGTCACCACCAAGGTGATGCAGACTGCGCTGGCTGTGCGCGACGTGCTGTTCACCCTTATTGAGATCGTCCCGGGAATCGGCGTGTACTTCATCGCGATCATTGCGCTGGCCGGCGGCTTCGCACTGAAACTGATGCTGCCTTTCATTGCCTGGATCCTGCTGTTCGGGCTAGCCATGCTCTATTTCGTACCCCGTTTGGGCAAAGTCGGGCAGGAACAGGCGCACGCGCGCTCCTCGATGACCGGGCGTATCTCCGACGCCTATACCAACATCACGACGGTCAAGCTGTTCTCCCACTCCAATCGTGAAGCGCACTTCGCGCGTGCAGCCATGGAGGATTTCAAGCTGACCGGCTTTCGCCAGATGCGCCTCGTCAGCCAGTTCGAGATCGTCAACCAGGCATTGGTGGTGGCCTTGATCATGGCGGCCGGCGGCTATGCCCTGTGGCTATGGCACCAAGGCGAGGTCGGCGCCGGTGCCGTGGCGGCCATCACCGCCATGGCGTTGCGCATCAATGGCATGTCGCACTGGATCATGTGGCAAATGACCTCTCTGTTCGAGAGCATCGGCACCGTGCAGGACGGCATGTCCACACTGACCCACGGCCCCAAGGTGCAGGACGCGCCGGACGCAGGTGTGCTGGTGACTTCTGGCGGGGCGGTCACTTTCGACAACGTCAGCTTCAACTACAACGGCGAGCGCCAGGTGCTCGATGGCCTGAGCCTGAACATCCGCGCGGGCGAAAAAATCGGTCTGGTTGGCCGCTCCGGGGCAGGGAAGTCGACGCTTATCAACCTGCTGCTGCGCTTTTACGACGTCGACAAAGGAGAGATTTGCATCGACGGGCAAAACATCGCACACGTCACGCAAGACAGCTTGCGCAGCGCCATCGGGATGGTCACTCAGGATACTTCCCTGTTGCACCGTTCCATCCGCGACAATATCGCCTACGGCCGACCTGACGCGAGCGACGCGCAAATCCGCAGTGCTGCGGCCAGTGCGCAGGCCGATGAGTTCATCAGCCAACTGAGCGACCGACAAGGCCACACCGGCTACGACACCCTGGTAGGCGAGCGCGGCATCAAGCTTTCGGGCGGCCAGCGCCAGCGCGTCGCGATCGCCCGGGTGATGCTCAAGAACGCTCCGATCCTGCTGCTTGACGAGGCCACCAGTGCACTGGACTCGGAAGTCGAAGTGGCGATTCAGGAAAGCCTCGATGACATGATGCAAGGCAAGACCGTGATCGCAATCGCCCATCGGCTGTCCACGATCGCAGCCATGGATCGACTTATTGTCATGGATGACGGCCGTATCATCGAGCAGGGCACTCACAGCGAACTGCTCGCTAAGAACGGCATCTATGCGCGGCTGTGGCATCACCAGAGCGGCGGTTTTCTGGGGGAGGATCGAGGGGTGGCCGAGTTTATGGAGCAGGAGTGAGCGTGAAGTGTCCGGCGCGTTTATTCATGCGCCGTCTCCGCACCGGCCGCTGACGACAGTTCGTAAGCTTCTTTCATCCTCTGCCAGGTATGCGCGTCGGCGGGGATGAGGTGCTCGATGCGCAATGAGGCCACGGTGATATCGAGCGGCATGCCGAACGTTGTAAAGGTGGATAGGAATCGCAGTTCCCCTTTGTTGGTGCGCACTCGGGTCAGTATCAAGGGTGACGATGGTGTGTCCAGCGGGATGTCTGTCGGCCCTGCCAGGTGCTGCATAAGACGCGCCAAGTCGGGATTGCTGATGGCTTCCCTGGCGGCACGTTGCCACGCAATAGCCCGGATTTCCTGTGCGTTCACCAGACAGTCACCCAAGCCGCCGGGACGCAACAGGGTGTCGAGCAGGTTGAGACGTCGCCTCATGCCACCGCCGCCTTGTAGGAGCTGCCGAAGGCTCGGGCCGCGTTCGGCAGCTCCTACAGGGAATGTTGCAGCACAACATTCATCGAGCATCGCGAATGCGTGCGGAAAAGTTCGGTATCCCGTGTATGTCACCACCTGGGGCGATCCGAAATCGGAGGACAATAGATCCGGTTCCTTTTCCGATAACGTGCATCTCGCATTGGCCTTCTTTTTGGTTAGCAGTGGACGGTCAAAGGTTCTGATAGATTGGGACAAATTTGCTATCTGTTCGAGAAACACAATCCATGAGAGTTATTCGTAGCAAGGACTTCACCGCCAGTCGCGCCTGGGGCGCTGACGACATTGCTAACATGGGTGGAACCACCGTCCGCCTCCACTGGACCGACCAGCCGTACAAATGGCATGTGAATGATGGCGAGGAGGTATTCGCCGTCCTCGACGGCACGGTAGATATGCATTATCGCGAATCAGGCATCGAGCGCGTCGTGACATTGGTGGTGGGCGACGTGTTCTTCGCAGGGGTTGGATGTGAGCACGTTGCGCATCCTCGTGGAGAAGCGCGGATTCTGGTTGTCGAACGTGAGGGCAGCGTTTGAGCGACCTAAGCTTGCGCTCATCACTATCAGCGGCTCTGACAGATCATTCGGGATCGATAGCGTGCATTGGCGACAGGTCGCTCCTGGCAAAAAAGCTTCCGGTCATCAGAAGCTATTCTGAGCCAATTACTCCGTTCATGAAGACTCTCACGTAAGCCTCATGAAGGGATTCTTCAGCGGAACGTAAGAAACACGTAACCGGCCCTGGTCATGCAATCCTCGATTCATACAAACTCCGGCAATACTCTTTGTCCAACCCCCCCGTTTTTCTCCCACCCCGCGCCACCTAACATCGCCCCCAAGCCGCCAGCAATTACGCTTCGCGGCTTCCTCAACGAGGCGGTGAACATCATGACCTTCAAGAAAACAGCCCTGCTCATACTTTTCGGCACCTTCGGTGCACACGCCTATGCGGCGGACAACGCCGAGTCCAAAACCATCCCAATCGAGACCTACGACTACGCAACCAAACTGGACATCGAGCACGTCATCTCCATCAGCGAACCAGCCAACGAGTGTGCCCCGGTGCCGGTTCGGATGACTTATGAGGACTCTTACGGCGAGCGCCATGTTTTGCAGTATCAAGTGATGGGGACCGGCTGCTCAAGTTGAGTCCGGTGCTGGCGTTGGAGGGTCGACACTCCATGCCGCTACGCTCAGTTTCCTGGTCCGATGATGTGTTCATCCGATGCCAGTCGCTCTGGTATCGACTGCTTGAGAAATTCCACCCAGGTTTTGATTTTCGCATCGACGAACTTGCGCGACGGGTAGATCGCGAACAGGTTCAACTCTTCCATCCGATATTTCGGCAAGACCCGCACCAGCGTTCCCGCCCTCAAGCCGTCCACGGCCGATGCAATCGGTTGTATGCCAATTCCCATGCCTTTGTTGATCGCGATGGTCATGCCGTCAGCGGTGTTGATGTGCAAGGGCGACACCGGAATGTTGATGGTTTCCATGCCTTCGGGCCCTTCGAATGTCCAGTTTTCCTCCGGCATCACTGTGTTGACGATGCGCAGGCAATCGTGTTCGCCGAGTGTGGCGGGGGAGTCGGGGGTTCCGCGTTTTTTCAGGTAGGCCGGCGAGGCGCACAGCACGCTGTAGGTGGTACCCAGCCGTTGTGCAACGAAGCCGGAATCGGGCAGGTCGCGGGCCAGGACGATGGACATGTCGTAGCCTTCCTCGAGCAGGTCGGGGACGCGATTTATCAGGGTCAGGTCGAACATCACGGTGGGGTGGATCTCGCGGTATCTGGCGATGGCGTCGATCAAGTAATGGTTGCCGATAGCCGACATGGTGTGGATTTTCAGGCGGCCGACGGGAAGGGTTTGCGCGGTGCCAGCTTCGTCGTCGGCGTCGCGCACGTCGTCAATGATCTTTTCGCAACGTTTCAGGTAGCGCATGCCGGCCTCCGTGAGGGCCAGACGTCGAGTGGTTCGGTTGATCAGGCGCGTGTGCAGCCGGGTTTCGAGGGCGGTGATGGTTTTCGAGACGTTGGTCGTGGTGGTATCCAGCAATTGCGCAGCGGCGGTGAAGCTGCCGCTTTGGGCGACGCAGACGAAGAAGCGCATGCTCTGGAAGACGTCCATCGGGGTGCTCCCGCAAATTCACTGGAAAAATAGATAGATGGCCTCGCTCGGAGGCCGTCTATCTATCGTGTGTCACTTCTTGCGTGGAATAAACCCCGGCACCCCTGTCTCCACCACGGAGTTGAAACGAATCCGCGTGGTGATCTCGTCCTTGATCTCCCGCATGGCGCGCTGCGGCAGGGTGCTGATGTCGAAGTTCTCCTGAATGTGCCCTGGCGTCGCCGAAGTGGTGAGAAACGCGGTACCGCGCTGCACAGCCCAGGCAAGCAGCACTTGTGCCGGGGTCTTCTGCACGCGCTTGGCGATGCCGGTGATCACCGAGTCCTCCAGCACATTCGGCTGCATGCCATGGCCCAACGGGGCGAAGGCGAGGACGAGTATGCCGTGCTGTTTGCAGAACTCCAGCAGCTCCCATTCAGGCAAGTACGGGTGCGATTCGATCTGCACCACGGCCGGCTTGATCCGTGCGGCGGCGACGATTTCCTTGAGAGCGTCGAGGGTGATGTCCGAGAGGCCGATGGATTTGCAGCGACCCTCATCCACCAGGTTCTCCAGGGCGCGCCAGGTATCGATCAACTTGACCTCGCCGTCGTAAATCACATGCCCGTACACGTCGCGAGGGTCCTGGTCATCACCCGCCTGGAAAGCGAACGGCGTGTGAATCAGGTAGCAATCGATGTAGTCGACTTGCAAGCGCCGGCAGCTCGCTTCGAGTGCTGCTTCGACTCGCTCCGGACGGTGGTTGGTGTTCCACAGTTTAGTGGTGACGAACACGTCTTCGCGTCGGATCAGACCGGCGGCGAACACCTGCTGAAAGGCCACGCCGATCTGTTCTTCATTGCGATAGCGCTCGGCGCAGTCGAAGTGGCGAAAGCCCACTTCCAGGGCGCATTTGACCGCTTCGGTGGTGGTGCTCAGGTCGCGGAACAGCGTGCCGAATCCCACCGCCGGCATCGCGCCAGCGCCATTGTTCAGCGGTAAACGGGTGTCGCGTAGTGCATCGTGAAAGGCTTCGTAGGTCATGGCGTTTCTCCGTCGTTACAGCGGTTGTTGAGCGAGGGATTTCGCAGCGGCGTGGGCGGCGACTTGTTGCTTGAACACGCCAACCGAGTGGCCGCCGAGCGCGACGAACAGGTGCACGCTGTCGAGGTATCGCGCGGTCCGGGCCTGGATCTGGCCGAGCAGCGCCTGCTGGTAGGCGCGCTCGGCTTCGAGCACCTGCAGCACGCTGTTTTCTCCCTGCACGTAAGCTTGTTGGTTGAGCCGCAAACTGCTATCGGCGGCGCGCAAGGCGTCGTCCTGGACCTGGCTCCGCTCCGAGCCGTGGTTGATCGCCTGCAAGGTGTCCGCGACCTGACCGAACGACTGAATCAGCGTCTGTTGATAGCGGGCGAGTGCCGCGTTGTAGCCTTCGACGGCCGCCTGACGTTCAGCTTTGAGCGTGCCACCATTGAAGATCGGCGCGGTCAGCCCCGCGGCGAATCCCCACAGTGCGGCGCCCCCGTTGCCGGATGCCGCTTGCGCCAGCGAGGCGGACAGCTCGACATGCGGGTACAGATTGGCGGTGGCGACACCCACGGCGGCGCTGGCGATGTGCAGTTCCGACTCGGCTTGCAGCACATCCGGCCGGCTGTGGGCCATCTCCGACGGCAGACTGACCGGGATGCTCTGCGGCAAGTTGAAGTCATCGAGGCTGAAGTCGGGGGCAATCCAGTCCGCCGGACCTGCGCCGGCCAGAATCGACAACGCATGACGTGCGGCATCGCGCTGCTGGGCGAGGGGCGGCAGCAGGGTGCGATCCTGGGCGAGGCGGGTTTCGGCCAGCGATACGTCGATCTGGTTGGTGCTGCCGCTCTGATGGGCGCGGCGGATCAGGTCGAGATTCTTCGTGTCGTTGGCCAGCAGGGTTTCCACGGCCTGGATCTGCGCGTTGGCCGAGGCGAGCAGCAATGCCTGACTGGCGACGTCTCCGGTCAGCGTCAGGTACGCGGCTTCGTAGCGATGGGTTTGCAGAGTGGTCAGTGCTTGCTGCTGTTCGACCCGCCGTTTGTTGCCACCAAACGCATCCAGATCAAACGCGACTCGTGGACCGATTGCGTAGAAATTTTCCACCACGGGTTCCGGCCCGTTGTGCGTGCGTTGGCGTCCGGCCTGGCCGGCGAAATCCACTTGCGGATACAGCGCGCCTTCAGCGGCTGCCACCGAGGACGCGGCTTGGCGAATGGTGGCGTCGGCAGCGACCAGTTCGAGGTTGCCAGCGATGGCGCGACGCACCACTTGATCGAGCTTCGGCGAGTGAAACGCCGACCACCAGTCACCGTTGAGGCGTTGGCCCATGTCGAAGTGCTGAGCCCCCGGCGCGCCCTGTGTCTGCTCGGCCTGCTGGTCGTAGTGTTGCGATTGACTGACATCGGGTCGCTGAAAGTCCGGCCCGACAGTACAGGCCGACAACATGACCAGCGCCGCCAACAGGGTGATTTTCGTCGGCAACGATTGCCGCGAGATGAAGCGCGTAAAAGATTTCATGTTCCAGACTCCACTAACATTAGTTGGCCGCAACGGGCTTGCGCAGGAACAGCACCAGTGGACTGACCACCAGCATCGCCACTAGCAGAATCTTGAATTGGCCCATGACCGCGATAAACGCCGCTTGATGGGTGATCAGATGGTTCAAGCCCTCGAGCGCTGGCGGGGACGTCGGCAGCGAATGGCGATAGGGCGTCAGCTGGCTGGCCAGCGCCGAGTGCATGGACTGGGTGTTGTTGAAGAAGTAGATCTGCACCACCGCCACGCCAAGCGTGCTGCCGTAGACGCGCATCAGGTTGAAGAAACCGGTGGCTTCCGGGCGCAGCTGCGGTTCGAGGGTGCTGAAGGCGACTTTGCTCAGGGCCGGCATCAACATGCCGAGTCCGGCGCCCTGGACGAATCCGCTGACGGCCATGGGCGTCCAGTCCATCAGTGGCGAGTAGCCGAGCATCAGCCAGTTGGCGTACACCACGAGCGCGATGCCGAGGACAACAAACAACCGAGGATCGATCCGCGTCGGCGCCCGGCCCATCAGCAGGAAAGCGCCGACCAGGCCAATGCCGCGCGGTATGGTCAGGAACCCTGTGGTGTCTGGCGGGTAACCGAGGATTTCATCGAGCATCGGTGAGGTCAGCGCCATGGTCGACAGCAACACGAAACCGAGGGCGAAGAAGATTGCTGTTGAGCATAGGAAGTTGCGGTCGGCGAACAAACCCTTGCTGAGGAAATGTACCTGGCGCGTCAGCACATGCACCACGAACAGGTACAGCCCGAGCGCGCTGGCCAGCGCTTCGATCCAGATCTCCGGCGAGTCGAACCAGTCCAGCCGTTCGCCACGGTCGAGGAGCATTTGCAGCCCGATCATGCCGAGGGTGAAGCTGGCAAAGCCGAAGAAATCGAATGCGGGACGCTGTGCGGCTTTCTTCTCGGCGAGCAACAGTGTTACGACCATGAAGATGTAAGCGGTCAGTGGCAGGCTCAGGTAAAACATCGGTCGCCAGTCGAAGTACTCGCAGATCACACCGCCGATGCTCGGACCGCTGACGATGCCGAACAATACCAGCGCCGTCCATTTCGGGCCAAAGCCCTGGCGGCGTGCGGCGGGCAGCGTCTCCATGGCAATAGCCATCGACAACGGCGCCAGCACGCCGGCGGCGAGGCCTTGCAGGATGCGCGCGGCGATGAACGTCAGCGGCGTGTCGGCCAGGGTACCGAGCCACAGGCCCGTGGCGAACGCGGCAAGCGCAGTCTGATAGACAAGCTTCAAACCAAAGCGCCCGGCCAGCCATTGAGCGACCGGCGTGGTGATGGCGCTAGCGGCAAGGTACGCGGTGAAGATCCACCCGGCCTGGTCGTCGGTCATCGACAGGCTGCCCTGAATCAGGCGCAGTGCCGCGTTGGGCAGCGGCAGGTTGGCCGACTGCAGGTAGGTCGCAAGCAGGGCGACGAAGCGCAGGGCGCGGGCGTCGGCTGCCGCCGAGGTGGTGGTATTCATCAGAAGTCACCTGCGCTCAGCAACGACTTGAGGGGATGCCACCATGGCGTACGGTGCCCGGTGTCGACCCGGACCGTGGCGCTGGTACCGGAAAACAGCGGCAGGCTCGGATCAAGCTCATCCAGCTCCAACCGTACCGGCACCCGTTGCACTACTTTCACCCAGTTACCAGTAGCGTTCTCCGGCGGCAGCAGAGCAAAGTCGGAACCTGCGCCCGGGCTCATGCTGGTAACGTGGGCCTTGAACTGGCGATCCGGATAGGTATCGATCGAAATGGTCGCGGCCTGCCCGGGGCGCATGTGCGTGACTTGCGTCTCGCGGAAGTTGGCTTCGACCCAGATCTCGCGGTTGGAAATCAATGCGAACGCGGGCGCGCCGCTGTTGAGGTAGTTGCCGACTTGCAGATCGTCGACCTTGGCAACGATTCCGTCGTCCGGTGCGGTCACGGTGGCGTAGGACAGGTACAGTCGCGCCTCATCGAGCTGCGCCTTGGCCTCGCGAACGGTCGGGTGGCTGTCGATAGCGATGTTCGCGTTGCCGTTCAGCGCGACCACCGTGCTGGCGATTTGTTGTTCAATCGAGGCGATGCGTTGGTGCGAGACTTTAAGGTCGGTTTCTGCCCGTTCGTATACCGCTCGTGAGACGAAGTCGGCGGCTACCAGGGCTTTTTTGCGGACGAACTCTTTCTGGTCGTAATCCTCCGACGCCCTGGCCGATTGCAGTTCGGCCTGTTGCTGGCGATAGCTGGCCTTGAGGCTGTCAATGCGCAGCCGGGCGTTACCCAGTTGGGCTTCGGCGCGGTCGACGGCGATCTGCAACGGCGCCGGATCGATGAGAAACAGCACCTGGCCCTTGTGCACCGATTGGTTATCTTCCACCGCGATCTCGACCACTTGCCCGGAAATCCGCGCATTGATCGAGGCTTTTGCGACCCGGGCGTAGGCGTTATCGGTGGAAACGAAGGGCTCGTTGGCCAGGTAATAGTTGCAGCCCAGCGCTGCAAACAGCGCCGGGAGGCCGGCCATGAGCAGCGGCCGAAGCTTCTCCTTGAACTGCTTTTTTGGCGAGGTGCCACCCAGGTCAGGACCTGGATGTTGTTGGGCGTTTGTTGCCGAGAGATCGAATTGCTTAGTCATGATCGAATCCACCTGTAACCGGGAAATCGGGCCGACCTGTGCGCAATCGCCAGCGGCCCCGACATCATCATTGCCGTGAGTAATCAAGCCCGTGCGCGGCGGGGGGAGGGTGGCTCCGTTGCCGCTGTTTTCGTCGTCGCCAGACCCGGTTCGAGCTCCGCTACAACAAACTGCGAATCAAGGAATTTGTGTTTCCTCAATTTTGTGCGATGGTGTAAGAATATGGGTGACTAACCCTTCCTGCAAGGAATTTGTACGACATGGCACAAAATAAACCGACGGTAGGAAAAGGCCGCGGCCGTCCCCGCGCCTACGATCCGCAGACCGCGCTGAACCAGGCGCTAGGTGTGTTCTGGAACACCGGCTATTCGGCGGCTTCGCTGGATAGCATCGCCAGCGCCGCCGGAATGAACCGGCCGAGCCTCTATGCCGCGTTCGGCGATAAACACGCGCTGTATATAAAGGCGCTCGACCAATATTGGGAAACTGCCCATGCCACGATGCAGGCCGCGCTGAACAACAGCGACCTGACGCTTGCGCAAGCGCTGATAGACTTCTATGAGGGGCAACTGGCGATTTACTTCTCGGGTGACGGCCAGCCTCGTGGCTGTTTTGCGATTGGCACGGCGACCACTGAAGCGGTCGAGGATCTGCAGATCCGCGAAGTGCTGTCACTGCGACTCAGTCAACTGGATGCTGATCTGGAAGCGCGGTTGCGCAAGGCCGTCGCCTCCGGCGAGTTGCCAGGCGATGTCGACGCCGAATCCCTGGCGGTACTGGCGTCGTCGTTGCTGCACAGCATTTCGATCCGCGCCCGCGCCGGCAAATCCCGCGAGGAACTGAGCGCGCAGGCTCGTAATGCCGTTCGCGTCATCTGCGGCTGAGAGGTGTCAGGTGGGAGAGGGGCTTGAGGACATTCTGGCCGAAAAACTGTCAGTGGTTTTTTGCGGCATCAATCCCGGACTGTTGGCCGCCGCCCAGGGGCATCACTTCGCAGGGCGGGGCAATCGCTTTTGGCGCACATTGCATCTGGCCGGGTTCACCCCGCATGTAGTGTGCGCGGTAGACGACCACTCGCTTCTGCAATACGGCTGCGGATTGACCGCCGTCGTCGAGCGGCCGACGGCGCGGGCGGATCAGTTGTCGGCTGATGAATTCAGCGCTGTAGCTGTCGGGTTCAAGCAGAAGATCGCCCGCTGTGCGCCTCGCTACGTGGCGTTTCTTGGCAAAGCTGCATACGCCGGATTGTCCGGGCGAAAACAGCTGCAATGGGGGCTTCAGGCGGAGACGTTTGCTGGCGCGGCAGTGTGGATTCTGCCGAACCCCAGTGGACGTAATCTGGCTTTCAATCTGGAGCAACTGGCGGCGGCGTATCGAGAGCTCTACCGGGCATCTGTGGTTGGAGCGCGGGTGGCCGATTGAGCGCAAAGACATAAACGTGAAACATATCCGCCATTCCATCAGCGCTGCCCATGCGGCGCAATCCCAATGAGTAGGCTATGGTTCAAGCGCGTGCGTGTCCCAATGTTCGTGAACGGCAAAAACAAAAAAGGATAGGTTATGCACTCATCCGTTATTTTTCGTCCGGCTGCGCCTGGTCGGGCGCTGCTTCTCTCGCTGGGTCTGCTCTCTGCGGGTATCACCTCGGGCGCATGGGCTGACGACTATCCCCACTCCCAGGAGCCGATTGGCACCGTCGAGCAGATCTATGACGGCGCCATGCTCCCCGATCTTGCGGTCAGTACCTACCGCAACATCGACCGGCTGTTCCCTACCCACAGGATCAAGGCCGGCGACCACCCGTATGCGCTGGCGAAATCGGAAAAACAGTTGCCCGACGTGCGCTTTACTGTAGGGGACAAAAAGTACGACCTGTATGACTTCGTCGCACTGGACAGCATTACGGCGATGCTGGTGCTCAAGGACGGCAAGGTCGTGTTCGAGACCTATCAGCGTGGCAACACCGAGAAAACGCGCTGGATGTCGATGTCGATGGCCAAATCCATTACCTCTACGCTGGCGGCTGCAGCGATCAAAGACGGCCTTATCAAGGGCCTCGATGCGCAAGTGGTGGATTACGTTCCAGAACTAAAGGGCAGCGCCTACGATGGCGTAACCGTGCGCAACGTGCTGATGATGTCGTCGGGGGTGAAGTGGAACGAGACCTACACCGACCCAGCGTCTGACCGTCGTGCGCTGCTCAAAGCGCAAATATCGCAAAAACCGGGTTCGGCCATGGCGTTGATGGCAAGTTTGCCGCGAGCGGCTGAGCCCGGCACGACCAACAATTACAGCACTGGCGAAACGCAGGTACTCGGAGAGATCGTTCGTGGCGCTGTGAAGATGCCGCTGGCCGATTATCTGTCGAAGAAGATCTGGCAGCCGTTCGGTATGGAGAGTGATGCCCGGTGGTGGCTCGATTCACCTGACGGCGTGGAAATCGGTGGCAGCGGTATCAGCGCCACGCTGCGCGATTATGGACGCTTCGGGCTGTTTTTCATGAGCGGCGGCAAGATCGATGGAGCGTCGATTCTACCCGAGGGTTGGGTCAAGGAGGCGACGCTGCCGACCACCCTCAAAGGCGGCAAATCCCTGGACTACGGCTACATGTGGTGGACGGCATGGACCGAGCCGTCGGTGAAAGACGGCGCCTATTCCGCGGTCGGTATCCAAGGCCAGAACATCTACATCAACCCCGCCAATAACGTGGTAATTGTCACCTTCGGTGCCCAGCCCAAGCCGGTTGATAAAGAGCCGATCGACCCAATGGTGTTTTTTGATGCCGTGGTAGCTGCGTTGAAGTAATTCAGAATGTCGGATGACGTTGATGTCATCCGACGAAAGACTGTAGCAACTGTGTTGGTGTGCTAAATGCGCGTTGGCCTGTAAAGGCTTCGCATATTTTTTCTGCTTCTCAAACCTGTGAGCAAGAGGCGATGACTGCTTAACAATTATCACGCGGACTCAGTTTGTTCGTTCCTACCAGTGAAACCCGGCATATCGCTGGTTCTGCCGGTTAAGCCTTGAAGATGAAGCCCCCCAATAATCCGACTTTTTCAGCAGAGTGAGCCGATTGTGGCCTGTCATTGAGGCCAGTCCTTGCTGCCCCGAAATTTAAGTGCTCGGAGATAAAAAGCTGACTGGATGCCTTCGCGCCTGAAGGTACGGTCAGAGTAAAGAGTAGAGGCTTCTTTCCGGAACATGAGCCTCGTTATTTTTCGATCTTGCAGGTTTTTTGAAAGGCCCGTTCAACCTCAGCGTCTACTCAGCCTTGCGCCGGTCCGCTAATAATTCCTCATCAACTATTCGCCAGGGTGTTTCAGTGAGTTGGCCGCAAGGTCAGCGCATCCAGGACCTGGCTCTTGAATGAGGACACCTATGAGCATCCGTATCTGGCATCAAAGTTTCACTGTTCTAAGCGACCTGGGTGCTTACGACGAAGCGTTGCGCGCACATTTTCGCAAGGTTGCCCGCCCAGGCACGGAAATCCATATGCACGGGATGCTCCCTGGCACGTACCGCAACAACTATCCCGGCGATGACATCAAGTATTCAGCGCTGCAATACTTGCATGGCCTGCAGTTCATGGCGGCGGGCATCAACGCCCAGGATCAGGGGTTCGATGCCTACGCCATCAGTACGCTGCCGGAACCGGCGCTCAAGGAAACGCGCAGTCTGCTGGACATTCCAGTGGTGGGCTATGGCGAGTCCGCGATGCTGACCGCGTGCATGCTTGGTCGCACCTTTGGGGTGCTGGTGTTCATCAACGAATTGGTGGAACAGATTACTGAAAATGCCGCGCGCCATGGTCTTGCCGGGCGGTTGACCGGGGTGCGGCATGTGGGCTTTCACTTTGCCGATGTGCTGGCGGCCTTTAGCGACCCCAGTGATCTGATCGAGCGCTTTCGGAGCGCCGCTCGTGGCCTGATCGCCCAGGGTGCCGAGGTGATCATTCCCGGGGAGGCCCCCCTCAATGTATTGCTGGCCACCCATGGCGTCAACGCTGTCGATGGGGTGCCGGTACTCGATTCGCTCGGCGCCTGGGTCAAGCAGGCGGAAGCCATGGTCGACTTGCGTCGCGCCAATGGTACGAGCACCTGTAATCGTGGCTATTTCTCGGCTCAACCGGCGCCTGATCGTGTTCGGGAAGTCTTCGGGTTCTATGGCTTGTCCACACTTTTGCACGCTGGAGGCCCGGTATGAATCATTACGAATGCGACCTGTTGGTAATAGGGGGCGGGCTGGCGGGTTTTTGCGCAGCCCTGAGTGCGGCCCAAGCGGGGTTGCAGGTGGTAGTGCTGGAAAAGACCGCACAAACCGGCGGTTCATCGGCCATGAGCGGCGGTTGCCTGGCCTTCGCCGGCACCGATCTGCAGCGCTCCCACGGCATTGAAGACTCCTCGCAACTGCTGTTCGATGACCTGGTGGATGTGGGCAAAGGTGAATGCGACGAGTCCCTGGTCAAGCTCTACACAGACCACCAACTGCAGACTTATCAGTGGCTCAAGGACAACGGGGTGGTGTTCGCCGAGGTCATCGAGGCCGCCTCAGGGCAGTCGGTGCCACGGGTGCACAACGTCGATCCCGCCGACATGGTGCGCCAACTGCAACTGGCCGCGCTCGCCACGAACAAGGTCGAGGTGTGGCTGCACAGCCGTGCCCGTCGCCTGCTGCGCAACGAAGGTGGCCGGGTGGTCGGGGCCAGTATCGAGCGTAACGGTGAGCAGCAGCACGTCATGGCCCGCAGCGCTGTGCTGTTGGCCAGTGGTGGTTTTGTGCAGGACCGTGAGTTGATTCACCGTTTTGTCCCCCAGTACGACAATGCGGTGTTTATCGGTGGCGAAGGCAATGAAGGCGACGGCCTGCGCATGGCCTGGGCCCTGGGCGCGGACGTGCGCGACCTGCCCTACATCAAGGGTACGTTCGGCAAACACCCGATGGACGAGCACAACCACCACGCCTGCCTGGCCGTTTACAAAGGCGCGATCGCGGTTAACCAGGACGGTCGGCGTTTTGTCGACGAGTCGCAGTCCTACAAGTTGCTCGGCGATGCGGTCATGCAGCAGACATTCGGCGTGGGTTACCAGATCCTCGACCAGGACGTCATGGACAGTGGTGACAACCAGGTCCGTATCCTCGATTTCACCAGGCGCCTGGAGGAGGGACTGTTCGTCGAGGCACAGACCCTTGAACAGCTGGCGCGCCTGATCGAAGTGCCTGAAGACGTATTGCTGGCTGAAGTTGCCGCTTACAACGATGCCGTGCGCCAGGGGCTGCCACCGGCATTCGGGCGTCAGCATCTGGTGCACCATCACGGCCAGTTGCGCACCCTCGAGCGTCCTCCTTTTTATGCCTACCCATCGACGGCTGCGGTGTTCGGCACCTATTGCGGGGTGATCGTGGACACGCAGTTGCGTGTGCTTGATGTATTCGCAGAGCCCATCGAGGGCTTGCTGGCGGCGGGCGAGATGATCGGTGGCTTTCATGGTGCCGCTTACATGACCGGTTCGGCGTTGGGCAAGGCCGCCGTGTTCGGACGCCTGGCCGGCGCCCGGGCACGCACTGCGAGCGAGGGCCGACCATGAAGATTCTTGTGCTGCTGGCGGGCGTAACGGATATCCGCTTCCCGCTGCACCCCATCAGTTTGAACAGCCAGGCGACGATCGATGAGCAAGGATCGCCCCGGCGCGTGCTCAGCCCGTTCGACGAGGCCGCGCTGGAAGTCGCGCTGAAATTGCGTGACGCCTGCGCCACGACACAGATCGATGTGTTGCTGTTGGAGGGCGCCAACAGTGAAAACCTGATGCGCAGTGTCGCGGCGTTTCGTCCCGACTCATTGCACTGCCTGGAGCTCAAACCCCTGCAACTGTGGGATGCCCGTCAGACTGCCGCGCAGATCGCCGGGCTGATCAAGCGCGATTACGGCGGGCACGAACTGGTGCTGGTGGGGCGTGAACTGGGCGATCTGGATGAAGGCAGCATTGCGGTATTGCTGGCGCGCAAGCTTGGCAGATCACAGTTTTCAATGGCCCAGTCGGGCCAGTGGCAAGGTGAGCGACTGTGGCTGATGCGCGAGCGCGGCACCTGTGAAGAGTGGCTTGAGGTCGATCAGCCCTTGTTGGCGAGCGTGACCAATGATCGGCGCAACAAGCTGCGATACGCGCTCATGAAAAACGTCATGCAAGCCAAGCGCATGACCTTTCCCCATGTCGCGGCGTCGGCCCCGGTGCGTGCCGGGTTGACCTTGTCACAGCTGCAAGCCGCGCCAGTCATCCCTCGTCACGGTCAGTGTCGGCTATTGAGTGGGGACGTCGGACAGCAGGCCAAAGCGTTGGCTTGCTGGTTGAAAGAGCAAGGTGTCAATCCATGAGCAGAATTCTGGCAGTAATCCCCCAGGCCTGGGGCGCTCAGGCGCTGGAAGCAGCCCTGGGTGCAGCGCAACAGGTCAGTGCCGGGCAGGACTTCGCGGCGGTGCTGATCAGCAGCCAGCCCAGTGCGCACCATGCCGAACTGGCGATTCGGGCCGGAGCCCGACAGGTGTACCAGTCTGTGCATGGGGCTTTAGGCGAATGTGACGAGCCGCAGGTGCTGGTGGCGGCGGTTGGCGAAGCGCTACGGGCGATTCCCCGGCTCGGTGGTGAGGTGCCGTTGGTGTTACTGCCACCGGGGCCTCCTGGCGAAGAGCTTGCGGCATTGCTGGCCGACGCGCTCGATGGGCAGGCGTTGGGGCGTTGTGTTGCACTGCGATTCGAGGGCGAGCGACTTGTGGCTGAACGAGCGGCCTGGGGCGGGCGCATGCGTCTGTGCCTGCACGTCGACAGCGGTCCGGCTTTCGCCTGTCTACGGGCAGCCCGGCCACTGTTCAATGCGCAAGCCGAGGCCGATATTTTCACCATCGAATTACACGGCCAGCTGCCCAGGGCGCTGACCCTGGACCAGCGCCAAAGCGGTCAACAACTGCCGCCTCTGGAGGGCGCCAGACTGGTGGTGTCCGGTGGACGAGGGGTCAATGAACAGGGCTTCGTGTTGCTTGAGGAACTGGCGGTGAACCTGGGCGGGACACTGGGCGGCAGTTTGCCCGCAGTGGATGCGGGCATGGTCCCGGTGCTGCGCCAGGTGGGTGTCTCCGGCAAGTTCGTAAGCCCGCAGATCTACCTGGCGGTGGGGATCTCTGGCACCCTGCAGCATCTGGCCGGGGTCAGCCTGGACAGCTGCATCGTGGCCATCAACCAGGACCCCGAGGCGGATATTTTCAAGGTCGCAAGCCTGGGCATCGTCGCCCCTTGGGAAACCATGCTGCCGGCGTTACTGGATGAGTTGCGCTAGGTTCCTGGGCACCGAAGAATCCATGCCAGTCCACGCCTGTGACTGGCATTGTTCATTGGGCGGCGCGGGGGGCTAGACGAGCCCGCGTCGTCCCTGCTTTATCGAGATGCTTGCGCCCGACGCCGGGCGGCGCTGGGCATCCAGGGCATCCAGGGTGGCCAGGATGAAATCGATGAACGCGCGGGTGCGCGGTGCGATAAAACGCGCCTTGGGCGTCACCGTATAAAAGCTTCGGCTGCCGGTACTCCAGTCGGGGAATAGCTCCACCAGTTCGCCGCTGCGGATCAGTCCGTTGACGAACACGTCCAGCACGTAGATGACGCCTTGCTCGGCCAGGGCGGCCTGGATCAGCGCGTCGGTGCTGTTGAAGTGCAGGTCGCCACGGGGCGTCAGTTGGTGTTGCTCGCCCTCGCAGGTAAAGGTCCAGTCCGAGACGGTGTAGCGGCCGGCGCCGAAAATACCCAGGCAGTGTTCAGGCTGCAGATCCTGCGGCTGTTCGGGCGTGCCGATCCGTTTGAGCAGCCCGGGCGCTGCGCAGGCCACGTAGTGCGCATGATAGAGCGGTCGGGCGACCAGGTCGGCATCGTTGACCGAGTCGATGCGAATCGCCACGTCGGTGCCGGTGGCGATCAGGTCTTCGGCATGGTCGGTCTGGCGCAACGCCACGGACAAGCCGGGGTGTTGCGCGGTAAAAGCGGGCAATGCCGGACACAGCAAGGCACGGGCGAACGCCGCTGGCGACTCGATGCATAACTGTCCGCTGATCTCGCCCTTTTTCTGACGAACCTGAGCTTCCATATCGGCGACCAACTGCAGCACCTGGTTGCACTGCTCGAAATAACCTTCGCCATCGTCGGTCAAGCGCAACGAGCGGGTGTTACGCGATAACAAGGACACCCCCAGGTAGTCCTCCAGCTTGCGCACGCTTGCAGTCACGGTGGCATTGGCGATATCCAGCGACTCGGCGGCGCGGCTGAAGCTGCCGCATTCCACCACGCGCACGAAGACTTGCATTGCCCAGAGTCTGTCCATCGGTTTTCACCTTTTTCTAATAGCCCATTAGCCGCGTCAGGCTCGAACCCAGGGGCAGCGATTTCTATAGTACCAGCCACCAAGAGAGGAACTACCCATGGCTGAATTAAACTTCGATCTGATTGTGGTGGGCTGCGGTGTTGCCGGCTTATCGGCGGCGGTGGCGGGCGCCGAACGGGGCCTGCGCGTGGCTGTCCTGGAACGGGCCAGTCGTGAAGAGCGGGGCGGGCAAAGCCGTTTCACTGAGGCTTATCTGCGAATGAAGAGCCATACGGAGGTGACCGACGATTTCGACGGATTCCTGGCCGAGCATTCCGGGTATTACCAGGATCCGGATTTTGTCGCCGAAACCCTCGCCGACCGCGCTGACTGGTCGGCACAAACCCGCGCACTGGGTTCCGTTGACGCCAGTGTGATCAGCACTTTTGCCGAACAGGTGCCAGGCACCATCGAATGGCTCAAGAGCCACGGCGTGAAGTTTGATTTCCTGCCGACCCAATTCTTGACCAGCACCCAACCACGGCTGCTGCCGGTCGGCGGCGGCGAGGCAATCGTCGAAGCCCTGGCGGCTAAAGCCGAGGCCCTGGGCGCGGAGTTTTTCTATGAAACCTCCGGGCGTGAACTATTGACCGAAGGTTATGCCAAGGTCCTGGGCATTCGCGCCCTTTCTCGTCAGCAGGGCGATCTGGTTTTTCGTGGTGCGGTGGTACTGGCCAGTGGTGGCTTTGAAGGCAATACCGAAATGCTCAGCCGCTACCTTGGGCCGCGTTCGGTGTATCTGCGCCCGGTGTGCAAGGGTGCCTATTACAACCGCGGTGAAGGTATCCAGATGGCGCTGGACGTCGGCGCCGCGGCCAGTGGCGATTACGGCAGTTATCACGCCGAACCCGTGGACCCGCGTTCGGGCATTTCCGAGCCGTCGATTTTCGTTTTCCCCTACGGCATCCTGATCAACAAACAAGGGTTGCGCTTCACCGACGAAGCACCGGGTACCGTGGATGCCTGGTACGAACGGGTCTCGCGCCAGATCTATCAACAGGATGAAGGCATTGCCTGGGTCATTCTCGATCAGAAGGTCAAGGACGTCCCCAACTACCGTCTGGCGATTCGCACCGATCAGGCTGCGATCGAAGGGGCAACCCTGGCCGAGCTGGCCGCCAGACTGGGCGTCTGCCCAAGCACATTGCAAGACACCGTGCGCCGCTACAACGCCGCCTGCGTGCCCGGGGACTACAAGCCCCTGCAGCTCGATGGCGTGGCCACCGCTGGCCTGGTGCCGCCGAAAAGCAACTGGGCACTGCCGTTGGATACCGGTCCGTTCTTCGCCTACCCGATTATTTCCGCCAACGTGTTCACCTTCGGTGGCCTCAAAGTGGATGAGCGCGCCCAGGTGGTCAACGCCGACGGCCAGCCGATCGGCAACCTTTACGCCGCCGGCGAAACCGTGGGCTTGTATTTTGGCAACTACGCAGGCGGCACTTCAGTCCTCAAAGGCCTGGTATTCGGCCGCTTGGCGGGCCAGGCCGCGATGCAGCAGCGGGGTGCTCAATGAACATTGCCGTGGTGACCGGTGCCGGCGGGGCCATTGGCAGCGCCGTATGCAAGCTGCTGAGCAGTGAAGGTTATCAGGTCGCAGCACTGGACTTGGCCGAGCCTCGGGTGCTGGGCCCGAACATGCGTTTCTATTCTTGCGATGTGGCTTCGCGCATCGCCGTGCGTGATGTAGTCGAGCAGATCGAAGATGACCTGGGGCCTATCACCGCGTTGGTCAATGTCGCGGGGGTCCTGTCCACGGGTAGCGCGCTGGAGCTCAAGGTCTCCGAGTTCGAGCGGGTGATGCGGGTCAATGTACAGGGCACGCTCATTCCTTGTCAGCTGATCGGCCAACTGATGGCCGAGCGCAAGCAGGGCAGCATCGTCAATATCGGTTCGGTGGTCGGCAAGAACGGTGGCAATGCGCGACCGTGGCTGGATGCAAATGAACAGGCGCGGGCCGGTGGCGTCGCTTATGGCATGTCCAAATCGGCGGTGCACACCATGACCCTGTTCCTGGCCAAGGAACTGGCAAGTGCCGGGGTTCGGGTCAACGCCGTGGCCCCGGGTCCGGTAGCCACTGAAATGACCACAGCCTTTCCAGACAATCTGCGCGCGCTGATCCCGTTGGGTCGTATGGGCCGCGCCGAAGAAGTGGCGTTCGCCGTCAGCTTCATGCTGTCGGACAAAGCAGGATTTATCAGCGGGGAAATCCTCGATATCAACGGTGCACTGTGGTGCGACTGATTAAAACCAAGGGAAAAGCACGATGAAAAGTATTTATCTGGTTCTGGACATGCAAAACGATCTGGTTCACCCCGACGGCGCCAGTGGTAAAGGCCCGCTGGGCGAGCAGGTGCGCAGCCGCGAAGTGATCGCCCACACCGCAGCGGCCATTGCCAAGGCACGCAGCAAAGGCATTGCGGTAGCGTATATACGGGTAGCGTTTTCCGATGACCATCGCGAAGCCAATCCCGCGTCCCAGGTGTTCGGCGCCATCGCAAAGAATGGCATTTTGAAAAAGGACGCCTGGGGCGGCGCGGTCCATGACGAGTTGGCACCCTTGACTGACGAGTGGAACATCGTCAAGCACCGGGTTTCACCCTTCTATGGCACCTCCCTTGAAGTGCTGTTGCGCCGTGAAGGTATCGAGCGCATCTACTGCAGCGGGGTCAGTACGCAAGCGGTGGTCCAGGCCACGGTACGCGACGCCCATGACCGTGATTTTGATGTGGTGGTGTTGGAGGACTGTTGCGCATCGCCGTCGGCGCAGGAGCATGAAAATTCCATGGCCAGCATCGCGCGCTTTTGCACCAGCATTAACTCGGCCGTCGCTTTCGACTGATCGCCAGATTCCACCGGGACTCGCCGCTGAGGCGATCCCGGCTCTCTTGTAACCCGCCATTTTCCAGGTCTAGTCATTGCGTCTTTCACTGCGCGCCGGATTCGTCCACCGACATTTTTTTCAGTCGATAATCCAGTTGTGCACGACTCAGTCCTAACAACGTGGCCGCGCGCGAGATGTTGTTTTCGCTCAGCTGCATTGCCACTTCGATATACACCTCCTCGATCTGACTCAGGCGTACCGGGCCACGTTGCAGCGTGCGTTGTGCGACTGCGAGCAGCTGGTCATGGCTTGCATGGTCCTGTTGCGCCAACCCCACGCTGGATGCGTCGACGTCGGGCATGCGAATGCCGATGGCCGGGCCGCTGTCCCAGCTGACGGTGCCGATGCGTTCGAGCTGCCCGCCCAGGGCATCGAGTCCCGAGAGATGCCGAAGATCAAGCATGTCACCGTCGTCGGAGAGGATGATGGCCCGCTCGATGACATTCTCGAACTCGCGAATATTACCGGGCCAGTGGTAATCCAGAATGACTTGCAAGGCCCTGGGCGCCACACCGGTCAAGTGACGACCGTGCAAGGCACACAATTTGCGCATCACCGTGTCGAGCAACAAGGGCAAGTCGTCCTTGCGTTCGCGCAGAGGGGCGATGGTGATCGGAAACACGTTCAGCCGATAGAACAAGTCACTGCGAAAACGCCCGGCCTTGACCGCCTTCGCGAGGTCTT
This sequence comes from Pseudomonas sp. HY13-MNA-CIBAN-0226, assembly GCF_040310305.1. Lineage (NCBI taxonomy): Bacteria > Pseudomonadati > Pseudomonadota > Gammaproteobacteria > Pseudomonadales > Pseudomonadaceae > Pseudomonas > Pseudomonas sp. HY13-MNA-CIBAN-0226. Next base: position 49,612 of record NZ_JBEOPS010000002.1, read on the forward strand.
CGTTGGTGGCGGCGATGACCCGCACGTCGACCTTGATGGTTTTATTGCTGCCCAGTCGTTCCAGGTCACCGCTTTGCAGCACACGCAGCAGTTTGCCTTGGGCGGTCATGCTCAGGGTGGCCACCTCGTCGAGGAAGATCGTTCCGCCATGGGCAATTTCAAAACGCCCCGGACGCGGGTCAGTCGCACCGGAATAGGCACCGCGCTGCACGCCGAACAGTTCTGACTCGATCAGTTGCTCGGGGATGGCCGCACAGTTGATTTCAATAAACGGCGTGTTTGCCCGCAGGCTGTTGGAGTGCAACTCGTGGGCGAACATCGTTTTGCCGACTCCGCTCTCACCCAGCAGCAGGACAGTGGCATTGGTGCCTGCTACGCGCAGGACTTTATGCATGGCAATGTGGTAGGCGGCGGAACTGCCCACCGGGCGCCCGAGCTCGGTCACCGACGGTTGGCTCTCTTCCAGCCCGAAAGGCGAGGAGGCCGCCTTGACGTCGGGGTTTTTAACCGGCTTGGCCGGTTGTGTCCGACGATGGTCGGTTACCCGTGGCTGGAAGTATTTGAGGTCGTCTTCGGTGTTGTCCCAGTCCTCGACCGGCTTGACGATCACCCGGCACAGATCATGTCCGCAGCCCTGGCACTGGGTCTCCCTGGCTAGCAGGCGACGACCCATCAGGCGGCTCATGAACCCCGAACTGTAGCCCACCTCCATCCAGCAAATAGGGTCGGTGCTGACCCCGTTGGCGGCGATATGAACGTCACTCTCGACCGAGCGTTTCCAGGTGAACTCGCCGTATTTGAAGCCCTTGGCGTGATCGAACTCAATGCACACCGGTGCGACTTCGACGATGCCGGACAAGGCGTGCAACTGACCCCCAGCCGCCGCGATGTCCAATTCATTACCCGTGCCGCGGGCCTGGATGGCCAGGTCGGCATCGCGCTGGCCCGTCAGGTAGCCGACCCGGGTCAACAGGCCGCGGGTGAACTCCACGCCGTTGCTTTCCAGCAGCTCCTGACGCAAGGCCCCGAACGCCTCGACATGCATCAGCATCATGCGTTTATCGCCCAGCCAGATCAGTCCCTCCTTGGGATTGAAGTACAGCCGGTCGACCAGGTCCTGCATGTCCGGGAAGCGCAGGTCGGTAATGATGTTGATGCCATTGCGATTACGCGACTGCCGCGAACGCGCTTCGCTATCGATTGGAGGAGTAGTCATCAAATGAGCCTGTGTTTTTGTTATAGAAGGCAAGTAGCGATATCCGATGCCAGACGCGTGCCAGAAATGTCATGAGCGCCCTCACTGGCTGAGCGCACTGAAACACAAGCTGCCTTGGGTGCGCTATCCATTCACTGCACTGCAGTCGATTTAATTTCCTCTGCCCGGGATTGACGAAAATCCTTGAATGAAATTCGGAATTTTCGAATTTTCATAAATCCACCTGCTTTGGTGAAAACACTGATTGCGCACGGATGGTCATCACTGGACGGCTGTATACCATTGATTTACAACAAATAAATATTTACTTTTTCTGATATTCAATGCTGGCACAGCGCTTGCTCTTGTCCCTTCAACAGCTGTTCTTCAAAGCGTCACCAGAAAGAACAGAACAACAAAAACAAGATGAGGTGCAGGCAAGTGGCAGAAATTCACTCGTTGGCCTACGCAGGATTCGGTGTAAGCGACCTGGATAAGTGGCAGTGGCTGGCCACTGACATTATCGGCATGCAGGTGGCCAAACGCGACGAGCAGGGCCTGACATTGCGCATGGATGAATACGCCCAGCGATTCTTCCTGGAGAGCAATCCCATCGACGACATCCTGGTGGCTGGCTGGCAATTTCGCAGCGAGCAGGAGCTTGAGAGTTATGTCGGCGAACTGCGTGAAAAAGGTCTTCCGGTCGAAGTGCTGTCCAGGGAGATGTTGCAGCGGCGCATGGTCGAGAAGGCATACAGCATCCAGGACCCGAACGGCTTTACTCACGAGTTTTTCTTTGGCCACAGCGAAGCAGGCCTGAACGACGCTTTTCGTTCCAAAGTGCTCAAAGGCGGTTTCGTCACCGGCGACCTGGGCATCGGCCACCTCCTGCCGTTTGCCAAGAACGGGCCGCAAACCGTGAACTTCTACAAGGATGTCTTGAAGCTGCGAGTCAGTGATTACATCCGTGAGGAAGTGCAACCGGGCATCGTGGTGGACGCCACGTTCTTCCACACCGCCACGGGCCGCCACCATTCCATCGCCACCGCCCAGGCGCCCAGCCCCAAGGTGCTCAACCACTTCATGGTCCAGGTGCAGAACATGGACGACGTCGGCCTGGCCTACGACCGCTGCATCAAGGCGGGCATCCCGATCATTCTCGAACTCGGTCATCACCCGAACGACAGGACCTTTTCTTTCTATGCCCAGACCCCTTCGGGTTTCAACTTTGAAATGGGTTGGGGTGGGGTCGTCATTGACGATCAGCATTGGGAAGTGAAGGCGTTCAACAAAATGAGCGACTGGGGTCACAAACGCAACTTCGTTCTCTGATCCGCGGCGGGCTGCCGGCCTGGTCACGCAGCAATCACGCCTGTGGGCCACCCGTGCCTGCGACACAGTGAGGTTTTCCACATGTTAAACGCCATTCAATCAAGTAGTACGCCAGCAGTGATTGCGCCGACGGTAGCCACCGCTGATTTCTGTAAGGGCATGCGCCATCTGGCCGGTGCCTGTGTAGTGATCGCCAGCGGCAGTGACAACGAGAGAGCCGGGCTGACGGCGACGGCGGTGTGTTCGATCACCGCCGACCCGCCGCGGTTGCTGATCTGCGTGAACCGCAATGTTCGGGCCCATGAAGTGATTCAGCGCGCCGGCGCTTTCAGCATCAACGTGCTGGCCCATGACCAGGAGTTCATTGCCAAGCGCTTTGCCGGAATGGTCGAAGGGGTCAGCGGCGAGGAGCGTTTTGCACAAGCTTGCTGGGAGTCGGGTGTCACCGGCGTGCCGTTGCTCGAAGACGCCCTGGTGAGTTTCGAGTGCCGCCTGGAGCAAGTGATTCCGGCCAGCACCCACGACATGTTTATCGGTGAGGTGGTCGGCGTCCGGGGCTTGCAAGAGCAGGACGGCCCCCTGGTGTACTTCAACAGCAGGTTCGCTGCGCTCAAGTGAAGCCCTGACGGCTTGCGACATGCAGACAAAACAATAAACAAGAGATCACAGACCTATGAACAACTTCGTCAAGCCAACCGAGACCGTGGAGACCCAGGTGATCCCAAGCGAAGCGCAATTGCTGGAGCGTGCGCGGGGATTGATTCCGATGCTGATGGAAAAAGCCGAGTCAGTGGAAAAGAACCGGATGGTTTCCAGCCAGACCATCGAGGCGTTCGTCGACGCCGGTTTCTTCAAGATTCTGCAGCCCAAGCAATATGGCGGGTGGGAGATGGCGCCCGCGGTGTTCTACAAGGTCCTAATGGAATTGGGTCGCGGCTGCTGCAGCAGCGCCTGGAACATGATGATCCTGGGTATCCACCAGTGGGAATACGGTTCGTTGCCAGAGCAGGCCTGCCTGGATGTCTGGGGTGACGACAACGCGGTCATCACTGCCTCGTCCTACCCGCCATTCGGCAAGGTCGAAGAGGTCGAGGGTGGCTACAACATCAGCGGCACGTGGAAAACCTCCAGCGGTTGCGACCACGGCAAATGGGCGTTTCTCGGCGGCCTGCGGCGTGATGCCGGCGGTCAGGTGATCGATCGCCTGTCGATGCTGGTGCCGAGCTCGGCGTGGGTCATTGAAGATGATTGGCATACCTTCGGCCTGGCCGGCACCGGTAGCAAGAGCCTGGTGATCAAGCATGCCTTCGTGCCGTATCACCGCGCTCACAGCCTGATCCAGTACACCTATAGCGAGCGTCCGGCGAACTACCTGTACCCCTTCAACCAGATCTTCTTCGGCGCCGTTTCGGCCTTGCTCGTGGGCATGGCTCAAGGCGGGATCGATGAGTACATCCGGCAGATGAGTGTGCGCACCAACACCACCGACGGCGCCGGGGCGGCACTGAGCCCGTACGTCAAGGATCGGCTGGGCAATGCGGTGGTCCGGGTGCGCTCGGCCCGTGCGCGGCTCTTGCAAATGCTGGCCGAGAGCAGCGAATACGTCGAGCGCCGTGAACTGGTGCCGGCCTTCGACCGAGTGCACTACATGCTCGACATCGCCCGGGTCGGTCGGGACTGCGAAGAGGCTGTGATGCTGCTGTTCAAGGCCACCTCGGCCCGCGGTATTTACCTGAACAACCCACTACAGCGAATCCTGCGCGACGTGATCGCCGCGTCCAACCACATTACCCAGAATGCCGATGACACGGCGGGCATGCTCGGCGCTTATCTGTTGGGGCAGCAACTGCCACCGATGATATTCGGCCTGGGCCCTGTGTCGCTCAACGACTGAGTCGCTGGATCGGGAGGAAGGCATTCCTCCCGACGAGACCCAATACCGCTTCCTCGGCGGTCACTCATAAAAACAAAAATCGGCTTAATGTCGCAGAGGTCTTTTAATGTCCATACATCAGAACCGAGCATCCGGTTGTGTCCGTTCGGCTGCCCAGCGTCCACGGTTGACCCGCCTGGCTGCGGCTTTACTCGGCTGTTCAGTATTGTCCAGCGCGCAGGCGATGGAGTTCGATACCGGAAGTTCCGACCTGAAGGTGCGCTTCGACACCAACGTCAAATACTCCAACGCCTGGCGCGTCAAGGACCAGCACGACAAACTGGTCGCGGACTCGAACCTGGACGATGGCGACCGCAATTTCGACAAGGGCATGATTTCCAATCGCCTGGACCTGTTCTCGGAATTTGACCTCTCCTACCAGAAGATCGGCGCGCGCGTCAGCGGCGCGGCCTGGTACGACGATGTGTACAACAAGGGCAACGACAACGACTCGCCGGGTACTGCCAACGCCTATAGCGTACGGTATGACCGGTTCACGAAAGATACCCGCGACTTGCACGGGCGGGACGCGGAGTTCCGCGATGCGTTTGTCTACGCGAACTACGATCTGGGCGAAGAAATGTGGGGCGTGTCGCGGTTGGGCCAACACTCGTTGCTCTACGGTGAAAGCCTGTTCTACGGCGGCAACGGTATCGCCGCAGGCCAGCAACCGATCGATGCGGTACGCGCGCTGACCGTCCCCAACTCACAATTCAAGGAGCTTGGCCTCCCGGTCAAGCAGTTTTCCACGCAACTGCAGATCACACCGACCGTCTCCGTCGGTGGCTACTACCAGTTCGAATGGGAACGTACGCGAATTCCAGGGGCGGGCAGCTATTTCAGCCCGGCGGACCTGCTTGACGAAGGCGGTGAAAGGATCGTTGTGGGGCGCTTGCCGAATGGCGCACCTGCGGCCTCGTTCTATCGCGGCGATGACATCGAAGCCCGCGACAGCGGACAGTGGGGCGTGCAACTGCGTTACCGCTCCGAGGCCCTGGATACCGACTTCGGCCTGTACGCCATCAACTATCACGACAAGAACTTCCAGACGCAGCTGCGTCCCGGGGTGGGGGCGGGCAGTCGTGCGGACCAGATCGGCGAATACATGCTGGTGTTCCCCGAGGACATTCGTGCCTATGGCTTCAGTGCCAATCGTGGGTTTGGCGACATCAACTTTGGTTTCGAAGCCTCTGTCCGCGATAACGCACCGTTGGTCAGCCTGACCATGACTGACCTGGCGGGCAACGGCGACAACGACGGCAATCCGCTGTACGCGGTTGGCCGTACAGCTCATGCCCAGGTCAACATGATCTACATCATGCCGACCGGGACGTTCTGGGACACCGCCAGCCTGCTGGGTGAGCTGGCCTGGAACCGCAGGCTGAGCGTCGACAAGAACCAGGACAATCTCGACCCCAACGGCACCCGTGATGCCACGGCGATTCGGCTGGCGTTTTCGCCGACTTACTTCCAGGTCTTCGATGGTGTCGACCTGACGGTACCGATGGGTCTGAGCTACGGCATCGACGGCCGCTCTTCGGCGGTGGGCGGGTTCAGCCAGAGCAAGGGCGGCGACTACAACGTTGGCCTGACGGCGGATTACCTGAAGTCGGTCACCTTCACCCTGGCCTACACCGGCTACTACGGTCCCTCGGCGCCGATCAATATCGGCGGGATCAAAACCTTCAAACAGACCAATGCTGACCGGGATTTCCTGTCCTTCAGCGTGTCCCATACATTCTGAGTAACGGCCATGACCAACAACAAGATCGCTCAGCTGTTGACCTGTTTCACCTTTTCCATGTCCGTGGCGTGCGCCTACGGGGCGGTCAGTGCGGCAGACGCTCAGGCATTGAATTCCACCCTGACACCCCTCGGGGCCATACGTGCCGGCAACGCCGACGGCAGTATCCCGGCGTGGACCGGGGGGTACTCCACGGTGCCGGCGGGTTATCAGCAGGGGCACCGGGCCTACGACCCATTCGCCCAGGACAAGCCGCTATACACCATCACTGCCGCCAACCTGGCCAAGTACCAGGACAAACTCAGCGCCGGTGTGATTCAACTGTTCAAGGACAATCCACAAACCTTCCGCATCGACGTGTTCCCCACACGCCGTACGGCATCGGCGCCGCAGTGGGTGTATGACAACACCCTGAAAAATGCCACGCACGCCTCGCTCGAAGGTGACGGCCTGATCGTCAAGGGCGCCTACGGAGGGGTGCCGTTCCCGCTGCCCAAATCCGGCATCGAAGTGCAGTGGAACCACCAGCTGCTATGGCGCGGTGACGCCACCAAAGGCAAGTACAAGGTCTGGACGACGACCGCCGATGGTCAGCGCGTGTTGGCCACCGCCGCCGAGGACAATGCGCAGTATCCGTACTACTACAAGGACGGTTCGGTGGAGACCGCCGGGCCGAACTTCATGATGGCTATTCAACTGACGTATGCGCCGGCCTTCCGGGCGGGTGAAGCGTTGATGGTGCACAACGTGACGGATTACGTGCAGGGCCGGACCCTGTGGCAATACCTGTCGGGTCAGCGCCGGGTGCGTCGTGCGCCGAGCATCAATTTCGACACGCCCAACTCGGTGGCGTCGGGCGTCAATTTCGTCGATGAAAACTACGGTGGCACCGGATCGCCGGAGCGCTTCGACTGGAAGCTGATCGGCAAGAAAGAAATGATCATTCCGTACAACAACAACCAATTGCTGGCCAACGCCGATGAAAAAGTCATGGGCCAGCGTCACGTCAATCCGGACTACATGCGCTGGGAGCTGCATCGGGTCTGGGAAGTCGAGGCCACCCTCAAGGCAGGCAAGCGTCATGCCGTGCCCAAGCGCAAGTATTACTACGACGAAGACAACTGGGGTAACGCGATGATCGATGGCTGGGATGCCGAAGGCACCCTGTGGCGCACGTCGCTGTCGACGCCCTTCGTAGCGCCGGATATCCCGGCCACGGTGAACTACTGCACCGGCTTCTTCCATGACCACCGGACCAAGGCCTGGATGTACAACTGTGCAATGGGCGACGCGGGCAATGAGCAATACGCAATCACCGAGCGTCGACGTGAAAGCTTCTTCTCGCCGGAGTCGCTGACCAAGATGAGCGCACGCTGATGTTCGTGGCGGGTTCTTCCTTCCTGGAGGGGCTCGCCTGTCTTACCGGAGGTATGCAGTGAATAAAAATAAATGTGCATTGGCGAGTCTGCTCTGCGTCAGCTTGATCGCCGGACTGGTGTTGACCGCTAGCGCCGGCTCAAGAAACGTCGCCGATACGCTGGAGCAAACCGCCACGGTTTCGGCATTGGCCAACCATTTTGCGTTTAACGCCGCTGCGATGGCGGGTGAGCGTCTGGTGGTGGCCGGCATGCGCGGCACCATCCTCTACTCCGACGACCAGGGCCAGCAATGGCGACAAGCCAGCGTTCCGGTCTCGGTCAGCCTGACCGGTATCTGCTTTGCCGATGCCGCCAATGGTTGGGCAGTCGGCCATCGCGGGGTGATTCTTGCCACCCGCGATGGCGGCGCGCACTGGACCCGGCAACTGGACGGCGTGCAAGTCGCACAGTCGATTTTGCAAGTGCGCCAGGACCCTGAGCGGATCGCCGAGGCGCACCGCCTGGTGGCCGAAGGCGCTGACAAACCGTTTTTGACCGTGCAGTGCATGGGCGATGGGCGGGTGTTGGCTCTGGGCGCTTACGGCTTGGCATTCAGCACGAAAAACGCCGGACAGAGCTGGCAGCCGGCGCTGGCATTGCTCGATGGCAGCGATTCACAACACCTCAACGCAGTGCAGGTCCTCGGTGGGCGGGTGTATGTGGCCGGGGAGCAGGGCGCGTTGCTGCGAGTGAACAATGACTTGCAGGGGTTCACCCGTTTTGCCAGCCCTTATGAGGGCAGCTTTTTTGGCCTCTTGGCCACGCGCAACAACAGTCTGCTGGCCGTGGGTTTGCGAGGGCATGTGTTGCGCTCCGTCGATCAGGGCAGCAGTTGGCAGCCTGTAACCCTGGCGTCGACCAAGAGCCTGACGGCGGCCACCGAACTGCGCGACGGCTCGCTGCTGTTGGCGGATGAGTCGGGGCAGGGCTGGCTCAGCCGTGATGACGGTCGCAGCTTCCGTGCGGTATTGCCCGAAGAACGCTTCCCGTTGATCGCACTGCTGGCGCTGTCCGATGGCGGCAGCCTGGCCGTGGGCACCCATGGCATCACTCGTTTCCTGCCGAGCGCTCTGCGCTGAGTCGGCCGGTATTGAAGAAGGTTACTTACGATGGCTATCAGCAATTCCGATGGCTTCACCGCTATCGCTTCCCTGGCGGATTTCGATAAACATTCCGGTAATCGCCTGGAGCGGGTGTTGTTCAACCACCGTTTCCTGGTCGTCGGCTTCTGCCTGCTTGTCACGGTGCTACTCGCGATAGGGGCCAGCCAGGTACGGCTCAATGCCAGCTACCTGAAAACCATTCCCGCGCATCATCCCTTCACTCTCAACTACCTGGAGCATGCCCGCGACCTCAAGGGTGCCGGCAACGCGATAAGGGTGGCGGTGGCGATGCGGGACGAGGGCGATATTTTCAACGCCCACTACATGGAAACACTGCGCCAACTCAACGATGAGTTGTATCTGGTCAACGGTGTCGACCGCGCCTTCATGCGCTCACTCTGGACCCCGGCGACCCGCTGGCAGGGCGTGACTGAAGAAGGTTTCGATGGTGGACCGGTAGTCCCGGATGGCTTTGATGGTGGCGCACAAAGCCTGGAAAGCCTGCGGGACAACGTCGAGCGTTCGGGAGAAACGGGCCAACTCGTGGCGGGTGACCTGCGCTCGAGCATCATCTATTTGCCCCTGTTGGAAATCGACCCCAAGACTGGTCAGTCCCTGGACTACAAACAACTGTCGGACAGCCTGGAAACTCTACGCAGTACGTACTCACAGCGCGGTGTCGACATCCACATCATCGGTTTCGCCAAAGTGATGGGCGACCTGATCGATGGCCTGTACGCGGTGCTGGGGTTTTTTGCGGTGGCGGTGTTGATCACCAGTGCGATCCTCTACCAATTCACCCGTTGCGTGCGCAGTACGCTGGTGGTGCAGGGCTGCACGTTGATTGGCGTGATCTGGCTGCTAGGTCTATTGCCGCTGCTGGACTATGAGCTCAACCCCTATTCGATTCTGGTACCGTTCCTGGTCTATGCCATTGGCGTGAGCCACGGCGCGCAGAAAATGAACGGCATCATGCAGGATGTCGGGCGCGGCACTCACAAGTTGATCGCCGCCCGCTACACCTTTCGCCGCTTGTTCGCCGCGGGCATCACCGCATTGCTGGCGGACGTCGTGGGCTTCGCGGTGCTGACCATTGTCGATGTGCCGGTCATCCAGGAACTGGCGCTGATCGCCAGTTTGGGCGTGGGCATCCTGGTGTTCACCAACCTGGCCTTGCTGCCGATCATGCTCTCGTTTACCGGTGTTTCACCGGCTGCGGCGGCCCGTAGCCTCAAGCATGAAACCCTGGCTGAAGGGCAATCACCATCATCGTTGGTGCGGCTGTTCGAGCGCTTCACCGGTCGAGGTGCGGCGCGACTGGCGATTGGCGTGGCGGTCGCTGTCGCGCTGGGCGCGTTGTGGATGGGCAAGGACTTGAAGGTCGGCGACCTCGACCCCGGGGCCCCGGAATTGCGCGCCGATTCGCGCTACAACCTGGATAACCGCTTCATCATCGAGCATTACCAGGCTAGCAGTGACGTGTTCGTGATCATGGTCGAAACCCCGGCCGGAAAGTGCGTCGATTACTCGATCCTGCGTAAGGTCGAAGAACTGGAATGGCGCCTGCGCGAATTGCCTGGCGTTGAAACCACCAAGTCCATCGCCGGGCTGTCACGCAAGATCAACGTCGGGATGAACGAGGGCAACTTCAAATGGGACGAGTTGCCGCCCAACCAGTCGATGATCAACGCGGCGGCCATGCGCTCACCGCGCGAGCTGTTCAACGGCACTTGCAGCCTGCTGTCGATCTACGCCTACCTCAAGGATCACAAGGCCGACACGCTTGAGTCGGTGGTCCAGGCGACGGCCGCCTTTGCGGAAAAATACAACGACGAGCAGGCCACGTTCCTGATGGCTGCTGGCAATGCCGGGATCGAAAGCGCGACCAACATCGTGGTCAAAAGCGCCAACACGCGGATGTTGCTGGGGGTCTACCTGGTGGTGTCGCTGCTGTGCTTCATTGCCTTTCGTTCCTGGCGTGCGGTGCTGTGCGCCGTGCTGCCATTGATCCTCACGTCCTTGGTGGCCGAGGCCTTGATGGTGCAATTGAACATGGGACTGAAAGTGGCGACCTTGCCGGTGGTGGCGCTGGGCGTAGGTATCGGCGTCGACTACGCGCTGTACATCCTCAGTGTCACGCTGTTCTGGCTGCGCCGTGGCGAGAGCCTGGCAATGGCCTATCGGCAGGCATTGATTTTCACCGGTCGGGTGGTGGTCTTCACCGGCCTGACGCTTTCCCTGGGCGTCGTCACCTGGGTGTTCTCGCCGATCAAGTTCCAGGCCGACATGGGCGTGCTGCTCACCTTCATGTTCCTGTGCAACATGCTGGTTGCGCTCATCCTAGTGCCCGCATTGGCCTGCTATCTGCTCCATCCGATCAAACCCGTGGCGCAGCCGGCCACCTCTCTCAAGGAAATCTCTGTATGAACTCGGGCATTCCATTGGCCGACACCCGGTTGAGCGATCCGCTGAGCATGGCGACAGCCCGCCTGGCGCTGGACACTGCGTTGCAACACGCCTGCAACCACGGTTGGCGGGTCAGCGTCGCGGTGCTGGACGGGGGCGGGCATCTGCTGGCCTTCGGTCGAAGCGCCGGGGCGCCCCTGCACACCATCGACCTGGCCCAGGACAAGGCGCTGACCGCCGTGTCCTTCGCCTTGCCCACCGCCGATGTCGGCAAGCGCTTGCGTGATGCCCCCGACCATGTCCGCCAGTGTCTGATTCTGCGGCCACGACTGGTGCCCATGGGCGGGGCGTTGCCCCTGCACCTGGGCGATCGCCTGGTCGGTGCCATCGGCGTTTCCGGCGCCAGTGAGGAGCAGGATTGCGACTGTGCGAAGGCGGGCTACGACGCCATCACCGACGACCGGCAGCGCTGATTTTCATCAAAGGACAGGAGTTTTACGTGAACCATTCAAGCGTCGACACGCAACAACTGGGCGACAAACTATTCAATGCGCTGATCGAAGCGCAGGCCATCGCGCCGCTGACCGAAAGCCATCCGGACTTGACCCTGGAGCAGGCCTACCAGATCCAGCAACACCTGATCGCCCGCCGCCTTGCCGGCGGTGAGCGGATCATCGGCAAGAAAATCGGGGTCACCAGTCAGGCGGTGATGGACATGCTCGGCGTGCGGCAGCCGGACTTCGGCCAGTTGACCGATGCCATGGTCGTGGACCAGGGCGCCAGCGTGGCCATGGCCGGGCTGATCCAGCCCAAGGCCGAGGGCGAAATTGCCTTCGTCCTCAAGCACGATCTGTCAGGCCCCGGCATCACCGTCGCCGATGTATTACGGGCTACGGAAGGGGTGATGGCGTGTTTCGAGATCGTTGATTCGCGCATCCGTGACTGGAAAATCAAGATCCAGGACACGGTGGCGGATAACGCTTCGTGCGGCGTTTTTGTGCTCAGTGATCGCCTGGTCAGCCCGCGTGAGTTGGACCTTTACACAACCGGCATGGTGCTGGAGAAAAACGGCCGGATCGTCGGTACCGGCGCCGGGGCCGCGACCATGGGCTCACCCGCCATCGCCGTGGCGTGGCTGGCTAACACCCTGGGCCGGCTGGGGATGAGCCTCAAGGCCGGTGAAGTGATTCTGTCCGGTGCGCTGTCGGCGATGGTGCCCGTGGTGGCCGGGGATAATTTGCGGGTGAGCATTGCCGGTATCGGCAGTTGCTCGGTGCGTTTCGACTGAGGTTGCACAACATCATGAACAACACATTAAAAGTTGCCATCGTCGGTTCCGGCAACATCGGCACCGACTTGATGATCAAGATCCTGCGCAATGCGAAGCACCTGGAAATGGCGGTCATGGTCGGCATTGACCCGGCTTCCGACGGCTTGGCCCGCGCCCAGCGCCTGGGCGTGGCGGTGACCCATGAAGGCGTCGAAGGCCTGACCCGCATGGAGGTGTTCAAGGACATTGACTTCGTGTTCGATGCCACCTCGGCCGGCGCCCATGTGAAGAACGATGCGTTCCTGCGCTCGATCAAACCGGGCATTCGTTTGATAGACCTGACCCCGGCCGCCATCGGACCTTACTGTGTGCCGGTGGTGAATCTGGAACAGAATCTGGATCAGCTCAACGTCAACATGGTCACCTGCGGTGGCCAGGCAACCATTCCGATGGTCGCGGCCGTGTCGCGCGTGGCCAAGGTGCATTACGCCGAAATCGTCGCCTCGATCGCCAGCAAATCAGCCGGTCCGGGCACTCGCGCCAACATCGACGAATTCACCGAAACCACTTCCAAGGCTATCGAAGTGATCGGCGGTGCAGCCAAGGGCAAGGCGATCATCGTGATGAACCCGGCCGAACCACCGCTGATGATGCGCGACACGGTGTTTGTGCTGTCTGAAGCGGCCGACCAGGCGCTGGTCGAGGCATCCATAGTGGAGATGGCCGCGGCGGTGCAAGCCTATGTGCCGGGCTATCGCCTCAAGCAGAAAGTGCAGTTCGACATCATTCCCGAAGACGCGCCGCTGCACATACCGGGCCTCGGCACCTTCTCCGGACTCAAGACCTCAGTGTTCCTCGAAGTTGAAGGCGCAGCCCATTACCTGCCGGCTTACGCCGGTAATCTCGACATCATGACCTCCGCTGCCTTGGCTACCGCCGAGCGCATGGCGCAGTCGATGCTCAACGCCTGAGGAGACCGACATGACCTTTAATCCCGACAAAAAAATCTACATCTCCGACGTGACCCTGCGCGATGGCAGCCACGCGGTTCGCCATCAGTACTCGCTGCAGAATGTGCAGGACATCGCCCGCGCTCTGGACAAGGCCAAGGTCGATTCGATCGAAGTTGCCCACGGTGATGGCCTGCAAGGTTCCAGCTTCAACTACGGCTTTGCCGCGCACACTGATCTGGAATGGATCGAAGCCGCCGCCGACGTGATCAGCCACGCCAAAATCACCACCTTGCTGCTGCCCGGCATCGGTACGGTTCATGACCTGAAAGCCGCGTACAACGCCGGTGCCCGGGTAGTACGCATCGCCACCCATTGCACCGAAGCGGATGTCTCGAAACAACACATCGAGTACGCCCGCGAGCTGGGCATGGACACCGTCGGCTTCCTGATGATGAGCCACATGATCCCGGCCGAACAGCTGGCGGACCAGGCCAAGTTGATGGAAAGCTACGGCGCGACCTGCGTGTACATGGCCGACTCCGGTGGCGCGATGAACATGCAGGACATTCGTGACCGTTTCCGCGCGTTCAAAGCCGTACTCAAGCCGGAAACCGAAACCGGCATGCACGCGCACCACAACCTGAGCCTGGGCGTGGCCAACTCGATCACCGCGGTCGAGGAAGGCTGCGACCGCATCGACGCCAGCCTTGCCGGCATGGGCGCCGGCGCCGGTAACGCACCGCTGGAAGTGTTCATCGCCGCCGCCGAACGCCTGGGCTGGAATCACGGCACCGACCTGTACACGCTGATGGATGCGGCGGACGACATCGTGCGCCCGCTGCAGGATCGGCCAGTGCGGGTCGATCGCGAGACCCTGGCCCTCGGTTACGCCGGTGTCTATTCGAGCTTCCTGCGCCACGCCGAAATCGCTGCCGCGAAGTACGGCCTCAAGACCCTCGACATCCTCGTCGAATTGGGCAAGCGGCGGATGGTCGGTGGTCAGGAAGACATGATCGTCGACGTGGCGCTGGACCTGCTCAAAAAACGTTAACACCGCACAACCTATGGGAGCTGGCTTGCCCGCGATAACGGTTGAACATTCACCATTGCGGTTGGCTGAACCACCATCACCGCGAGCAGGCTCGCTCTCCCTGGGGGTCTCGCCTGCCTGACATAACAACAGTAAAGCGGGTATTGCCATTACAGCGATAAAGGCGCGTTCAACGTCTTCATATTTTTCATTTCGATTTTTATGAATCTTTGAAAACTTCTGAACAAGAGATATCGATCAGCGCCCGACCGAGCTTCTTTTATCTTTCAAATAAAAGTTACAAGTTATTGGTTTATAAGTACTTAATCCGAATGTGCGGTCCTTTTTATATGACTGGCACAGTCGTTGCTTTCCTCAATGCAGAAGGCGTCGCCGCGGTCTCGTGGCGTTCAGCGATTTGCTGAAGTGGTGCGCATCACCCGGACGCTTTCTTTTCCTCACACCCGAGTTTTCAACGCGGTGTTTGCTCCTGCCTCACAGCCATAATAAGGACTAATTCACATGAGTCGATTCACCCAAGAAAACACCAGTAAATTCGTGCAGACCCCTGAGTGGAAAATGCATTACAACGAGGCCGGAGAAGGTCCCGTCGTGATCATGGTCCACGGCTCAGGTGCCGGTGCCACGGGTTGGGCCAACTTTCACCGCAACGTCGATGCGTTCGTAGACGCCGGCTACCGGGTGATCCTCATGGACTGCCCAGGCTTCGGCAAGTCGGACCCTCTGGTCACCGCCGAGCCACGCTTCGTGATTAACGCGCGGGCGATCAAGGCGTTGATGGATGGGCTGGACATCGACAAGGCCCACCTGGTGGGTAACTCGATGGGCGGTGGTAGCGCGTTGGGGTTTGCCGTGGACTATCCAGAGCGCCTGGACAAAATGATCCTGATGGGCTCGGGTGGGGTAGGGCGCACCAGCCTGTTCACACCGTTACCGATGGAAGGCATCAAGTTGCTCTTTGGCGTGTACCGTGACCCAAGCCTGGAAAACCTGAAGAAGATGCTGGACGTGTTTGTCTATGACTCCAGCGCACTGACCGAAGAACTCATCAGCCTGCGTCACAAGAGCATCCTGGCAAACCCTCAGCACCTGGACAACTTCATCAAGAGTGTTGATCTGAGCAAATTCCAGATGGGCGATTTTTCTGCCAACCTCCCGGACATTAAGCATCCGACTCTGATCACCTGGGGCCGCGACGACCGTTTCGTACCTATTGACTGGAGCCTGAAGCTGCTCAATGGCCTACCGGACGCGCGCCTGCATGTGTTCAGCAAATGTGGCCACTGGGCTCAGTGGGAGCACGCGGACGCGTTCAACCGCCTGGTGATCGACTTCCTCGACAACTAAGCCCCGGCGCATCCCTCTCGTTGCCATGGCGCGAGGGGCTTGCGGCTGGCTTGGGCCCCTGCACATGGACGCATAACTACAATAAAACCGGGGTTGGATCATGAATAACTTACGTTTGGCCAGTGCTGCCTTGGCGCTGGCTATCAGCACCGCTGCCTATGCCGCTCAACCACAGGTGCCCGCGTGCGTGGCGCAAAGCGCTTACACGCCGATTTGCGGCATGGCGCCGCCCGAGGATCTGGAGCTTTCGCCGGATGCCGGTTTCCTGTTCCTGAGCACCACTCCTGGACTGGCCGCCAGCCATCAAAGTCGCTTGCGAGTCATGGAGCTGGCCTCCCGGGCAGTCAGCGATATGGTCATCGAGCGGCAGGCCACACCGGGTTGGGGAGAACCTTCGTGCGAGGCGCCGCAAGGTGCTATAGGTGCCCACGGCATCCACTTGTCCAAACGTACCGATGGTCGATCGCAATTGTTGGTGGTCAATCACAACGGTCGAGAAGCTGTGGAATTTTTCGAGCCAATAAGCGATGGCAAAAGCTGGAAGGCCATCTGGCGTGGCTGCGTGGAAAGCCAGGACGGCACGATGCTCAATGATGTTGCCGCTACACCCGACGGCGGCTTTGTGGTCACGGCGATGTTCAGCTTCAGTGCAATGAAGGACGATCCGCGCCTGGAAAAACTGCTCGATGGCCGGGCCACGGGACATTTGCTTGCCTGGCACGCCAGCGAGGGACTGCGCCGTCTGCCCGACAGCGAGGCCCCCGCGCCGAATGGCATTCAGGTCAGCCAGGACGGTCGGTCAGTATGGTTTGCCGCGTGGCCGGGCAGCGGAATCTGGCACTACGATTTGCAGCAGCAAAAAGTCATGAGCAAGATCGTCCTTGGCTTCATGCCGGACAACCTGACTTGGACAACGGATGGCCAATTACTCACAGCCGGCGTGCCGGATGCACAGACCTTTCGCCGGTGTTTTCTCAGCCACAACGAGTTCTGCCCCAGCGCGACGGTGGTCGCCTTGATCGATCCGCGCAACGGCACCAGTCGTGAACTGATGCGCGCCCAAGAAGGGGCGTTGTATGGCGCATCGACGGCATTGCAGGTCGGTCCCGACGTGTTCGTTGGGGCGTTCGCCGGGGATCGCATGTTGCTGTTGCCCGACGCGATCCCCTCTTTGTAATCCCGACCAAGTTCTCCCGCGTACTCGATGCAGCGCATCACCTTGCGCATTTGTTGAAAAGCCTATTTCGCCGCGCAGGCTAAGTCCGCCGCGCGGCTCTATTGATAATGGGATGGTCAAGCCCACAGACCAGGAGCGGATATGCAATCTTACGACGTCATCGTACTGGGCAGCGGGAATGCCGGGCTTTGCGCAGCCCTTTCCGCCCGCGAACAAGGGGCGCGCGTGGCCTTGCTTGAACGCGCGCCGCAAGAGCAGCGGGGCGGTAACTCGGCGCACACCGGCGGCGCGTTTCGCGTGGCTTACCGGGGTGTCGAAGACTTGCGCAGCCTGATGCCGGACCTGCTGGAGAGTGAAATTCAGAGCAGCGATTTCGGCGCCTATACCCAGGACGATTTTTTCGGTGAGTTGGCCGCCATGAGCCAGTACCGCACCGACCCGCAAGTGTTGGACACGGTAGTGTCGCAGAGTCTGGACACTTTGCAGTGGATGACCGGCAAGGGCGTGCGCTTCATGCCTATCTATGGTCGTCAGGCCTTCAAGGTGGATGGCAAATTCCGCTTTTGGGGCGGCCTGACCATTGAGGTTTCCGGTGGCGGCCTGGGGTTGGTCGATGCCTTGTTTCGCCGAGTGGAAAAAGATGCCGTGGAGGTTTTCTACGGCTGTCGGACCCAACGCATCAGCCGCGATTCTTCCGGCTTGTGGCAACTGTGTTGTGCGGACGGTCGGCAGTTTTGTGCTCGGGCCTTGGTGCTCGCAACGGGTGGCTTCCATGCCAATCTGGAATGGCGCACCAAGTACCTGGGGCCGGGATGGGACTTGGCCAAGGTCCGAGGGTCACGCTACAACACTGGCGACGGTATCCGCATGGCCCTGGACGTGGGCGCCGTGGCACACGGCAACTGGTCCGGTTGCCATGCGGTGTTTTATGACGTCAATGCTCCGCAGATGGGTGACCTGAACCATCTGAACCAGCAAAAGAACTACTTCCATCTCGGCGTGGTGGTCAATTCCGATGGCCAGCGTTTTATCGATGAAGGTCAGGATTTTCGCAACTACACCTACTCCAGCATGGGGGCCAAAGTCATGGCGCAACCGGAGGGTGTCGCCTGGCAGATCTTCGACCAGCACAGCCACGAATTGCTCCCCGATGAGTATCGCGGACGCCAGGTGACGCGGATCCAGGCCGACACCCTGCAAGGGTTGATCAAGCAGATGGAGGGGGTCAACGGCCCCGCTCTACTGCACACCCTCGAGACTTACAACCGCTCGGTGCAACTCAACGTGCCATTCAACCCCGCTGTCCGCGACGGACGCTCAACCCAGGGGCTGCCATTGCCCAAGTCAAACTGGGCCAACCCGCTGGATCGTCCGCCGTTCGTGGCTTACGCGGTGACGTGCGGCATCACCTTCACCTTCGGTGGTTTGAAGGTCAACAGCCAGGCCCAGGTGCTGGACGAAGAGGATCAACCGATTGACGGCCTGTACGCCGCGGGTGAATTGGTGGGCAACCTCTACTACGTCAAGTACGCCGGTGGGGCGGGGCTGACATCAGGTTCGGTACTGGGGCGCATCGCCGGCGCAGAAGCCTCAACGCAAAAGGCGCGCTGAACGATGCGTCGTTCCCGGCGGCAGAGGATAACGCGCCTGACGCTGGCTCCAAGGCTGTCAGGCGGATTTGCGCTGGTTTGGCTGTTGGTGATGTGCATGGGTATTTTATTTGAGGCTGGTGATAGACGGGTCCCTCAGTGGATAGCTGATATCAGCATGTTCTTGCTTGAAGAAAACAGAGCAGCATCTGCACCG
The DNA here is from genome assembly GCF_040310305.1 of Pseudomonas sp. HY13-MNA-CIBAN-0226. Classification (NCBI taxonomy): domain Bacteria; kingdom Pseudomonadati; phylum Pseudomonadota; class Gammaproteobacteria; order Pseudomonadales; family Pseudomonadaceae; genus Pseudomonas; species Pseudomonas sp. HY13-MNA-CIBAN-0226. Next base: position 68,347 of record NZ_JBEOPS010000002.1, read on the forward strand.
TCGGAAGGTTCGCGTGAAACGGATAGCACTAATGCCTATCTTCAACAGTTTGAACATCCGGCAGGGACGCAATGGCTACCGCATAGTTATTGAGCATTAGCAGACATGCGCTCAGTGAGCGTGGAGTGGTTTGAAGTATCGGAGCATCTCAGCTTCCCGGCCGTTTTCCAAAGCACCCTATGGGCTGTTTATGCGAGACCCAAAGGGCGAGATGTTGCGGACTGGCGGTACCAATCACTCTGAACGGAATGTCCGCTTTTGGTCGTTTTCTGCCCGTCGCGAGAGGCAGAAAACGACCGATTGCTGTCGTTCGAGTTTCGTCGACTAACGTCTGTTTCGCAGCGGTAGCAATCACCCGTTATGGCGAGCTGGGCGTGAGGTTCGCCACGCTCGTGATATCGCCTTGATCTTTGAGCACCAACGTTAATGTGAACAGACCCTAGTCCAATTTAACGATTCCACACGGTGCTCCTCCGCGCACAGTGACTTGTACCGGCGCAAAACCGCCCATCACAAAGCAGAGACATCAGATGAATAGACTGCAAGGCCGTGTGGCCCTGATTACCGGCGCAGGAGCCGGCATTGGCAAAGGCCTGGCCCGTCGTTTCGCAGCCGAAGGCGCTTCGCTATGGCTGGCGGATATAAATGCTGCAGCAGGTGAATCCGCTGCAGCAGAAATCCGATCTGAATTTGGTGTGAAGGTAGGCTTTGCTACCGCAGACGTGAGCGAACGCACTGCTGTACAAGGCATGGTGGACGCAGCCCAACAACACTTTGGCCGTGTAGACATTCTCGTTAACAATGCCTGGGGCCGCCGCCCAAATAGCCCATCCGGCTTTGCGAGCGTGGATAAGCTAACCGATTTGGACGCCGACTGGGCCTGGCGCATTGGCACGCAATCAGCACTGTGGGCCATGCAGGCGACCTTTCCCGGTATGAAGGAGCGTAGCTGGGGCCGCGTCATCAATATGTGTTCGCTCAACGGCGTCAACGCACACCCCTATTCGGTGGACTACAACATGGCCAAGGAGGCGCTGCGCACTCTCACACGCTCCGCCGCGCGCGAGTGGGCGGCCTATGGTATTTGCTGCAATGCCATTTGCCCCGGGGCAAACACCGAGGCATATCAAAAGTTCGCAACCGCCCAGCCTGACAACGCAGCCGATATGCTGCGGCTGAACCCCATGGGCTATATGGGCGACCCCGAGCGCGACATCGGCGGTGCAGCATTGTTTCTGGCCAGCGAAGATTGCCGTTATGTGACAGGCAATACACTGTTTGTCGATGGCGGCAGCCACATCAATGGCGTGCCCTGGTTGCCTAAGCAGAAGTAAATGCTTCTATTTTGGTAGCTTGATATGAGTTATCTAACTAGCACTGTTCTGGGCCTGTTCACGAAAATTATGAGTACCTGCTGGAACGCTGACAATCCAGCACCTGCATGCATACCCACTCGCCTTCAGTTCAAGCGTATCGCGAGCGCAATTAGGTGGAGCGCTTGTTTCGTAGGATCAAGGCATATCGACGGGTATTCAACTGCTATGACAAGTTAGACGTGATGTTCACCATGTTCCTTGATATGTGGCACCGCATTTAGTTGAGCAGGCCCTAGCATTACGCGAAATAGAAGGCCCGGCGGGTCGAGGTCGAAAAAAGCTAGCATCGGTTCCAGCGGGAAATTGGATCAGATCACCCCAGCGGGTTGGGCACAAACGTTGCCGCTGAGTTCAAAGCTGACAATGTCTGAAATACAGCCTAAAGCGGTCACTTAGCGAGCTGTGGCGATAGGCGGCTTCTGGCCGATTTCTGCCCGTCGCGACGGGCTGCAGCTGGCCAGGTGCAGACACTGAAACCGCGTTCTGAACGATCAGGTTTTCAGGTGGTGAAATGCTCCAGCCGTCGCACCATGGGCAGGTCGACAGAATGGAGGTTGATATGGGAACTGTTCAGGACAAACGAGTCGTTGTCATTGGTGCAGGCATCGTGGGTGCTTCGCTGGCGTATCTTTCGATACAGCGCGCCGTTCAAATGTTCATCGGCCTGGCGAATGTCATCAAGATTGCACAGCCGGGCCTTTCAACTCGATTTGATTTTCATCAGGGTCATTGAGGTAAATGGACAACCCTGTTCCCTCTGCGCCATAGCGCATCTGCGCCTTCACCGCGGATACACCGCGCTCAGCCAAGTGGCGGAGAATGGCCTGTTCATCAAACGGCTTAACCCGAAGGCAGACGTGATCGACGTTGTGTCCTTGCTTGCCCGCCGGCTGACCACCCTGACGACTAATCAGCCCGTTCACATCAACCAGGTCAATCATGGATGCGCCTGCACTCAGATGAATCATGCCAAGGTCGTCACGCCGCTTGCTGACCTCACATCCCAGGACTGATGTGTAAAACGCGAGGCTGCGCTCAATGTCCTGCACCCGAAGTACAACATGGTCTATATGTTGAATTGAAAAACTGCGCATGACGATCACTCCTGTCGGATCACCGATTTTAGTCCATCCCGACAGGGCGTGATCATTCCTCCACCCGTTGCTGAAAAAGCAAAAGTCATTTGCGATTTGACCGGATTGTTGCGCCAACAGTCCGAAGTTAGGATCAATCCATCGCTGCAACTCATAAGACCTTTGGCGTGAGCTCAGACAGTCATCTGTCGCTCAGCTGATCGTCCTTTCACTCGATCAACTCTGGAAACTCCAATGTCGACACTCTTCGAAGAATTCCGCATGGGCGATACCACGCTCAACAATCGTATTGTCATGGCGCCGTTGACCCGCTCTCGCGCACCCCATGATGCCGCCGATGAGCGGGTGGCGTTGTATTACACGCAGCGCGCCACCGCAGGCTTGATCGTCAGCGAGGGCACGCCGATATCCCGTGAAGGCCAAGGCTACCTCTTCAATCCCGGCATCTTCACCCCCGAACAAATCGCTGGATGGCGCCTCACCACCGATTCGGTTCATGCGGTGGGCGGCAAGATGTTTGCGCAAATCTGGCACGTGGGTCGTGTGTCCCATCCGTCGATCCAGGAAGGCGGGAAACTGCCGGTGAGCGCCACGTCGAAGCAAGCGGTTGGCGCGACAGCGTTCGGTTACGACGCTGAGGGCAAGCCGGCGTTGGTAGCTCCACCTGCGCCGCGCCAACTGACAACGGCCGAAGTTTCGCGGATCGTCGGTGAGTTCGCCCAAGCGGCGGAAAATGCGATCGAGGCAGGTTTTGATGGCGTGGAAATCCATGGCGCTAATGGCTATCTATTCGAGCAGTTCATGAATCCGCTGGTCAATGATCGAACCGATCAGTACGCCGCGGATCAGTTGGAAAATCGTCTGCGCTTCACCCTGGAAGTCATCGACGCGGTGGTTGAGCGAATTGGCGCGGGCCGTGTGGGCATTCGTATTTCGCCCTATGGGCAACTGTTCGATATGCCGCTGTATGAGCAGATCGATGAAACCTACACCGCGCTCGCGACCGAGATTGGCGCTCGGAAACTGGCCTATGTTCATGTGATGGATCAGTCCGGATTTCCTGCCCCGGGTACCGAGGCTGGCGGTGGTGGCCCGAAAGCGACCTTTATAAATTTGCTGTCGATCATCAAATCAAAACTGCCTGGCACCGCGCTCATTTTGGCCGGCGGTATGTCGCGCCAACGTGCGCAAGACATGATCAATGACTGCATCATCGACCTCGCTGCGTTTGGCACCGCTTACATCAGCAACCCTGATCTGGTGGCGCGCCTGCAGAACAACTGGCCGCTAACCGAGGCCAAGCGCGAAAGCTTTTACGGCGGCGCAGCCGAAGGTTATGTCGATTACGCGCCCCATCGAGAGTAAGCAGCCGCGACCTTCCTGAAATGTTGGCAGCCGTCACCGGTATCCGGTGCGGCTGCTTTTTCATGCCTGATGCAAAAAGACGCAAGAGGACAATCAGCAGCCGTTCTGGTTTAGTACAGGTCACTGCGCCTTCTGCTGGAGACTTTCCCTATGCACCTCAAAGCGCACCGGTACTTTGCCATGGTCGCTGTGACCGGCAGCTTCTCGGCGACAGCTCGACATTTTCGCGTCCCGGCGTCCTCCGTCTCCCGCTTCATCGCGGCGCTGGAGCGGGAGGTGGGCCAGCAGCTGCTGTATCGCAATACTCGGGCAGTCAAGCTGACGGATGCGGGCGAGCGCTATTACGTGCAGATCCGCGAAGTGTTGGAATTGCTGGATGCCGCCAATGAGGAAGTCACTGGCAAGGGTGGCGAGATTCGGGGCCTGGTGCGGATCAACGCGCCGGTTGCGTTCGGCAGTCTGCACATCGTGAAACTGCTGAATGGTCTGTATGACAGGTACCCGCAATTGACGGTTGAACTGACGGTCACCGATGCCTTTATCGATCCGGTTCAAGAGGGCGCAGACATCACCTTTCGGGTGGGGCACCTGGAAGACTCCGGACTGATCGGCCGAAAAATTTGCGACCAGCAATACGTGCTATGCGCTAGCGCAGACTACCTTGCGAAGCATGGGAAACCCGCTTCGCCAGAGGATCTGCAGAACCAAGCGTGCCTGGTCTACAAGGGTACCGGTGGGGCGCAGCGCTGGTATTTCCGCAAGCCCTCCAGCAACGAAGTGACAATCATCGAAGTCCATGGCCCGCTCAGAAGCAACAATGCGCAGGTACTGGTAGAAGCGGCGCTCGCAGGGCGGGGGATTGTGTTTTTTCCTTCCTGGCTCTTCAGTAGAGAGAGCTTCATCAACAAGCAACTCATTCAGCTTTTGCCCGATTGGGAAGGGGCGGTCGAGCAGTCGCCCAGCCAGATACATTTGATTTCACCCGAGAATAGACTCCGCTCCCAGAAGGTACGCGTGGTGTGGGACTACTTCATCAGCGCGATTGGCTCTCCTCCTTATTGGGATGATCTCAGTGGGGTTTGAACTCACAGGCAACCTCAATGCGCCGACCATCATGCTCGTCTACGCGGAGATCACCTTGCTGAAACAAGCTTACCGACCGCTCGCCAAGGGCGGTCGGGTTTCGACCTGTTCGAGGCTTACACGGTAGGTGGTGTAAGTGTCGCCGTCCTTCAGGTAGAGATTGCTCCGGTAAGTGCTGACCGCGCCTTTGAGTTTGATGTGCAGGCCGTTGGCGACGGGTTGGATGACCACGTCTTTCAAGTCGGTGTCCGAGACAAGGAAGGGCGGCGTCTTGCCCAGGAGTACCCTCATCGTTTCGTCAGTCGATTCACGGTGATCCATATAGAACCTTAGCGACTTGGGGTCTGAGCGGTCCCTGGCGCCCTCGACGATATAAAGCCACTCCCCAGGTATGAAGTTTTGCTTCAGGACTATTTGCGGAGCAAGCTCCGGTTTGTGCACGTAGCCATAGGTAAGCGCCCCCACAAAGCAGAGCATGAAGATAATTGCGAAGTACTTTTTAAGCCTGAGCTTAAGGGCTTGCCATTCGGTTTTATTCATAGGCTTCAACTTTGGGCGTCAATGGTTGTCTTGATAAGCGCCCAGCGTGGCGCAGTGGCGACATTTGAACAGGTAGGCAGTAGGGCCTTGATCCTTTCTCCCGATGACTTTTTGATCATAGGTGTGCCATACAAATATTCCGTTGGCGCAGACCAATATGTGATTGTGAAATAGGTTGCGCTTCTCACCGTGACCGTTCGCTACTGGCCGATTACTGCCCTGACGAAAGGCTGTAATCGACCTCATGCGACTCTAATTCGGTTTCCGCCGTAGATCGAAGAGCTGTAAGCGATCAGCGATAAAGGAACTAAACGGTGCTGACTGCCAAAGCTTTTTGCCGACGATACAGAATCGTCGTCGCCGTGAACCCGCACATCGCCGCGAACATCAGCCAGTAGGCAGGTGATGCCTTGTCGCCGGTGGCCTGGACGAGCAGTGTCGAAATTGCTGGAGTAAAACCGCCAAACACTGCGGTGGCCAAACTGAAGGCCAGTGAGAATCCGACTACCCGCACGTTCTGTGGCATGACTTCGGTCAGTGCCGCGACCATGGCGCCGTTGTAAATGCCAAAGAAGAATGAGAAGTACAGCAGGACAGCGAGCAGTCGTTCGAAACTCGCCGCCTCTGCCAGCCAGTGCATGGCGGGATAGGCGGTGAAGATGCACAGAAACGAAATCGCCAGCAGCAGTGGCCGGCGGCCAATGCGGTCGGAGAGGGCGCCGCCGATAGGCAGCCAGATAGTTGCTGATGCCGACCAGCAGTGTGTCCACCAGGCTGTCGGTGGTGCTCAGGTTCAGTACTGTCCTGCCAAACGTCGGGGTGTAGACCGTAATCAGGTAGAACGTGGTGGTCGGGTGTGTTGGGAGTTGCCACCGCGCCAGATTTTCGGAGAGGCTTCCAGCAGCATCACACTGGCGCCCGCTTCTCGCGCCATCAGAGCGGCGCACAAGGCAGCGTTGCCACCCCCTATGATTAAGACATCGATCATTATCGCTCCTCGATTTGCAAGGAAGCGGGAACGAAGTGCTCCTTGCGAGTGGGGAGAACGATAGGGGGGGGAAGCAGTGGCCGAAAGGCTGCTTTTGACGTGGGTTCGCCATATTGCTCAGTTGCCCACGATCATTACCAACGTTGCTCACCTCATGGGCAATGATCAGATGGTGTTTGTCGTCGACAGCGTTTGTACGTTGTAACCAACCGTTTCGGTGCCTCGGCCGCTCTTGGCCATTGAGCGTGCATCTGGGCCTGTGAGGAAGAGCTCTCAAAACCAAGTACGCCCAGGTCGAGTTCATCGACGAAAACATCGACCACGCGCACTGGATTTTCTTCAGATACGTAATCGTCCAGACACTCCGGCAGCAAGGTGACTTGCGTCCGAGCCTCACCTTCAATAAATCTTTTCATGATCGCCCGTTACGATCTAGACGATCAGACAACTGCGGGAGTTTTCACACAGCCTGGGTCGGAAGCGGTCATTCATGGACGTCTGCTTTTGGCTAGAGCACTACACATAGACACGTCCCTTATAGTTCTTCTTACTCGACGCAGAGAAGTTTGCGCGCAGGTCGAAGAAGCAAAATTTTACAGTGGGTGCCCTTTGATCCATTTTTGAAGATGATCTATAAAGACTTCTACTACTGGAGATACATTTTCCCTTGACGGATAGACAGCGTAGATACCGACAGGAGGCTCAACTATCCAATCTGGAAGAGCCTCTACAAGAGTTCCTCTCTCTAAATCTTCGCGCACATGCCAATCCATAAGTAGTGCAACGCCATGGCCGGCGATTGCCATTTGACGCACGACTTCTCCAAGACTAGAAGAAAAACGATTCTTTAGTTTAACGAGATGATGTGTATCTCCCTTCGTAACCGTCCAGCTCGAGTCCTTCCCAACAATAACTCCATCCAATGAAATGAGGTCATTTGGTTTTTCCGGAAAGCCATGATTTCCCCAGTATTCGGGAGAGGCGCATATCAAACGCCGAGAAGAGGAAATTTTGCGCGCAATCAAATTTGAGTCAGCAAGAAATCCATGTCGTATCGCAAGGTTAATTCCACTTTTTGCCAGATCCATCACTTGATCCGTCGGGATAATGTCCATTATGACCTTGGGGTAGGCCCGAAGAAATTCACTCACAACCGGCGATAAATAGCTTTGTACAAATGTTGCCGACGCAGTAATTCTTAGATGCCCCTCCAGCTCAGTGCGATTAAGAAATAACTTTTCTGCATCATTCACCGATATCAATATCTTCTGGGCATAACGATACAAGATTTCACCGTCCGTCGTCGGACTTAGCTTGCGAGTGGTCCTGTTAAACAAGCGCCGACCCAGACGATTTTCCAGTGTAAGGAGACGTTTGCTGGCGCCCGCTGGAGTCAATCGTAAATGTTCAGAGGCGCCGCGTAAGGATCCAGACTCATAAACGGCAATGAATAAGCGTAGTTCATCAACGGAATCAATCATAAGATTCGCAACCAACAGGACCGAAACAATCAAGAACTATAGCATATTCACAACCGGCAAACGGTGCTAGTTTGGCCTTTCTCCTTGCACTGGAAACATTCAATGAAAGCTATTGCGATCTACGCTCATGGCGGCACAGAGGTCTTCACAGAAATAGATGTTGAGACTCCGGGGGTTCGACCAGGGCACGTGCTTATCGATGTTCGTGCCACAAGTGTGAATCCGGTCGATACCAAGATTCGCAAGGGCAGCGAAGGCACTGCCGGGCTGAAATTCCCAGCCATCCTTCATATCGACGTGGCCGGAGTCGTCAGTTCGGTCGGGGTTGGCGTAACTCGCTTTAAAGTCGGCGACGAGGTGTACGGCTGTTTCGGAGGTATTGTGGGTATCCCCGGCGCACTCGCAGAGCAGATGGAGGCTGATGCCCAAATGCTCGCTCTCAAACCGAAAGTTCTTTCTTTTGGTGAGGCCGCAAGTCTGCCATTGGTTGCGATTACGGCGTGGGAGGCACTTGTAGACAAAGCCGCGATCCAGCCCGACGATAACGTACTGGTTCATGGTGGAACTGGTGGTGTAGCGCACATCGGCATACAGTTGGCAAAGGTTTTAGGTGCTCGTGTTTCGACAACTGTTTCCAACCAGGAGAAAGCGGAAATTGCCCGCAGGCTGGGAGCAGACGAAATTATTTTCTACAAGGATGAGTCTCCTGATGATTATCGTCAACGCATCACCAAGGGTGATGGGTTTGATGTTGTATTTGACACATTAGGCGGGCAAGTTCTTCAACACTCCTTGCGCGTTGCAAAGCTGAAAGGCCACGTGATTTCGACTATTGGTTACGACACCTACGATCTTACGGATATGCACTTCAAAGCATTGAGGTTAGACGTTGTATTTATGGCTGTATCAATTATTCACAATGTCGGGCGAGCCCATCACGGTAACATTCTAGAGCGTTTAGCATCACTAGTGGATCGCGGCCAGATCAAGACATTGATAGATAGCAGATTTGACTTTACCGTAGATGGCGTGCGAGCTGCTCACGCTCGCATGGAATCAGGCAATGCGATAGGAAAAGTCATCATCGAGCGAACTGATTAATTATTTTAAGAGCGGACGTCAGGATATTATGAAAAATAGCGATATTGCTCCCCCTGTTTATGTTATTGCCAAGTTGGCTGTTAGCGAAAAAGAAGCCCCCAGTTTACTAAGTGCATTACATGAACTTGTTTGTGCGACAAAATTGGAAGCCGGCTGCATGGAATATAGTTTGTATCGTGATACATGTGAAGAGAGATCTTTCGTGATTCACGAGGTGTGGAGAAGTCAAGACGATTTGGATGCACATATGTACACGCCTCACTTTTTGAATTTTATTAGCCGTGTGGAGGCGCTATCAACTGTAACTTCAGATGTAAATAAAATAAGTTTTACAAGCTGAAATTATTCGCTAGAAACACCTGTTGTTGGTCCGACATTGGCGGTCCTCTGCTCTATCGGCTGCCGCTTGGCTTAATCAGCGTTGACGACCTCCGGTAATCCTGTTGCCAGTTAGCACTATAAACTGACTCGGTTTCAATAACCGCTTTGGATCTAAAGCAGGGCTCTAGGAACATGAAAATCGGTCACAACGGGCCGAAATCGGCCCGTAGCAAGCGCTGGGCGCTACCTGCAAACCAGGAATCTGGCCTATGGAGCCGGCTTGATCCAATGACGGGGTACGCACATCTTCGTGATGCAAGTATTGGCGCCTCACCGGGGAACCGGCCGGAACTCACCATAATTTCCATGTGTAATCGACATTCACCCGCAGCTCATTGTCATCCCGATGGCTGGCCTGGGAGCTGAAGTCGTTGCGGTACCAGGCGTTGCGCACCCGCAGGGCCAGGCCTTTGAGAGGCGTGCCCTGAAGCACATAGTTCAGTTCGATGTCCTTTTCGCTTTCTTTCAGGTTGCTGCCGCCCAACTTGGGCAACTCGATATTATCGCCGCTGACGTAGCGCAGCACGCCATTGAGTCCGGGCAGACCCAGGGCGACAAAGTTGTAGTCATAGCGCAGCTGCCAGCTGCGCTCCTTGGGATTCAGAAAGTCGGAGCTCAGGGAACCCTCGGTGATCACCAACGGCTCGGTGCCGAACAGGTACGGCATGCCTGTCTTGCCGCTCAGTTGCATGTAGCCGGCGCCGAATTTGTGGGCTCCCAGGCTGTACGTCAGCATCAGGGCGGCGTTGCGGTTGTCCACTGTGCCTGCTTTGGCCGCGCCGTCTTCACCCGTGATAAACAGGCGCAAGTCGCTTTTCAGGCTGCCGGGGCCCATCGGCCGATTGTCGACAACGCCATAGAAGTCCTTGCGGTACAGGTCCGCGAGTTCTGCGTGGTAGTACTTCAGCGTCAGTTGCGGTGACCAGGCGTAGTCGCCTCCGAGGAAGGAAAAGCGGTCGGACTCAGCCGCACCGTTGAAGCGCCCGTTGGGCGAGGCCACCGACATTTTCTGGTAGTCGGTGGAGTCGCGTAGGTTGATGCGGTCGAGCCAGCCGCCGTGCAGGGTCAGCTTGTCGATTTCCTGGGACTTGAGGTACGCGCCGCGAAACGTCTGTGGCAGCAGGCGAGTAGGGCTGGCGAAAGCGATCGGCAGGAACGTGCTGATGGTGCCCAATTGCAGCTCGCTTTTCGACGCCCTGACTTTGGCCGTCAGGCCCAGCTCCGAATATTCATCGGCCGGCTCACGGGTGGTGGCGCTATACGGTAGCAGGCCGGTACCGGCGCGAGCGCGTGAGGAATCCAGGCGCACACCCAGCAAACCTTGAGCATCAAGGCCGAACCCCACCGGCCCTTCGGTAAAACCGGAACGCACATTGAGAATGAATCCCTGCGCCCATTCGCGGGCGGCGGCCTGAGGCGTGGCATTCACGTAGTTGCGGTCAAAGTAATAGTTGCGCATCACCAGATCGGCGTGGCTGTCGTCGACAAAACCGCTGGCGCAAGCCTGACCAAGGGATAAAACGCAGGCGCAGGCGCTGAGCGCCCCAAGAGAATTCCTGAGCATGGCAGTGTTCACTTTTATTGTTGTTGGAGTAAGCCCGCGCCCATCGCGACGCGGGGTGTAACGGGTAGAAAGTCAGTCGGCTTGCGAGCCGTTGCGCTGCACTGACAGGTAAAACATTGCCAGCGCCGCTATGACAATCCCCGGTGCCGAGGCCAGCATCACCCCGGCGGTGCCGGTGCCCAAGGCGAGCATCTTGCCGGCCACCAACGGGCCGCTCATGGCGCCCAATCGGCCGATGGCGACCGCGCAGCCGACGCCTGTCGCACGCACGGACGGACGATAGAAGTGCGGTGCCAGGGCATACAGCACGCATTGCCCGCCCGTCGCGAAAAAGCCGGCAACGAACCCGGCCACCAGCATGCTCTGCAGCTGACTGGCCAGACCCAGGGCGGTCAGCGAAGCGAGAATGCCGAGATAGATCAGCGCCGACAGCGCCCAGGCCGGCAAGCGGTCCATGACCCAGCCCAGCAGCAAGGTGCCGGTCGCTGCGCCAAATTGCAGCGCCAACATCACCCAGCTGGCCTGGGTACCGCTGAAGCCTTGGCCGATCAACAGGCTGGGCAGCCAATTAATCAGGATGTAGACCACCATTAGCGTGAAGAAGTAGCTGACCCAGATCATCGCGGTCGGCAGGGCCGCACCCTCGCGAAACAGGCCCCGGACCACGCCGGCTGGAGCGACGTTCTGGCCGCGCTGGAGAAACTGTGGCGACTCGGGCAGATAAAGTGCCAACAGCGGCACAATCAACAGCGGCACCACTCCGCCGACATAGAACACCACTTGCCAGCCACCGGCCAGATCGGCGATGCCAATGGTAGCTGCGAGTGCAGCACCCAACGGCACGCCGCAATACATCAGGCTCACGGCGGTGCCACGCAGGCGCGGGCTTGCCACTTCACTGCTCAGGGCGATCAGGTTGGGCAACGCGGCGCCCAGGCCCACGCCCGTGAGGCAGCGGGCAACCAGCAGGCTGTTGAAGTCCCAGGCCATGGCCGTGACCAGCGAGAACAATCCGAACAGGGCTACCGACGCCATCAATACACGTTTACGGCCGATACGATCAGCCAGCAAGCCGCCCAGGAAGGCACCGGGCAGCAAGCCGAAAATGCCGGCGCTGAAGACCCAGCCCATGTGTAGTTTATCCAGTTGGAAAGCCGCCGCCATGCCTTGGGCGGCGATCCCCGAGGCTTGCAGGTCCAGGCCTTCCATCAGGGCGACGAGGAAACACAGACCGATGGTCCGCGCCATGTGTAACGGTGTTATCACGTTTAGCGATGTCATGTGGAATACCCGTTTTATTTTTGTAGTGGGCAAAGCAAACCCGTCCGGCCGCTGCGTGGGCGACCAGCCGGGGGTGATGCGCGGTTCAGCGTTTGAGCAGATCCAGCGCCACGTCGACGATCATGTCTTCCTGACCACCGACCATCCGCCGCTTGCCCAATTCGACTAGGATGTCGAGGGTCTTGAGGCCGTACTTCGCGGCAGCGATTTCGGCGTGGCGCAGGAAGCTCGAATAGACACCGGCGTAACCGAGGGCCAGGGTCTCGCGATCGACCCGCACCGGCCGATCCTGCAGCGGGCGCACGATGTCGTCCGCCGCATCCATCAGCGTGTACAGGTCGGTGCCGTGATTCCAGCCCAGGCGTTCGGCGGCGGCGATGAACACTTCCAGCGGTGCGTTACCGGCGCCGGCGCCCATGCCGGCAAGGCTGGCGTCGATGCGGTCGCATCCTTCCTCGACCGCGGTGATCGAGTTGGCCACGCCCAGGCTCAGGTTGTGGTGCGCGTGCATGCCGGTTTCGGTTTCCGGCTTGAGTACGGCTTTGAACGCGCGGAAACGGTCACGAATGTCCTGCATGTTCATCGCGCCACCGGAGTCGGCCATGTACACGCAGGTCGCGCCGTAGCTTTCCATCAACTTGGCCTGGTCCGCCAGCTGTTCGGCCGGGATCATGTGGCTCATCATCAGGAAGCCGACGGTGTCCATGCCCAGCTCGCGGGCGTACTCGATGTGTTGTTTCGAGACATCCGCTTCGGTGCAATGGGTGGCGATGCGTACCACCCGGGCACCGGCGTTGTACGCGGCTTTCAGGTCATGAACCGTACCGATGCCGGGCAGCAGCAAGGTGGTGATTTTGGCGTGGCTGATCACGTCGGCAGCGGCTTCGATCCATTCCAGATCAGTGTGCGCGGCAAAGCCGTAGTTGAAGCTGGAACCTTGCAGGCCATCACCGTGGGCAACTTCGATCGAATCGACCTTGGCCTTGTCCAGAGCGCGGGCGATGTCCTGCACGTTCTGCAGCGAGTACTGATGGCGAACCGCGTGGCTGCCATCGCGCAGGGTCACGTCGGAGATGTAGATTTTTTTGTCGGGATTAAAGGTCATGTCGGTCTCCTCAGGCGTTGAGCATCGACTGCGCCATGCGCTCGGCGGTAGCCAAGGCAGCGGAGGTCATGATGTCGAGATTACCGGCGTAAGCCGGCAGGTAATGGGCTGCGCCTTCAACTTCGAGGAACACCGAGGTCTTGAGTCCGGAGAAGGTGCCGAGGCCCGGTATGTGCAGCGGCGCGTCTTCGGGGATGATGTCGAACTGCACTTTCTGCTTGAGGCGATAGCCCGGCACATAGGCTTGCACCGCCGCGGCCATCTCCACTATGGATGCCTCGACCAGCGCCTGGTCGGCCGCTTCAGACAGCACAAACACCGTGTCGCGCATCATCAGCGGCGGCTCGGCCGGGTTCATCACGATGATCGCCTTGCCCTTGGCGGCGCCGCCGATCACTTCGATGGCTTTAGACGTGGTCTCGGTGAACTCGTCGATGTTGGCGCGGGTGCCGGGGCCGGCGGACTTGCTGGCGATCGAGGCGACGATTTCGGCGTAATGCACCTTGGCCACGCGCGATACAGCCGCGACCATCGGGATCGTCGCCTGGCCACCGCAGGTGACCATGTTGACGTTGAGCTGATCCAGATTCTGCTCCAGATTCACTACAGGCACGCAGTACGGGCCGATGGCTGCCGGGGTCAGGTCGATTAGGCGGATACCAGGTTTGATCGAGCGCAGGAAGGCGTCATTCTTGACGTGGGCACCGGCCGAGGTGGCATCGAACACGAAGTCGATGTCCTTGAAGGTGTCCATACGGGTCAGGCCTTCAACGCCTTCATGGGTCACCGCCACCCCCAGGCGCGAGGCGCGGGCCAAGCCGTCCGAGGCCGGGTCGATGCCTACCATCACCGCCATTTCCAGATGCTTGGCGTTACGCAGGATCTTGATCATCAAGTCGGTGCCGATGTTGCCGGAACCGATGATGGCGACTTTGAGTTTATTCATTGTTATTGCCTCATGTGCACGCAAGTCGCCGATCACTCGGCGCTACTGTCTACCGTGAAGTCCACACCGACTCTGCCGATGCCTTCAATTTCAGCTTCGAAACGATCACCACCGGCCACCGCCACCATTGGCCCGAGTGCGCCGGTCAGAATGATGTCGCCCGCCCGCAGCGGATCGCCGAGGCGAGCCATGGTCCGGGCCAGCCAGACGGCCGCGTTGAGCGGATGCCCGAGGCAATCGGCGCCGCTGCCGCTGGAGACTTCTTCACCATTGCGGGTCATGCGCATGCTGGCTTGGCGCAGGTCAAGTCCGTCGATGCGTCGAGCCGGCCCCCCCAATACGAAGCAGCCGCTGGAGGCGTTGTCCGCCACGGTATCGACGAAGCGGATGTTCCAGTTCTGCACGCGGCTGCCTACGATTTCCAGTGCCGGGACCACCCAGCCAGTGGCCGCCACTACGTCGGCAAATGTAGTGTCCGCGCGGGGTAGATCGCGTTCGAGGACCAAGGCGATTTCGGCCTCGATCTTCGGTTGCAGTACGCGGCTCACCGGCACGCTTTCGTTATCGCCGTAACACATGTCGGCGAACAGGGTGCCGAAGTCTGGCTGGTCGACGCCCAACTGCGCCTGCACCTTTGGATTGGTCAGGCCGATCTTGCGGCCGACCACGCGACGGCCGTTGGCCACGCCGTGGTCGACGTTGAGGCGCTGAATGCTGTAAGCGGCTTCGGCGTTGTTTTCGCCGATCTGCTCGCGCAGTGGCCCGATGGCTTCGCCGTGGGCTTCGGCCTGGCGCAGGTCAGCGGCGAGCTGTCGCAGTGTGTCTTGAGTCAGGTTCATGTCGGCCTCGGTGTTCAATGGGTCAGGAAGTCCAGGACCATGCGGTTGAACTTCTCGGCGTGTTCCCACTGCGCCCAGTGGCCGCAACGGTTGAACACGTGCAGTTGCGCTTTGGGCAAGCCGGCCAGCAAGCGCAAGCCGGTGTCCATCGGCACGAAGCGGTCCTCACGGCCCCAGACGATCAGGGTGTCGGCGGTGATTTCGTGCAGGCGGTGGCTGAAATCCGGAAATTGCTTGGGGTTGAGAGTGCTGCTCTTGACGAAGTTTTCCAGGTGATCGCGGCGCGCCAGAATATTGTCCAGGCGGGTCTGGAACATTTCGTCGGTCAGGCCACTGGCATCGAAAACGAAGACGTTCATCATCTTCTTCAGGTTCTCGATGGTCGGCTCGCGGTACAGCGCGCCGATCAGCTTGATGCCTTCAGTGGGCTGGGGAACAAACGCGCTTGGGCCGCCGGTACCGCCACCCATCAGGATCAGTTTGCCGATCCGCTCAGGATATTCCAGGGCGAAGGCGACTGTGCTGTGGGCACCCATCGAGTTGCCGATGAGGTGTACGCGGTCCAGTTCCAGCACATCGAGCAGGCCCTTGAGCGCTTGCGCATTGAGGTTCGAGCGCGAGCCTTCGCTGACGATCGTGTCGCTTTTGCTCCAGCCTGGGCAATCCATCAGGATCACGCGGTAACCGGCATTCAGCAGCGGCTCGATATTGCGATGGAAGTTGGCCCAGCCGCTGGCGCCCGGGCCGGAGCCGTGCAGCATGACCACGGTTTCGGCACCTTCGCCAACGTCGTTGTAGTGCAGTTGCAGGTCCAGATCGCCTTCCTTGATACGGGCAAAGCGGCTGGTGGAAGCTTCGGTAAATGCAGTGGCTGTCATGGCAGTGTTCCTTGAATTCAATGGTGGTTGTTCAGCGGCTGTGCGCCGAGGGCGGCGAAGCCTGCAATCCACTCGGGAATAGGACGGTAATAGCGACCTTCGGTTTGATACGGGCCGAAGGCATTAAGGGCGGCGAAGGCGGCGACCCAGGTTTTCACTTCATGTGTGGACTTGCCGGCCAATGCCGACAGCTCGTCATTGCCCAGCGCATCGAGGTCGCTCAGGCGGCCCTGTTCAAGGGTGTCGAGGAACTGCTGGTCCCAAACCGGATTTAGCGGGTGCAGACTGCGTTGGTCTTCAACGAAGTCCCGGGCAGCCTGGATGACTCGTTCCTGGCGCGCCTGTCGCTCATCAGCTGGCAATTGGCGACCGCTGCCCATCAACCGATCGGCCATGCGCGCATCGACTTTGGCCAGTTCCGGCACCGGAGGTTGATGGGACAACCCTCCGGACGCCAGGAACAGCACGCGTTTGTTCAGCGACTGCGCCCACTGGCCAATCGATTCACCAAGCAGACGGGCACGCTTGAAGCCGGGCAGGGGGACGGCGACCGAATTGATGAACACCGGGATCACCGGGCAACCTTGTAAGCCACCCAGCAATAGTTCCAGCGGTTGGGCGAACGCATGGTCGACCTGCATGCGATAAGACACAGCGGCGTCGATACCGGCATCCAACACCGCCTGGGCGCAGGATTCAGCCAGCGCTTTGGGCACGTCCAGGGGACCGGTGGCGGTGTCGAAGTCGCCGATGGCGTCGGCCGCCATGCCGATGCAGAAGGCCGGCATCATGTCGTAGAAAAAGCCGTTGTAGTGGTCGGGGCCAAACAACACGACCAACTCCGGGTCGAAGCGGGCGATGCGTTCACGGGCATCGCTGATCATGCCATCGACCTCCGCCAGCACGTGTGGCTCTGGGTCTACGTAGCCCACCAGTGGTGTGTGAGACAAGCAATGCAGATAGGCATTCATCTCAAGCCACCTTGCTGACAACAGCTTTCGCAACCGGTTGCGGCAGGACTTTGAGCGCCCGGGCCAATTCATCGCAGGCTTGGTCAACGGTTTGGGGGATGGCCAGGCCGGCGAGGAAGCGGTCTGGACGCACCAGGGCGATGGACGAAGTGCCGCGAGCGAACCATTCCTTGAGACGACCGGTGCTGTCTCCGACGCGGATCACGTCGGGGCCGGCATCACTCGGTGCTCTGAGCTGCACATCCGGCAACACTTGAATAAAGCGGGTGCCCAGGGCTTTCCATTGCTTAATTTGCGCCGGCGTCAGGCCCCAGGTCGGATCGCAGCCCCAGGCGATAATTGCAAAGTTTTCGCCGATCACTTCATCCAGCAACACAGTGGTGCCGGCGTCAGTCAACACCTTCGGCTGAATGAACATCTTGCCTACCGGCGAGCCCCTTTCACTCGGCACGATCAAGGCGCCCCGGGTGTATTGCGGCATGGGTTTGAAGCGCATTTCCACGAAGTAGCGTTTGACTGGCGGCAGGTAGTTGAGCAGCCACGACACGCCATCGCGCAGGGTGCCTTGCCAGCGTTTCGGGGGGGCCAACACGTGGCCGGCGAGCACGGAAAGATTGATCATTGCCTTGGCGTGGTCGCGGCGCTCCTGTTCGTAGCTGTCGAGCAGGCTGTCGGCCGCCAGCCCGTTGATCACCAGCGACAGCTTCCACGCCAGGTTCGAGGCATCGCGCATGCCGCTGTTGTACCCCTGGCCTTGCCACACCGGCATGATATGCGCGGCATCGCCTGCCAGCAGCACCCGGCCCTGACGGAACCGACCGGCCAGACGAGCGTTATGGGTATAGACGCGGCTGCGGATCAACTCGATGTGGTCCGGGTTCGGCAACACCTTGGCCAGTAGCTTGCGCATGTTCTCGGGCTTGCTCAGCTCTGCCTCTGTTTCGCCGGGCATCACCATGAACTCGAATCGACGCACGCCATGGGGCAGGGCGGCGGACACGTAAGGACGCACGGGGTCACAGCATAGATAAACATGGGGCGTGGCCAGCGGGTCGTTGGCAATGTCGACCACGATCCACTGATTGGGTGCGGTCTTGCCTTCGAAACTGATGTCCAGGCTGCGCCGCACCAGGCTGTTGCCGCCGTCGCAGCCAATCAGGTACTTGGCCTGCAAGCGTTCGCCACGACCCTCTGAATTTTTGAGGGTGAGCGCCACTCCACTGTCGCTTTGCTCGAAGCCTTCGAGTTCGCGACTGAATAACACCTTGACGTTGGCAAAGCGCGCCAGACCTTCGAACAACACACGGTCGGCCAAGGGTTGAATGAACGCGTTGCGGCGTGACCAGCCGAACTCGTCGGTTTTCGGCTGAATATCGGCAAAGCAGCGACCCTTGGGCGTCAGGAACCGCATGGCGTGCCACGGCGTGGTGTGCGGCAGCACGTTGTCGGCCAATCCGACTGCTTGAAAAGTACGCAGGCTTTCGTCGTCCAGACCGATGGCGCGGGGATAGTCGATCAGTCTCTCGAGCTTTTCCACCACGGTGACGTTCACGCCACATTGACCCAGATAGTTGGCGATCATCAGGCCAACCGGGCCGGCGCCGATAATCGCGACATCGGTGGTCAGGTCCAATGAGGAAGGAGTGGGTGCAGAACTCATGGTCATCTCCGTACAGCGCTTTTGGATTTCTTATTGGGCCCAGTATGGAAATCACGGGGCTGGTCGACAACGACAACCCTTGTTAGTGTGCACTGGGTGCACATGATTGATTTACAACGATAAAGGATCCAGCCATGAGCGAGACCGAATACAAAGCCGTACGTGGCCTGATGCGAGGTTTGGCACTGATTAATGACTTGAACCGCTTCGACGGCGGCGCCAGCACCGCGCAACTGGCTGAGCAGAGCGGGCTGCATCGCACCACCGTGCGCAGGCTGTTGGAGACCCTGCAGGCTGAGGGTTATGTGCGGCGTAGCGAGTCGGATGACAGTTATCGTCTGACGTTGAAAGTGCGCGAACTCAGTGAAGGTTTTCGCGATGAGCAATGGATTTCCTCCATCGCCGCGCCCTTGCTCGGAGAGTTGTTGCAGGAAGTCATCTGGCCCACCGACCTGTGCACGCTGGACGGCGATGCCATGGTCATTCGCGAGACCACTCATCGCTTCAGCCGCCTGTCGTTTCACCGCTCCATGGTGGGTCGGCGCCTGCCCTTGCTAATGACCGCGACCGGGCGTGCGTACTTTGCGTTCTGCCCACCCGCCGAGCGGGAAGAGTTGATCGAATTGATGATCAGCCGCGAAGATGAACAATCGGTGCTGGCCGCGGATCGTCGTTTTGTCGATCGGCTGGTGGAGCACACGCTGGCCAAGGGGTATGGCGAAAACAACTCGCACTGGGGCCTGGAACGCAAGATCGCCGCCATTGCTATCCCGGTCATGCACGAGGAGCAGGTGATGGGCTGCCTGAATTTGGTGTACATCGCTAAAGCGATGCCCATTGAGGAAGCCGCTCGTCGCTACTTGCCGGCGATGCAGGGCGTAGTGAAACAGATCCAGGCTCAATTGGGCTGATGTTGCCTGTTTGGTCAGGGTCCGGTGGTGGGGAGCAATAGCCAGCCAAGCAGGCTGGCGTACACCTTCTGGCAATAGCTGATCGACACCGGAAGCGGGGCGCTAATGGTAATTGGGGGCCCATGTTCATAGTGAAAAACTTCACGGGAGCTAAGTCAGTCGCGCTAGCAATTGAAGGGTTTTACTCAATGCCATCTCCGCCCGTTCCAGCCCACTCACGCCCTGCTCCAGCAGTTTCGCGGTGGGAATCTCCAGACTCAAAGGGATGTCAGCCGGCAGACACCGCAACAGCCCTGGCAGATCACAATCGCCATCGCCTGGAAAACGCCGTTCATTACGCGCCTGCCGTAAGACCTCGGCCATGTCTGCAGGCCGGGGACCCGCTACGTCACACAACTGCGCGTACCGCAAGCGCGAGGGGGCAACCCTGGCCAGATCTTCCAGCCGTGACCCAGAGCGATCAAAGTGAAACGCGTCGACCAGCACTGCTGCGTTTTCACGTTCGGCCTTTTCAACGATGCGCACGGCTTGCTGCAGATCACGCGCGTCGGTCCAGGGCATGAACTCCAAGTGCGGATGCAGTCCGTAGGGCGCTGACAGATCGCATAGCCGGGCAAAGTTTTCTGTCAGCCGCTCCTCGTCAGGATCGTTACCAGCCACCAGCAACTCACTGGCACCGAATTCGGCTCCCACTGCCAGCACCCGCTCGAAATCATCAACAACGGTGTCCGGTTTAAGCCGCAGGATTTCAATATCCAGGACACGAATGCCGGTATTGCGCAGACGTGCCAAGGTTTGGCGCCGCAGATCGGCATCGGCGACCAACGCAAAATGGTGTTCCTCTGGGGTCGCCGGCAACAGGCGCAAGCCGACATGACTGTAACCGGCCCGCGCCGCAACTTCGACCATGTCCGGCGGTGACAACTCCAGCACAGTCAGACTGGCCAGGGAAAAAATTCGTTCACTCATGGTCAACCCTCGATCAAGGCGGGTGCGCAGGCGCGCCCGGTTTCAGCGGCTTGGCGAATCGCTTCGACCAGCGCCAGGGTGCGGGCTGCATCGGCGGCGCTGACCAGCGGTTCGGCCTCTCCACGCGCAACGCGCACGAAGTGCTGCAGCTGCAAGCGCAGCGCTTGATCGACACTGCAGGGCTCGTTAGTCGGCACCAAGGGTTGATGCCATCCACCGTCCGCTTGCGTGTAGTGCCAGCGTTTGAGCTGCGGGATACTCAGCGCTCCCGCAGTGCCCGCAAGCAAGTAGCACGGTTGGTCGGCTTGGCGTGGATATACCGGGTTCTCTCCGGAACCCAGCTCCCAGCTCCAGGGTGCCGCCACCGCATCGGACCCGGTCAGACTGCCCAGCGCACCGTTTTCGAATTGCAGAAGCACGGCCGCGCAATCCTCGTTGGCAAACCCACGCACGGCGTTACTGGTGATGGCCTGCACCTGGCGAACTTCGCCGCACAGATGCCTGAGCAGATCGAGATCATGGATCAGGTTAGTCAACAACATGCCCGCACCGGGCTCGCGGCGCCAGGCTGTCTCGAAATAACTATCGGGTTTGCGCAATTGCCAGAGCGCGGTCACGGTGCTCAACCGCCCTAACGCGCCGCTGTGGACAAGTTCATGAGCGCGCACGATCAAGGGATTGTGGCGTCGATGATGGCCGACCAACACCGCAACGCCGCTCGACTTCGAGGCAGTCACCAGCTCACGGGCCTCATCCAGGTGCACGCTCACCGGCTTTTCCAGCAACACCGGGACGCCGGCAGCCAGGCAATCGAGCGCGGTGCTGACGTGCAGCGCATTCGGGTTGGCGACAATGACGGCAGCAGGCTTTACCTGCTCCAGCATCTGACGATGATCGGCGAAATATTCCACACCCCACTCCTTCGCGAGACCCGGTGCTTGGGGCCCGGGGTCGGCCACTGCACACAACGTCGCTTCAGTCAGATTTTTCAGATGCTGGTAATGCTGCTGGCCCATGGTGCCAACACCGATAAGGGCTATTCGAAGGGGCAAACTCATGCAGCGGTCCTCTTGTGGTTGTTGTTGGAAGTTGGATTTCAACAATTTAGAACCTGATTCCAGTTTCTTACACAAGCGTACTTTGAAAGTGTTCGAACAGCGCACACCTTTGATAAGGCCAAATGCGTGTGGGACTTGCTCGCGAGTGCGGTGGGTCATTCAACTTAAATGTCGACTGACACGCCCTCTTCGTGAGCAAGCACGGTCCCGCGAAGGATTTTCGCAGGCGAGCGAAATCTGAACTAGCTGTCCGATAACCGCCCATTTTGCGGGTCAGCAACTTGCCGCCCAGTTCCGCCTTACTATATTTTCCGGAATCAAATTCCAATAAATAAGCGTCGGAGCTCAAACCATGCGTGTCCAACCGTACTGCCTCCCCGACATCGACTGCGATGTACTAATCGTCGGTTCCGGTGCAGCCGGCCTGGCAACGGCCGTGACGGCGGCATGGCATGGCCTGAAAGTGATAGTGGTGGAAAAAGACCCGGTTTTCGGCGGCGCCACAGCTTGGTCCGGTGGCTGGGCGTGGGTACCGTGCAATCCCTTGGCCCGACGGGCCGGCATCGTTGAAGACGTTGAACAACCGCGCACCTACTTAGAACATGAACTGGGCGATCGGTATGACCCGGCGATGATCGATGCCTTCCTTGAGGCCGCACCGCGCATGGTGGCGTTCTTCGAACAGCACACCTCGCTGCAATTCGCCGACGGCAACGCGATTGCCGACATTCATGGGGACACGCCGGGGGCCGGTACCGGCGGGCGTTCGGTGATCGCCGCGCCCTATGACGCGCGCAACGTCGGCAAGCTGCTCAAGCGCCTGCGCAAAACCATGCGCGAAACAGCCTTCATGGGCATGCC
This sequence comes from Pseudomonas sp. HY13-MNA-CIBAN-0226, assembly GCF_040310305.1. Taxonomy (NCBI): domain Bacteria; kingdom Pseudomonadati; phylum Pseudomonadota; class Gammaproteobacteria; order Pseudomonadales; family Pseudomonadaceae; genus Pseudomonas; species Pseudomonas sp. HY13-MNA-CIBAN-0226. Next base: position 90,799 of record NZ_JBEOPS010000002.1, read on the forward strand.
GATCATGGCGGGCGCAGACCTTACCGCGTTTCTCAACCTGACCCGCTCTTGGTCGGCGGCCTGGCACGTTACACGGCGTTTCACTCGCCATTTGCTAGACCTCGCCGTGCATGGTCGGGCGATGCAACTGGTCAACGGCGTGGCGCTGGTAGCGCGCCTGGCGAAATCCGCCGACGATCTTGGCGTGCTGCTGTGGGAATCGGCACCGGTTACCGAGTTGCTGCGCGAGAACAATCAGGTTCAGGGCGCCGTGGTTCGCACCGCCAAAGGTTCGATTCGCATCAAGGCTCGCAGGGCGGTGGTGCTCGCGGCCGGCGGTTTCGCCAATGATATCGAACGGCGCAAGGCCCTGTTCCCCCGCACACCGACCGGACACGAACACTTGGCACTACCGCCCCTCGGCGTGTCTGGCGATGGCCTGCGGCTGGGCGAGAGCGCCGGCGCCCGAGTCGACACCCAGCAGGTGTCGCCTGTGGCCTGGGCACCGGTTTCACGAGTGCCACACCGCGATGGCAGCAGCGGCCATTTTCCGCACATCATCGAGCGCGGCAAGCCGGGGATCATCGGTGTGCTTAGCAACGGTCAGCGCTTCGTCAACGAAGCCAATGGCTACTACGACTATGTGACGGCCATGGTCGCCTGCTCCCCGCCCGGCGAAGCAGTGGCCTCTTGGTTAATCTGCAGTCATGGCTTTCAGCGACGTTATGGCTTGGGTATTTCTCGGCCGTTTCCGGTACCGCTGTCATCCTTCATCCGCAGCGGTTATCTGAAAAGCGGAAAGACCCTGGAGGAATTGGCACTGGCCTGCGGCATCGACCCAGTTGGCTTGCGCACCACCATGTCGGACTACAACCGCCACGCGCGCAATGGCCAGGACCCGCAATTCGGCCGAGGCTCGACGCCCTACAACCGCAAACAGGGTGATGCGCTGCAGCAGCCCAACCCCTGCGTCGCGCCTATTGAACAAGGGCCGTTCTATGCCGTGAAAGTCGAACCGGGTTGTTTCGGCACTTTCGCCGGGCTCAAGGTCAATCAACACGCCCAGGTCCTCGACGACTCGGGCCGGGCCATCACCGGCCTGTATGCGGCGGGAGGTGACATGGCCAGCATCATGGGCGGCCACTACCCCGCTGGCGGTATCAACCTGGGGCCGGCGCTGACTTTCGGCTACATCGCCGCGCGCCATATCGCCGGCATCACTACTTATGAATAAGAGATCGACCGTGACGCACATCGTTATTGCCCAGGGTTTGAAAGCCAACAGCGACGCCAACCAATGGCCAATCAGCCCTGGAATAGTAAACGTCATCGACGGCGTAACAAGCTGACTGGAAGCTCACCCACCAACGGTGGCTCTCAAGATCATTGCATGGCCGTTTATTTGCTAGAAAAAATCAGCAACCACGAGCGTTTTTTCCGTCGCAAAAGTTGACTCGTATATTGCTTCATGAGGGGCTCCACGAGCCAACCAAGCGCTAGCGTTATAGACACGTGCCTTGCTGAAAAACGATAGGTGCAACTCGTCTCCGCGCTCAAACAGTTTGAATTGCTGCTCCTCCATTTCGGCGAAAAGGTCGTCGAATAGCTCTGGGTCTCTTTTTGAGAGTGCGACAACTATATCGGCCCTGTTCAGGCCAGCTTCATTTGCTGCCCACAAGACGATACGAGTTGCCACATCCATTTTTTTGCTTGGGATGCTCGTGTCCAATGCATGTTGGACATCTGGGTAGCTGGACGCCAAGCGTGAAGGCATTGCCTTGCTAGGTGTATTTTTCATTGCAGACTCCCGATAATTTTTCTTGATCACTTCGCATACGCTCATCTGCCCCGGCGATTTCTTCTGCCTTGGAAAAGCTCATGTCGACCGGCTGATTTCCTTCGTCTGCCTGACCGGCAAGAACTCTTGCGGCGATGTAACCGAAGGTCATTCCAGGACCGAGCGTGATACCGCCGCTTGGGTAATGGCCGTTCATGATGCTGTTCATGTCATTGCCTACGGCAAATAGCCCCGGGATCGGCGCGCCGTGTTCATCTAATGCGCGGGCACAGGCATCGGTGTTCAGGCCGGCGAAGGTGCCGAGGCTGCCGGGCACCAGCTTCACCGCATAGAACGGCCCTCTGCGTAGACTGCCGAGGGACGGGTTTGGCCCATGTAAAACTTCCCCCTGTGCTCTGTTGTACAACGACTCACCACGCTGAAATAGTGGGTCGTGACCGAGTTCCGCGCCTAGGTTGAAAGCGCTAACGGTCTCTTCGAGCTGCTGCGCATCGATGCCACATTGGAGTGCCAGTTCGACCAACGTCGGGGCTTTGAACAGATAGCCCTCGCGCACATACCTGGCGGTCGGAAACGGAAAGGGTTTGGACCAGCCCAGTCCATAGCGACGTTGTGTGCGGTGATCGCAGATCAGCCAGGACACAGGGCATTCTCCAGGTTCCGTGGCCTCAAACAGCGCGCACATGAAATCGTGGTAGGAGTCGGCCTCGTTGACAAAGCGTTGGCCATTTTGGCGCACGGCGATGAATCCGGGTTTGGCTCGTTCCATCAGGTGCGCAAAACCGCTGAAACCGCCATCTTCACGCGGCACTCTGGACACCGGTGCCCACGCTGCAGCATGGGTCAAGTCGGATGCCACGCACGCCCCGACGCTTTCGCCAAGGCGCAAGCCATCGCCAGTATTGCCTTTGGGCGCTGCGCTCAAATGTTCGGTGCCATTGAGGGCATGCCCGAACAGGCGGGCGATGCGCTGCTGGTCGTGGGGGAAACCACCGCAAGCGAGCACCACGCCTCGTCGAGTGCGGATCTCGATCAGGCGCCCGGCAGATTCGACACGAGCTCCGAACACTCGCTCACCGTCACGCAGCAGTTCGCGTACGGGCGTGTCGGTCAGCAGGCGAACTTTACGATCCAGCGCGCTTTTCAGCAGGCGGGCAACCAGTGCGTTGCCGTTCACCAGGTGCAGGCCCCGGCCATGAAACAGCAGGTCGCGGGCATGGCGCAACAGTCGCTTGCCGGCGTAGAGCAATGAGGACGGCGACTGGCGGGCGTTGAGAAAATGATTGAGGTCGGCACCGCCGGCGATGCCCATTCCCGCAAGGCTGATGATGTCGAGCGGGGGGCGGAGTTTGTTGATCCAAGGGCCCAGGCGACGACCGTCAAATGGTTGCGCACAGACCGAGCGGCCACCTTTTACATGGCCTTCGCCGGCGTGAAAATCAGGCATTTTGCTGCCGGAGAAAAACTGCACCTCGGTATGGCGTTGAAAAAAGTCGATCATCCTCGGCCCTTGTTCCAGGAACGTTTCTACGCGCGGGTCGAGCACTTCGCTGCGTAGTTCATGACGCAGGTAAATCCTCGACTGTTCCAGGTCTTCGACGATACCGTCGGCGATGGCCAATGGGTTGCGCGGAATCCACAGCCAACCGCCGGACCAAGCGCTGGTGCCGCCTAGCTGCGGCTCCTTCTCCACAACGATGACGTCGAGGTTCAATTGCGCAGCAGTCACCGCCGCTGCCAGGCCAGAGGCACCAGAGCCGACGACCAGAACATCACAAAGCAGGGGATCGCTGATGTACATAAGAATTACCGCGAGAGGGAATGAGGTTGGCCGCTCCCGATCAGAAGCAGCGCAACGCGGCGGAAGTGCTATTTGAGCGGGGAAAAGTCGGTCGGACGCAGCAGTCGTGAATCCAACGTCACCACGGCGTCCAGTTCCTTGTTCTGCCGCGCGAAGTCCTGCCAGCGTGGATCGGCCGCCATGGCATTGCGGCGTGTCATGCGGTCGTCAAGGCTGGCGTAGCCCCAGATGTGCACCACTTGATTGACTTCACCTATTTCGGTGGTGAAGAAGCCAACCAGGTTGCCCAAGTGTTCTTGCTGCACGGCCAATGCGGCGCTTTTGTACAGGGCCAGCCAGTCGCCGAGCTTGGTTGGTTTAATCGTGTAGGTGCGCAGTTCGTAGTACATGGTGTTCTCCAGTGCGGGATGGTTGTGCAGTGCTGTGTTCGAGCCGGCGAGCGATATCGCTGGCGGCGAGATAACCGAAAGTGATGCCTGGGCCAAGGGTGATTCCGGGACCAGGATAGGTACCGTCCATGATTGAATTCATTTCATTGCCAGCAGCGTAGAGGCCGGGGATCGGCGCTGCGCTGCGATTCAGCACGTTGGCCTGGCCATTGGTGACCAGGCCTCGGGCTGAACCGAGATCGCCGGTAAATAAACGCACCGCGTAGAACGGCGCCTTGCGCAGGGGTTTCAGGCATGGATTGGGTTGATGCAGTGGATCACCCATGTAGCGGTTGTAGGCCGTACTTCCCTTGCCGAACTGTTGGTCGACGCCTCGTTCGGCATCGTCGTTGTATTGCGCCAGGGTTTGCTCCAGAGAATGCGCATCCAGTCCGGCCATGCGTGCCAGGTCGGCGAGGCTGTCGGCACGTAACAGATAACCGGCGTCGATCAGTGCGCTGTTGTCGACGGGTCGCGGACGCGCCAAACCCATGCCGTAGTTGTTCAGTGCTTCGCTGTCACAGATCAGCCAGCAGGGAGCATTGGCGCCGCCTTCGGCGAACATGGCTTCGACGAAACAGTGATAGGAATTGGCTTCATTGACGAAACGCCGCCCGGCACGGTTGACTGCGATGACACCGGGTTTAGCGCGGTCGGTGACCAGATGCGGAAAGCGTTCCACGCTGCCGTCGGTCTTGTGCAGCACCGAAACCGGGGCCCAGAAGAAATTCGCCGACAGGTTGTCGCCAATTGCCGCGTCGACAGAGCCGGCCAAGCGTTGCCCATCACCGACGTTGGCAGGCGGTGACATGCTCCAATGCTCCGAATCAGTAGCGGGCCGGTGTTCTGCGGCTTGTGCCCCGGCGGCAAACCCCCCCATGGCCAGCACCACACCGCCACGAGCGAACACGGAACGGGGCACTCCGCCCATGGAAATCTGCACACCTTTTACCGAGCCCTGCTCGACGATCAGCGCCTCGGCCGTCGCTTGCAGCCATAGATCGACGCCGTTGGCCATAGCGCTGGTGGCCAGGCGCGCGATCAAGGCATTGCCCACGGTCAGGCGGGTGCCGCGTGGGTGGCTGAGGCGGTCGACGGCGTAGCGTCCGATCAGTTTAAGGCAGTGCCAGAGGGATTTCGGCGAACGCTTGATGCTGAGGAAGTGCTGGATGTCGACACGATTGACCATCATGCCGCCGAAAAGCAGCATGCCATCCGGGGGGCGCTTGAGGTCTTTGAAATGCTCGCCGAGGCGACGACCGTCGTACTCGTCGATTTCCAGCGCTCGACCTGTTTGCGTGCCACCCGGCAAGTCCGGGTAGTAGTCAGGCGACAACGGTCGCAGGCTGTACTTGAGTTCGCTGTGGGTTTCCAGGTACCGCAGGGCTTCGCGACCTTGCTCGATGAAGGCATCGATCAATTGCGGGTTGTAGCCGTTACCGATCACCTCTTTCAGGTAAATGCGCATCTGTTCGGCGGGCAGGTGATGCCCGGCAGCACGGGCCTGGTCGGTATCGTGCAGCCACACTGCACCACCGGAAATCGCCGACGTACCGCCGAAGGCCTCAGTCTTTTCCACCAATAGAACTTTAAGGCCGCGGCAACTGGCAGTCACCGCTGCAGCGAATCCGGCTGCGCCGCTGCCCAGGACGATCACATCATAAGTCAGCTCGGCATTGGCAGAATGCAGGAAAGTCGTAGTGTTCATTGTTATCGCCTGTCAAGAACGCGCCGGAGGGTCAGATCTCCAGCGGCGTCACACCCATGAAGTGACCGAGGTTGCCCAACTGCGCCAATGCCATTTCCGGTCCGGTCTGAATCGGGCAGCCCAGTCTTCGGGCCAAGGCGAGAAAAGGTGTCACCGCGGGTGATGTCACGACATCGGCCACAAGGGTTTTAGCGTTAAGGGTTTGCATCAGCGCGGTCGGCAACGGCATTGGGCCGTCATCACTGGTTGCACTCATGCCGACTGGCGAGGCGTTGACGACAAGGTCGAAGTGATTAAGTGAGTCCGGTCCTGCGCTGATCGTAATTTCCGGGAAAGCGTTGCGCAGAAGGTCGCCGAGCACCTCGACGCGCTCCTGGCTGATGTCGCTGATGGCCAAGTGGCTGATCCCGGCCTGGCACAACGAATACGCAATCGCGCTGCCTACGCCGCCGGTGCCGATCACCAGAACCTGTGTGTTCGCGGGGGTGAAACCGTGTTTGCGCGTAGCGTTGAGAAAACCCTCGCCGTCAACGATATCGCCCACCAGTCGACCGTCGGCTTCGCGGCGTATCACATTGACCGAGCGTAGTGCCGCCGAGCGTGCACTGACGCTATCCAGGCAGGTAGCCAACAGTTGTTTGTAAGGGACGGTGACCACACATCCGCGCAAGTTTTGCCAGCCGCGCAGAGTCTGGACGAAGTCATCCAGGGCGTTCTGTGCAAGGTCAATGGCGAGCATGGAGACGTTCTGCTGGTGGTCGGCGAACCAGCGATTGAAGTTTTCCGGCGATTTCACCTGGGCTACAGGCGAGCCGACGATGGCGACTAGTTCAGTCGAACCCTGAATCATGAGAGATACCCGCTTATTGGCTTTGTTGTAAGGCCGATACTGCAAGCGGTGAACGCGGCGAACAATCGAGCTTGTGCACGATTCGGTTGATAATCGCATCGCCAGTGCGATAATCGCAGTCTGTGTGCGATAAAGAGTCCAGGTGATGAAGCAACCTACGATCCACCCGCGGGATTTGATCGTCGGCCTGCAAAAAGGCTTGGCGCTGTTGCAGTTGTTTTCCCAGGAGCATCCGCGCCTGAGCGTGCCGGAAGTGGCGCGAATGGCCGATATGACCCAGAGCGCCGCCCGGCGTTTTCTGCTAACCCTGGTGCATGACGACTTTGCGCAGACCGACGGCCGCCATTACTGGCTGACCGCCAAGACCTTGCGTATCGGCCAGGCTTATGTCGATTCCGCGGTGCTGCCGCGCATGCTGAGGCCCATCGTCGAACAGGTGGCACGAACCACCCAGGAGCATGTATCGGTAGGTGTTCGCGACGGTGATGACATTGTGCATGTGGTGCGTAGTCGCTATAGCCACATCACCTCGATGTCGATCCGACCTGGTTCACGTGTGCCGATGTATTGCACCGGCAGCGGACGGTTGTGGTTGGCGAGTTTTTCGCAGGAGGCGCTTTGCGCATACTTCAAACGCAACCCGCCCCGGGCCATTACGCCATATACGCTCACCGACGAAGCACTGATCTGCCGCGAAATCGTCTTGGCGGGCGAGCGTGGTTACGTGATGGTGGATCAGGAATATGAAGTGGGCATGCGGGTGTTGAGCGTGCCTCTGATTGATTGGAAAGGGCAATTACAGGCAACGCTGACGCTGACTACTCACGCATCGCGCATGACCGTTGAGGACATGCGCGAACGGTATCTGTCGACGCTGTACGAAGGGCAGGCGCTGCTGCGGCCGATCATGACGCGTTGAATCTCAAGGGCTGGTGGTCAGGCTTGCGTGGGAGACTCACTGAGGCGGTTCGGCGACGCTTTTAGATGTGGCAGCCATTTACTATTTGCGCAAATCACTCCGAGCAATTAAATGGTGAAAGTCCGCTTTTGGCCGATTCTGTTGAAAAAATCGGATTTTCAGATCGCCTGAACTCAGGCGCGACCACCACAGGAGAAAATGGTGGCCCTTGAGATGAAAATCTGGCCAGCCGTCGCAGGTTCTGCACTGCGATTTCCCTGTTTCAGCACGCGGGCATGGGGCTCGCTCTGTGTGGTTTGCTGAGCATAATCTCCATCGTTGATGGGACAGTAACGGCTCGACGGGTTACAGCGCATTGGTGAATCAACTCGACTACCGCGCCGTCCTGTCGATCCTGTTCCAGCTATACCCCAATACACGGTTAGGCTACTGGGTATGGAATTCACTGCTGAAGCAATATCCAGTTTTTTCAGTCACGCCATTGTCATTATTGGTGCCCTTATTCGGACTGCTCGGTTCAGTCATGACTTTCCAACCGTTTGCATTCAGAGCCACGTACGGAGCATGTCCTTGTGCGATCGCTCTGAAAACAAGAAAAGAGCCCAGTTACGCTACGAAATGCTAGTTGAAGCAGTCGATAATCGCCAAAATCAGCCGAGGAGGCTGTTGGCTTTGCTTGAATCGTCGGGGTTGGCGGCTGGGGGAATGGCGTCGCAGCCGCCAGATCGGCATGCTAGACGAATGATTGGCCGGCAAAGCCACGGGGCAGGCGTTGTCGCCCTTTCATGGTGGTGAGTCGCTCGGTCCACGCTGCCCGCCAGTCATTAGCCGCGTGGGTGATTTTTGCTTTGCGAGCCGTGCGTCTTGCCAAATTGCGCTGGTTTTTGCGTGCGTCCTTGAATGCGTCGGTGTTGCGGCAGCTTCTGCATTTCACGCGGGCCAGTTCAGTGGTCGAGGTGAGTTGGTTGCCATTGTGACCGCAGGCCAAATGCCCGCCTACTTTGAAGTGAGTAACCATCAGACGTCTCCTTAGTGACGTGTATCCGTTTGACCTCTGGCTACTCACAACGTTCGTCGAGCTTCTCGAAGGGCGCGTCGACGAATAGACCCACATTACTATTGCATTTGCCCCCGGCACTCAGCTGCTGGCTATGGCACTGAGTGCCTGTCCCGTCCGAAAAAGATCATCTGCGGTAAGTCATTTCCAGCTTCTTTCCAGGCCAACCATCGGTCGACTTTTCTGTGCGCCACTTGAACCTACGTGCAAAGAGGTCTAATTATTATGCGTGGGAAAAAATCCCACGCACGGAATGCCAAAAAAACTTACTACGACTTCTGACTTGATTTGGCGTTTCTCGCGGTAATGACCAGGAGACGAAAAATGCAGATTCATAGGCTGTTCAAGAAGGCACTATTGGCGATGGCCATAGGTGGTGTGCTGTCGGCGTCCATTGTTTTGGTGCCGGATACGATCTTTCATGGTTCCAGTGCTTACGCCAAAGAAGGTGGCGGACATGGCGGTGGAGGCGGAAGTGGTGGGCACGGCGGAAATGGCGGTAGTGGCAGCGGTAGCGGAGGAGGAGGCGGCAGCGGCAGTGGTGGCGGTGGTGGCGGTGGCCACGGTGGAAACGGCGGTGGAAACGGCGGCGGAAGCGGAGGTGGAGGCGGTCATGGTGGAAACAGCGGTGGTGGCAGTGGTAGTGGTGGTCATGCTGGCAACGGCGGTGGTAGCAGTGGCAGCAGCCATGGCGATGCAGGCCAGGGCAACGCCGGGAATTCGAATTCTGGCCGCAGCAGCAACCATGCTGAGGCTGGCGATGATCACGGCAATCACGTTGGTGGTGAGCCTGGTGATGATCATGGCAATCATGTTGGCGCAGAGCCCGGGGACGATCATGGCAATCATGTTGGCGGCGAGCCTGGCGACGACAATGGAAATCACGTTGGGGGTGAGCCTGGCGATAATCGTGGCAACCCTGTGGGTGGCGAACAGGGTGATGACCGCGGCATTCATGTCGGCGGCGAAGCAGGGGATGACACCAGCAGGAGCTGATTCACTCTGATGGGATCTCATACAAAACCTTCGGAGAGAGTTTTGTATGAGATTTGGTCCATCCCGTTATTGCCCGTAACGCATGTGCAGTGAGCGCTTGCAGCTATCCCTTATTCCTGGAAAAAGTGCGTAACAGCTCATATGGGAATTTTTTCCACGTCGTTATACTGGGTTTATCTGTCAAGGAATGTGCTGTATGCAATCGCCCACCTTACCTCCCTCTCTGTTAGGAGCCCTGCGGCGGGTCATGCGCCCGCTGGTGCGCCTGATGCTGCGCAAAGGGGTCACCTATACGGTATTCGCCGATTTGCTTAAAGAGGTGTTTGTCGATGTGGCTGATCGTGAGTTTCGCTTGGATGACAAAGTTTCGAGCGACAGCCGCATCAGCCTGCTCACGGGGGTTCATCGCAAGGATGTGCGCCGGCTGCGAAACGAGAGCGAGACGTCAATCGCTGCGCTGCCGGAGAACATTACTTTAAGCGCGCAACTGGTCAACGCCTGGACCAACAGTCGGCCTTTCTGCACGGATGCTGGCCAGGCGTTACCTCTGCCGCGACTGGCCAGTGTCGGCGGTGAGTGCTCCTTTGATGCCCTGATGGCGAAGGTCAGTACGGACATCCGCGCGCGGGTGGTGCTCGATGAATGGTTGCGCCTCGGCGTCGTACGTCTCGATGAACGTGACCGTGTACACCTTGAAGCCCAGGCGTTCTTGCCGCAGAAGGGCTTCGACGAGAAAGCCGCTTACCTTGGCCACAACCTGCACGATCACGCCAGTGCAGCGGTGCATAACCTGAGCGGGGAAGGCCTGCCTTTCTTCGAGCGCAGCGTGCACTACGACGCCCTGGCCGCGGTCAGTGTCGACACTTTGCGCGAGGCTGTTGCCAGGGAGGGGATGCAAACCCTGCTCAATTTCAGCCGGCTTGCCGCAGACCTCGAAAATCTTGATTCGCCAGGTATCGAGCAACGTCAACGCATCACAATCGGACTCTATTTCTACACTGAGCCCACCGATCCCGTTTCGTCGATGACGCCTGCCCCATGATCTCCCTCAAGCGCTGCTTCAGTATTGTCACTCTTGTCCTGGGTTTTGGACTGAACCTGGTGACTCCCGCACGGGTCGACGCAGCACCGGCATGTGTTAGCCGCGAGGAAGTGGGAATGTCGGGCGCATCGGGCTTGCAGTTTCCGGGTGGCATTGGCGGTACCGGGGCAAAGACAGGCGGTGTGGGCGGCACAGGCATCCACGCCGAAAGCGGTGGCGTCGGCGGCACCGGTGCGCCGCTGCAACAGCGTCCCGGAGGCACCGGAGGTACGGGCGCGGTGGCTGCCGGCGTGGATGGCACCATCATCAATCGTGGTCACGGCGGGGTGGGTGGCACGGGTGCACCGATCCTGGATCCGGGAGGTGTTGGCGGCACTGGAATCGTTGGCACCATCACTGGGTTCGCTTCGATTTGCGTCAATGGAATGGAAGTACACTTCGGCAAAGACGTACCGGTGAGCGAAAACGGCGTCGCCGCGAGTAGCGCTCATCTGGCGATAGGACAGGTTGTTGCGGTGGAAGCATTCGCCACCAAACAAGGCCTGCGAGCCGGACGTATCTCGATCCTGAACGTCTATGAAGGGCCGCTGACGGCACTACCCACTGCTTCGGCGCCGCTGCGGGTCATGGGGCAACCCGTGCGTCTTGCTGTGGGGGCTCGGGTTGCTGAAGGGCTACGCACGGGTGAACCGGTCAGAGTCAGCGGTCTACGAGATGCCAATGGTGAAGTATTCGCTAGTCGCATCGAACGGGCGCCTACCCTCAGGGAAGCTAGTGCCATCGGCTCGATAGATCCTGCCGGCAGCCTCCAGGGGCTGAAACTGGGAAGTCGCGTGGCACCGGGGCAGGAAGTGCTGGTGCGTGGCCAATGGTCCGGTCACCAGTTGGAGGTCGCTCAAAGCAGTCCTGACCCGAGTCTGCCTTTTGCCGGCCGTGTGCATGAGGCCGTGATCGAAGGTCTGGTACAAAGCCGACGGGACCGACACCTGGTGGTCGCAGGCTTCAATGTGACACTGGGGCACGACACAGTGTTTGTAGGGGAGCAGCCCACCACATTGGCACTGGATCGACGCGTTCGGGTGAGCGGCGTGTTTAGTGGTACGCGTGAAATACGGGCAACACGTGTCGAGTTCCATAGCGAACGCGCCGATACCTCGGGCAGGGGCCATGGGGGACGTGACAACCGAACGGGCGCCGACACGGAACAGAGTGCCGATGACTCGGGCAACCTCAACAACAGCAGCGGTAACGGTGGGCGCGATTTAAGCCCGCGCAGTGAAAGTAGTGAAGGCAGTGAGGGCGGCAGCGGTGGAAGCCACGCGGACGACCGCAACAACAGCGGCAAATCCGAGACCGTGGACAAGTCTGGAAAATCAGAGCATGTCGAGAAAATGGAGCAACCCGAGAAGGAGTACAACAGTGGACGGCCTGAAAAGATAGAGAAGATAGAGAAGGTTGAAAAAGTCGAGAAGGTAGAGCGACCCGAAAAGGTAGAAAAAGTTGAGAAAGTGGAGCGGCCAGAAAAGGTCGAAAAAGCTGAGAAAGTAGAGCGACCAGAGAAAATCGAGAAGATAGAGCGTCCCGAAAAGGTAGAAAAAGTTGAGAAAGTGGAGCGGCCAGAAAAGGTCGAAAAAATTGAGAAGGTAGAGCGACCAGAGAAAGTCGAACTACCTGAAAAGGTCGAAAAAGTAGAGAAAGTAGAGAAAGTGGATCGATCTGGCCGTTCGGCATAAGCGCTGCGGCAATTCTACAAACGGTGAATAAGCAACTAGGCTGGGTATGTTCGATAACACTTCTCAACGGGATTTTGAGGTGACGATGAGACCCATGCTGCCTCTTTTTGCCAGCCTGCTGGCAAGCTTTACCGTGCAGGCCTCGGGCGATACCTTCAGCACCGCCATCGGCATGGACTATTCAAGCGGTGACTATGGCACCGGTACCACTTCGGAAATCTGGTATGTCCCCGTTGTAGGAAAGTATGAAACGGGCCCTATGACCTACAAGGTTACCGTGCCCTGGTTGCGCATCACTAACCCCGAAGTCGGCCCGAACGGCGACCCGTTGCCCGGTGGTTGCAGGGATGTGGAGAGTGGCTTGGGCGATACTGTCACCAGCGCAGATTATGCGTTGCTCGATGGCAGTGAGGGGGGCGTGTTGCTGGATCTGATCGGCAAGGTCAAGTTCCCCACCGCAGATGAAGATCAGTGCCTGGGCACCGGCGAATTCGACTATACCGCTCAGGTTGACATCGCCAAGACCTTCGGCTCGGTGACCGGCTTCGCGACCCTGGGATGGAAAAAGTTTGGCGACCTACCCGATAGCAATTTCGACGACCCGATATTTGCCAGCCTCGGCTTCGCCATGCCCGTGGCTGTGCGCACTACGGCGGGCGCCTCCTACGACTGGAGGCAGAAAGTCGTCTCCACCGGTTCGCAAATTCAGGAACTCACCCTGTTCGTCACGCATAAGCTCAGCCACGAATGGAAGATTCAACTGTACGCGGTCAAAGGCTTTTCTGACGCAAGCCCGGATGCAGAGGGCGGGCTGGTGCTTTATCACATGTTCTAATGGCGATGCGTTGCCCCTGACTTACCAAGCGCCTCAGACTGACTGCTTTTAGCCGATCACGAGTTGTTTCCTGGATGTGCATTCCAATGACCGCGTCTGGCCGATTGCTGCCCGTCGGGACGGGCAGCAATCGACGGGTTATCGGTTGAATCGCTCGACCAATGAATACTGAATTTTAGCGGTCTGGGTCAGTTCCTTGCTCAGCTCTGCCGAATGCCTGGCCTGTTCAGACGTCTGGTCTGCCAGATTGGCAATGGTCGTGATGTTGCGACTGATTTCCTCGGCTACGGCGGTCTGCTCTTCGGTCGCTGCGGCAATCTGGGTAGTCATGTCCGTGATGTTTGCCACCGCTTCACTGATCCCGACTAATGCTTTATCTGCTTCAAGCACCCACGCCACGCCTTCTTCGGCCTGGCGATGACCGCTTTCCATGGTTTTCACCGCATTGTTGGACGAGACCTGCAGCTTGGAAATCAGCCCATGGATTTGCGTCGTGGACTCCGTCGTGCGCTGCGCCAACTGGCGCACTTCATCGGCGACTACCGCAAAGCCTCGACCCATGTCGCCCGCTCGCGCAGCTTCGATGGCGGCGTTCAGCGCCAGCAGGTTGGTCTGGTCGGCAATGCCCTTGATCACATCGACTACCGTGCCGATTTCGTTGCTGTCCCTGGCCAGTTGCGCGACGGTCACCCCGGTTTCACCCACCACCACCGAAAGGCGCTGAATGGCTTCCCGGGTGTCCCGGGCCACTTCGCGTCCACGCCCGGTCAACACATTGGCTTCCTGGGTAGCGTCGGCGGTGCGTTGGACGTGGCTGGCGACTTCCTGTGTGGTGGCGGCCATTTGATTGACTGCGGCCGACACCTGCTCGGTCTCGACCCGTTGTCGGTCAAGCCCACGGGAACTTTCGGTGGCGAGGCCATCGGATCTGCCGGCCAGCCCGGTCAGTTGTTCAGCCGTATCCTGCAACCGGGTGAGGCACGTCTTGAGCCGGGAGGCCTGGCTGACAAACGCCGTTTCAAGGCTTGCCTGGGGGCCACGTTCGTCGCTGTACATTTTTGCCAGCAACGCGTCGCAGGTTGAGGCTTCAGCCATTTTCAGCAGACGCAGCGCACCGCGGTTCTGTCGACTCGAGACCCAGAGCCCGAGCGGCACCGATACCCCGACAGCCAGAATGATCGCCTCCGACATACCGAGGAACACGCCGCCCAATGCACCCACCAGGCCCATGGTCAAAACCGGCAGCCAGGCGAGCAGGGCGGGTTGCCATTGATCACTGACCGGGACGGCCGACTTGCCCTGGCTGAGGCGTTTATAGAGGGCTTCGGCACGATGGATCTGCTCGGCCGTCGGCTTGACCCTTACCGACTCATAGCCCACAACCTCTTGCCCCTCGAAAATCGGCGTGACGTAGGCGTTGACCCAGTAGTGGTCGCCATTTTTCGAGCGATTCTTGACGATGCCCATCCACGGTTTGCCAAGCTTGAGCGCACCCCACATATGAGCAAAGACGGCGGAAGGCACGTCGGGGTGGCGAACGATGTTTTGAGGCGCGCCGATCAGGTCGGATTTGTTAAAACCGCTGACCTCGACGAAGGCGTCATTGCAGTACGTGATGACGCCCCGTGCATCCGTTGCCGAGATGAGTTTTTGTTGAGGCCCAAGGGCAACCTCGCGCTGCGTAACCGGTTGGTTGTTTCTCATCTGTATTGCTCCTATGCCCTAAGCCATGGACATCGGCTGCAATATGAGAAAGGTTAATGAGTAACTTTAAAAGGGCAGGTCATGCGTCCGAAAAGAACGGGTGGACGCTTAAACGCTACGTCTGACCTAAAACCGGCGTACGGCCAAGCGTTTCCTTTTGGCCGATAGGGCAGGGTTGCATCGGACCCGAAGCAGTCGCTCATTTTAGAAGCCTCGGTGGGCAGGCCGATAAAAGTAGGGCCGATGGTTGCTTGTCGCGAAGTGCAGAGTGGCTAAGAATCATCTGCAATGACTTGGATACATTTAGCGCCTGCTGAATAATTTGTTACAAAACTATTCGTGCCTTTTTTATATGCACTTGCAGCGCTGTTCTATACCCACTTCAAGCGCATGGACGTGTTGGCTCTTCATGGCAACAGTCGTATTGGTTGGAACCCATTAGCTGCTCGCCCATCGCGCATTCACTCACCAAACACGTTAGAACAACGCCCCTAACTCCACCGGGAGGTTTCATGAGTGCATGGCAGCAGCTACGAGTGCGAGTCAAACGAAAAGGCCTGCGTCGCACCGTCAATACTCTGTGGAAGCGCTATGTGTTTTTCCACTGGGAGCTACTGTGGATGGAGCGTGACCTGGTCACGTCGGTTCCGGCTCAAAAGCTCAGGCCATACTCAGGATTACGCTTGGTCGACATCGATACACAGAACGCGGATGCGTTCGCCAGGCACTTTGGCGACCGAGTGGAAGTCATGCGCGAACTGGCCGCCGAAGGGCATACCGGACATATGTACCTGGACGACAAGGGTGATGCGGTAGCTTTCATTTGGGGCAGCAAACGCAACTACCATGATCGCCACTATTACGGTTGCTGGTTCCCGGTCAAGGACGGCGAGTTCTTCGCGTTCGGGGGCGAGATGACGCGACGTTACTTTGGTACGGCACTTTCAGTCGATGGCCAAATCTGCCTGTGGCAGGCGATGCAAGCCCAAGGCTGTAACAAAGTGGTGGACGTCTGTGAGGCGCACAACATTCCAGCCCTTAAAGCGCACATTCGCATGGGGTATCGCGAGCAGGGGCGGATCATGCATGTCTACGGTTTGTTCGGGCGCTGGCGTTTATTCCGCGAATCCCACTACAGCGGCTCGCGACTCGATAGCCTGTGCAAACCTCGGCGTTCCACGGTGGCCGCGCCAGCGTGAGGTGCAAACGCTCCCCTCACGCAAAACGCTCATGTCCTTCCCTGACCTTAGCCGGCGAACAGCTATTTAGAAGCTGTACCGGGCAGTCAGTTTCACATTACGTGGGTCGCCGTAGATGTCATACGGGCTATAGGCACCATTGGCCACGCTGCTGTAGTAGGTACGGTCGAACAGGTTGCCTCCTCAAATCAAAGCCACTTCTGCTTCCCGGGAAATCGAGCCGTGAAGTTCGTCCCTGACTCAGGCGTCGAAGTCACTTTCAAACTTCCGCCGTGCGCGGTCGCGATCTGCGATGCGATGTATAAGCCCAATCCGAGGCCCTCGCCACGTTGACCTGATTCCGATCGCGTGAAGGGTTCGAACAATAGCGGCACCAGGTTGGCAGGGATGGGTTCGCCCTGATTGGTCACGGATATGACGACGTCATCGTCGTCGGCATAGGCTTGTACGCTGATGGGGGCAGTCGTAGAGCCATGGGTGACTGCGTTGCCCAACAGGTTGGAAAGCAATTGACTGATGCGCAGCGGATCGCAATACACCCCAGCAGGTATGGCTATCTAACTGCTCAAGCGTGCGGCGGGGTTGGATGATTGAATTTCATCAACGGTCAGGCGCAGCGTGCGTTCCAGGTCATCTACCACCTGTCGTTTGCTCGGTATCCCGCCGCCCATTCGGCCCCGGGCAAAATCCAGCACGTTTTCGATCAGGGTTCCCATGCGTACGGAGCTTTGGCGGATGGCTGCAACCAGACCCAGCGAACGTTTGTCGGCCGATTGGGTTTGCAGCAGTTCAGCACTCATGCGAATGGCGCTCAGCGGCGTACGCAAATCGTGTCCGAGCACGGCAATGAACTGCTCTCGCAGCCGGGCACTTTCATTGGCATCCACCAGTGAGGCTTGCGCAGCTAGCAGGTCGCGCTGGGTATCGAGGTTCATGGCGATCAATTGAGCGAAGAGCGTAAGCGTTTTCTCGATAGCAGGATCGTCGAGCTTCGCAGTAACGGAGTCGATGGCACACAAGGTGCCAAAAAAGTCGCCATTGGCTTTGATGATGGGGATGGAAATGTAGCTTTCCAGGCCGTAGATCCTGGGCGTGTGATGCAGCGAAAAAACCGAGTGTTGGCTCGCGTGGCCGAAAATGACCGGCTTTCTGTGCTGGCGTATTTCGTGGCAGATAGTCGATTCCAGTACCAGCTCTCCACCGGGCTGGAGCCCGAAGTTGATGGAGTCATCCACCGCGCAGGCAATCCACTTCTGCTCGGTCACTCTCGCCACCGCAGCAAATCGCATCCCGGTGATGTGTTTGACCATACTCAAGATGACCGGAACGGCGTCTATGCTGCGTATGGCCTCTACATCCGAGGAAAACTCTGGGCTGGTCATGATTTGGCGATTCGTATGTGCATGAGCAGAGACTATCTCTAATTGTGCCGCCGGGCCAATCCGAGGCGTTCTGCCGCGCAAGGTGACGGCCGCGAAGTTCTATATTTCACTAGTCGTAGCAAGCGCAGTGCATGGCTGGCAGTCATCTCTACCAGCGGGTATCGGGCCAGTCAGCGCAAGCGTCAGTTGGCCCGAACAGTCCTCGTAATTTGCGAGCTTCAAAAAGCAGGATCACCTGCAGCAAACGCCGCTCCCTCAATGTGATAGACCTGCGGTTCTGCCGATAAGTATGGCTGCAGGCCCGTCATGAACACCCGATGGTCTTCACTCGCTTCAAAGCCCGGGACGTGATCCTCGAGTGATTGCCAGCGGACGATCAGGTTGAATTGCTGCGGTGTTTCGATCCTTTGGGCCAGCATGTGCCCGCCGTAACCCTTTGCGCGGCAGAGCAAAGGAGCAACCTGTGCAAATGCATGCCGGAAGCTTTCAATCTGGTCTTTGTGAACGGGCAGCAGAGCGATTTCATAAATCATGGGATTCCCCTGGAGTGAGTTCAGCGCTGGTGAGAAGCGACGGCACGACGGCAATCGCGATTTTCCCTTGAATACCATTGTTGGGGCTTTCCAGCCGCGCATGGGCGAGGGCAAGGTCGGCAAGTGAAAAGACGGCGCCAACGTGCGGGCGCAGCTGACCGCGCTCAATCAATGCGCTCAACTCATCCAGCTTGCCGCGGTTTTGCCGGGTGAAAACGAAGTGATAACTCGCGTTCTTGCCCCAGGCCTGAACGAGATTCTGTGGCTGGGCAATGTCCACGATGGAGACAACCCGGCCGAGTTGGGCGAGGGCGTCCGCGCTGCGCGCTAATGTGTTGCCGCCGATGGTGTCAAATACCACGTCGACTCCGCGGCCGTCCGTTTCCCGATTGATGGCGTCGACGTAATCCTCCTTTTCGTAGTCGATCATCACATCGGCACCCATGCTTCGTGCGAACTCAAAGTTTGCCTCGCGCACGGTCGTGAAGACCCGCGCGCCAATGGCTTTTGCCAACTGGATCGCTACATGACCGACGCCTCCCGCGCCACCGTGGATCAGAATGCTCTCGCCCACTTTGAGCGCCGCTCGCACGGTCAGTGCTTCCCACGCCGTTCCGCCGACCAGGCTCAGGCTTGCGGCCTCTAGATGGCTCAGGGAAGCAGGCTTCTTCCCGACAATGCTTTGGTCCGCAACGTGGTACTCGGCGTAACTGCCCGAACCGTCAAATATCTGCGGGGTGTACCAGACTTCATCGCCGGGAGCGAAAGCCGTGACGCCCGGCCCGACTTCCTCGACAACGCCAGATACGTCGTGCCCGCTAATCGCCGGAAGTGGCACCAGGTCGGGATAATCGCCGCGGCGAACCTGGTAATCCAATGGGTTGATGGAAGTAGCGTGTACCCGTACCAGGACTTGTCCCGTGCCCGGCACTGGCTTGGTCACGTCACAAAGTTCGAACGATTCCGGGCCACCGAAGGATTTGATTATCATCGCTTTCATTTTGAAACCTCACTTCTGTAAAAAGGGATATCGAGAAATGTCGATGTGTATCGGCATAGAAAATCACTGCGTGTGTTCCGAGCCCCTCACAGAGTCTTATTTCGATTAAAAGGGATATCGGGAAATATCGATATCATGCGGTAAAAAATTACAGCTCTGTACCTATGATCTCGGCGAGTGCACGGATGGTTGCTTCGTTTCGCTTGTAGTAGGTCCACTGACCAATGCGCCTGACTTCGACCAGCCCGGCTCGTTGCAGCGTTGCAAGATAGTCAGACACCGTCGACTGCGACAGTCCCACGCCTTCTTGAATACTGCTGACGCACACACCAACCGTGAGCACATCTCCCTCATCCTGCGCAGGGAAGCTGTTCACCGGATCCTTCAATCCTTTGAGGATTTCAAGACGGGTACGGTTTGACAGTGCTTTGAAAATTTCAAGTAAGTCCATCGCTTCAGGATATCGAAATTTACCGATATGTCAATGCGTGGACTAAGTCGCTGCAGGTGCTGCTGCGACTATGGATGCTACACAGGCGTCCAATCGCTGGTCATGGCAGGGTACCGTTGCGCGTCGAGCGCCGTACCTGTCGAGCATGTTGATCATCGGTGTGGGTTTGTACGTGGGTTTTCATGGTTGGGTTGGTTTAAGCGTGCAGTCTTGAATTATTCATTTCTGCAGGAAGTCTTAAGCGACGCCTGTTGGTCGATTATCTCCTGCTCCCTCACTGTGCTCATCCCAAGCAATGGCAGTCCCAGCAGGGTCAACCCGACGCCCACCAGCGCACTCACGGTCAGCGGATCGCCGAACTGCAGCCATGCCCACAGCAGGGTCACCGGGGGCGTCAGAAACAGCGCACTGCTGATGCGTTGGATGCTGGAACGCTGCAGGCACAGCCAATAAAATCCATAACCGCCCAGAGTCGAGAAGACCACCAGCCACACCACGCCCCCGGCAAACCCGGCGCTGGTTGGCGGCCATATTTCCCCTTCGAGGCACGCCAGCACGGCAAACACCGGGATCACGGCGCATACCTGAATGAACAGCGCGGTGGAGGCGGGCATCGATGCGCCGGGTGAGGCTTTCTGGTACAGCGTGGCCGCCGCCAGGGAGAGGACTGCCAGCAGTGGCAGGCTGTAGACCCAGAGGTCTGCGGCGTCCCATTCCACGTTGGCGCCGCTGGCTATCAGCATGCCGGTCAGACACAACCCCAGGCCGACCCACTGCCAGCCGCGGGTGCGTTGCCCGGGCACGTTGACTGCCAGCACCACAATGGTCAGTGGCAGCAAATTGGCCAGGAGTGAGACGGTGCCCGGCGCGACACCCAGTTGAATCGATGCGGCGATGGGGCCTATGTAGCCACCAATCGCAAACAACCCCAGCAGGGCTTGATGCGCCACATCACGGCCGTGCAATGTCCGCAAACCCGCCCAGGCAAAAGGCAGTAACACGGCCGCCGCCAGGATAAAACGCCACACAGAGGCCAGGTAGACGCTTCCCTGGTCGGCGACATAGCGGTAACCGATGAAACCAGAGCTCCAGCTGACGACCATGGCCGACAGCAGCACGGCGCTGATCAAAATAGGTGAGCGTATGACGTTCATCGAATGGCACCTGACAGGGGGCTGAGTTCGATGGTATGAATGATTGACTGATGCAATCAAACGATACGATCAGCACCACTGATGCAGGATTACTGAACCATGGCTGAAGCGCTTGATATCGAACTGCTGCGAACGTTTCACGCCGTCTTGCGCTTTGGGCAATTCCTGGCGGCGGCCAGCTTTTTGAATAAAAGCCCATCAGCAGTGAGCTTGCACGTTCGCCGCCTGGAAGCCGTGGCCGGGGGACGTTTGCTGGAGCGCGATAACCAGACAGTCAGCCTGACTCCGCTGGGCCGTCGCTTTGCGCTGCAAAGCGCCGAACTGCTACGGCTGCACGACGGGTTGCTAGCCAGCTTTATCGCGCCGGTCGCCAGTGGGCGAGTCAGGCTGGGCATTTCTGAGGAGTACGCCGGCGCGGTACTGGCTTGTACGCTGCCGCACCTGACGGCGGATTTTCCCTGCGTCGAGCTGGAGGTTGAAACGGGTTCCAGTGGCCGCTTGAACACGCGCCTGCAGCGTGGGCAACTGGACATGGCGCTGTTAGTGGCCCCGGCTGATGTTGCTGTGCCGCAGGCGCGCTGCATCAAGACCTTCGGCATCACCCAACCTGTGTGGGTAGCCGCACACGGCTACCTGCAGGACCTCGCCAAACCGGTGCCCCTTGCATTGCACGGCAAGGGTTGCCCCTACAGAAGCGTGGCTGTCGACGCGCTGAGCCAGCAGGGTCGCCGTTGGCGAACAGTGATCATCAGCGCCGGGGTGATCGCTTTGGAAGCCGCCATCGAGGCCGGATTGGCCGTTGGCATCGTTGACCGGGCCCGGGTGAGCCAAGGCATGCGCGTGCTGACGGTTGGCGACGGCTTCCCTGAGCTGCCCGTACATGAATTGCGCCTGATGCTGGCCCCAGGGGAATTAAGTGAGGCGGGGGAGGTGCTGGCTAGATTGATCAGCCATGGTTTTGAGTGTTAGTGCGTCAACGAAGAGCAGATCAGTGCGAGCGTTTTCTTACTATGCAGCAATCCGGTGTACACCAGTGATCGTGGCCATATGCAGCTCTACGCTTTTGATGTGAGAGCGACCGGCGAGAGCTGGACCTTTCCAAAGCCCTTTACTGCTACGATCACTAATAAAGCTCCCATGATAGTAATCCAAGTGACTTTATTTCCGAATGTAAAGTAGTCCAAAAGCATTGTGATTACTGGAACCATGTAGAAAAGCACACCGACCTTGCTCGCTGAATTTTTTGCAAGCATACGGAACAACAGTAATACGGCTAACGTTGAGACTACAATTGTCATCCACGAGGCTGAAATTATAAAAGTCGGGGTTAAATTGAGTCTTGTCTCGGTAAAAGGGAGAACTAGTAGAAAAATACATGATGCGGTGAGCGCTTGGTAGAACGCTGCGGTAACGGGATCGATTATGGATTTTTTCTGCATGACTGATCCTGCACTTATTGCGACTACCGAAATCAACCCGAAAAATAGACCAAGGATCGTTACGGCACCGAGGTCGCGAGCCCCAAAAATGGCAATTATCAATCCTGTCAATCCAAGAAACAGGTAGAAATATCCTGTTTTGCCAATTTTTTCATTTGCGAATATAGGTGTCAGAATTGGTTGGAGGCCTAAAATAATTGCCAGGACGCCGGGTGTTAATTGGTAGTTGAGGGCCAAAAAATAAGCCGTTTGATAACCGACCTGCAACAATATGCCAATTATAATTACTCGTAGCAGTAAGCGTTTCGGCAGTAGTAATGCCTCCTTTAAACCTCTTTTTTTTGCAATTAATGCACAAACGATAATCAACGCCAGGGCTGCCCCAATAGAGCGTATGGTGAGGAATACCGAAACAGATGCGTCCTGTAGACCTAGCTTGACGAATATGGCTCCGCTACTCCACATTAAGAGAAATAGTAATGGTGAATATTTTTCTAAAGTGTTCATAGTGGAGCTTCTGCTTTAGGCTGCTTAGTAACCGAGTTCAGATATTCAACGTCAGTTGCCATGTAGTAACCGCTGATGTTGATTTTTTCGATAATTCTTGATGCCATCATTTGACTCCTACTAATAAGAGTTCAATGGTAAGTCAATGATTGACTGGGTGGGCGTTAATAATTATGATATGCCATATCTCGGATTGTGATGACGGATTATCGAAAATGAATTTGGACATGAATCAATTGCGTGCATTTGTCACTGTTGCCGAGCTTAGAAGCTTTTCCAAGGCATCTCAGAAGCTATGCCGTGTCCAGTCCGCGATTAGCCAGCAAATACAAAAACTTGAAGGCCATTTGGGCTCGGAACTCTTTGTCAGGGGTAAGCGAACGCTGGAGCTGACTACTCACGGCGACAGTATGCTTTCTTATGCAGTTAAAATTCTGGAGGTTAACGATCAGGCAGTAGCGCAGTTGACTGATAAGTCTCACAAGGGAGTAGTTAGAGTTGGCACGTCTGATACTTATGCATCTAACTATTTCTCTGAGATTATAAAGTGTTGTGCAGATCGATTTCCTGATATTGAGATCGAGGTGCATTGCGGATACAGCAGTCAAATTTGGCAGAGCTATGAAGCTGGTGAGCTTGATGTTGTGCTGACTCAGGGATGCCCATCAACTGTTCCGTCGGAGCTCCTGCACTCAGAACCTCTGAAGTGGGTTTGCGCTCACGAGAGCAAAATTGTGGAAAAAACCCCGATCCCTCTAGCGCTTTTCACTAAAGGTTGTGGCGACAGGGAATTAATATTAAACGCTCTAAATCGAGTCAAGAAAGCTTACAAGATAAGTTACCATAGTACGAGTCATGCGGGCATTCTCGCGGCATTGTCCTCTGGCTGTTATGTGTCAGCTGTATTGCTTAGCACTGTTCATGACGAGTTACGTGTGCTGGGAGAATCTGACGGTTTTCCGTTAATAGGTAATTTGGATATTTCGCTGGCCTATCATGATAAATCCAAAGGCACGCTTTCAAGTCTGTTTGCGGATATATCCAGAAATTATTTTCAGTCATTGAGTGCAGGCCATGTTATCTATTCTACCAGTCGTGCGTGCGCCAATTGAAGTGTCACCAACCCGGCTGGCTTGGAGCGAGTAGCCTTAGTGATGGATAACTTAAAAGGATGAACACTATGGACCGCACCCACCATATCTGTCTGATGGCGATCTACAACGATTGGATGAACGCGAAGGTTTATGAGGCGGCCAGAAGTCTGACTGATGAAGAGCTGTCAGTGGATAGGCAAGCATTCTTCGGTTCTATTCTCGGGACGTTGAACCACCTGGTGGCGGGGGACACGGTGTGGCTGCAGCGATTTGCCAGGCACCCAGCGAACTACCTGGCTCTGAAGCCGATTCAACAGCTCCCGGCCCCCCAAAGCCTCGACCAGTTACTGTTCTCGGATATCCGCGAACTTTCGACACATCGCGTTTGGCTCGATCAGGTAATTGTCGCGTGGTCTCGCTCCATCAAAGAGTCGGATCTAGATTACCCCCTCAGTTACACAAGCATGAAGGGAACCCCCGCTGACAGGAACTTTTATGGCTTGGTCATGCATTTTTTCAACCACCAGACTCATCACCGAGGGCAAGTAACGACTTTGCTTTCACAAAGTGGCGTCGACGTAGGCGATACTGATCTGGTCGCCCTTGTTCCTTCCGAGTCCCGCACATAAGCTGAAAAACCAGCCGGCGGATCTCCATGCCTGTTTCTTCGCTTGATTCGCGCAGAGCGCCATCTCTTGGTTCGGACCGACGACGGGCTAGCCATTATTCATTTGATAAGTTGGCACATTACCCCGAAGTGTCTACGAGTGACCGCTTCTGGCCGATCTCTGCCGGTCGCGAGAGGCAGAAAACGACCCAAAGCTGCCCTTCGTGAAGGATGGCTTCTGGTCGATAGGAACTCTCCAGAATCGTCAGCTATCGACGGAGGAATCCGAGCTCATTCAGTTTCCGTTTAAGCCGGTGTCGCGGGTTAGAAGGGGGCGTTTCCAATGGATTACCTTCTGCATCATTTCGTCCTTCCCTGTGTCTTTGTCCGCGATTCCGAGGATGCTGAACGCGAAATTTTTTCCGAAGTCTTTGTGATAATTGGTGTGCAGAGCTCGTATACGGAAGCTCCCAGGGAGATGGTTCATAAATATATGTTCCTCCAAAAAGTCTCAGATATTTCTCAGGCTACGCCAATATAGCAAATTATTATTTCAAGCTTGTGGTAGTAGCTTCGCTGGTTGTTAACTTATAACGCTGGGTAATCCGTATATCCTTCGGCCCCACCACAATAAAATGTAGAACTGTCTGGTTCATTCAATGGAGCATTCAGTCGAAAGCGCTCGGGGAGATCTGGATTCGCGAGGAAAAGCCTTCCAAAAGCAACAGCGTCTGCAATATCTTCACACAACAGTTTATCTGCCCTTTCGGCAGTGTAGTGGCTGCAAAAAAACAGGCTTCCTGTGAAGTTTTTCCTGATGTCCTGTCGGAATGTATCAGTCAGCGGTTCTCCTCCTGCCCAATCTGGTTCAGCAATATGCAGATAGGCCAACCCGCGCTGGCTAAACGCACGGGCCAAATACTCAGTCATTTCTTCAGCATCAGTATCTTGAATTTCATTGAAGATGCCGTTAGGGGTTAAGCGCACGCCTATACGTCCGGCACCATATATGGAAGTCGCTGCATCAATGACGTCGAGCAAGATTCGCGCCCTATTCTCCAGACTGCCTCCGTAGATGTCATCACGATGGTTCGTATTGGTTGATAAAAATTGGTTTAGTAAATAGCCGTTGCCCGAGTGGATTTCAATAGCATCAAACCCCGCGCGCTTGGCTCGAATTGCAGCATTGGTGTAATCATTCACAATGCCCGGAATTTCGTCGAGCGTTAAAGCTCTTGGGCCATCGCACAAGACCCGTTCAAAACCTCCATCTTTCGGTATTCTCGAAGTTGACTCTGTGACTGGAATGGCGGAGGGCGCAACGGGTAGTGTTTCGCCCGGCTGCAGCTTGCTGTGAGAAATGCGACCGACATGCCAGAGGTGCAGCGCAATCTTACCGTCGTTGGCATGTACGCCATCAACTACTCGTTTCCAGGCGGCTTCATGTTGATCGGTATAAATGCCAGGCGTATTCAAATAGCCTTGCCCTTGCTGTGAGATTTGCGTTGCCTCGGTAATAATAAGGCCCGCCGTAGCACGTTGTGCGTAATATTCAGCATTTAGCTCAGTCGGAGAAAAATCTTCTCCTGCCCGCATGCGAGTTAGCGGCGCCATGATAATGCGATTTTTAAGGGTAAGATCACCACTTTGTAACGGGCTGAACAGTTTTTTATATTTCATGGGGATTCTCATTTTCTTGGAGGTGAGAAAAGTTTATTAAAGTTGATTGTGCGTATCAGAGAGAAAGGTGCGTTTTCTCAGCGCGCTATAAAGTACAGCCCGCACTAATATTCAATTTTTATTCAAACAAGAACTTCTTCATAGGTGAGGTCCAGGCACAGACGCGCCTTCGCTATCAGCTCGTCGATTTCGGATTTGCTGATCACCAGCGGTGGTGCGATGACCATGGTCTCCCCGACTGCGCGCATGATCAGGCCATTGTTGAAACAATGGTTGCGGCAAATCATGCCCACCCCATTGGACTCGAAACGTTCGCGTGTGTGCTTGTTCTTCACCAACTCGATCGCGCCGAGCATTCCCAACCCTCGTATTTCACCCACGAGTGGATGGTCCTCCAGTTCGCGCAAACGCTTTTGCAGATAGGGAGCCGTTTCTTCCCGAACGCGCTCAAGAATCTTTTCTTCGCGGATGATCCGTATGTTTTCCAGTGCCACTGCCGCTGATACAGGGTGCCCGGAGTAGGTGAAACCATGATAGAAATCACCTCCCTCGTTAAGCACCTCGGCCACTTTGTCGCTGACGATCAAGCCGCCCATGGGGATGTAACCAGAGGTCAGCCCCTTTGCAATTGTCATAAAATCAGGGCTGATGCCGTAATAGTCGCTACCGAACCATTCGCCGGTACGACCAAATCCACAGACCACCTCATCGGCGGTGAACAGGATGTCGTATTTGGCGAGAATCTCGCGAATCCTTGGCCAGTAAGTGTCAGGCGCAATGATCACGCCACCCGCCCCCTGGATAGGCTCGGCAACAAAGGCCGCGACGTTATCAATACCAATCTCGAGTATTTTCTTTTCCAACTGGTCCGCGGCCCAAGTGCCGAATTCGTCGGGGCTCATATCGCCACCTTCGCCGAACCAGTACGGCTGTGCGATGTGCACGATGTCCGGAATCATCCCGCCTTGGTCATGCATGGCTTTCATGCCACCCAAGCTCGCGCCGGCCACGGTGGAGCCGTGGTAGCCATTCAAACGACCGATGATGACCTTCTTCTCTGGTTGGCCTTTGACCGCCCAGTAGTGACGAACCATGCGCACCATGGTGTCGTTCGCTTCCGAGCCGGAGCCAGTAAAGAACACATGGTTCATATGCGCAGGAGCCAACTCTGCGATGACCTTGGCCAATTCCAGCACCGGCGGGTGTGCCGTCATGAAGAAGGTGTTGTAGTAAGGGAGTACGTTCATCTGATGACTGGCAGCTTTGGCAAGCTCATCTCGACCATAACCGATGGCTACGCACCAAAGCCCGGCCATGGCATCAAGGATCTTGTTGCCCTCGCTGTCCCATAGATACACGCCGTCGGCCCTGGTGATTATCCGCGGGCCGGTTTGCTTCAACTGTTTATAGTCGCTGAACGGTGCCAAGTGATGCTTGTCGCTTAGCACCTGCCATTCCAGAGTTTTGGGGTTATGCACGGTTTTGTTCATGGCTGTCTCCTTGAAAGTGTTCTATTGGTCCGGGTTGCTGAAGCAAAGCAGTAACCACTCGAAATCAGAGAAACCAGCGGTATTCACGGGCGTTGATTTCCTCCTGGAGCGCTAAATGATCCTGGCGTTTGTTTTCGCAATACACGTCGACAAACTCGGCCCCTAACCCTTCGCGAACTTGACGTTGTTGCTGCATGGCGCGAACGCCATGGAGAACGTCAAGAGGAAAATCAATGCCACTGCTTCGGTCTTCATTTAGCGGTGCTATAGGGTCGAGACGATTCTCCAATCCCTGCTCCATACCGACCAGAATCGCGGCCAGCACAAGGTACGGATTGGCGTCGGCACCGGCGATTCGGTGTTCGATGCGCAAGTTCTTCGCGTCCGATTCGGGAATACGCACGCAGGCATCACGATCCTCGTAACCCCAACTGGCACGCGCTGCGGAATTTACTGAGCCACCCAGGCGGCGGTAGGCATTTTGATTAGGAGCAAAAATCGGCATGCAAAACGGCAGCAGCTCCAGGCATCCAGCTACCGAGTGGCGCAATGCTTGTTGCTCGGTGGCCGCCAACAAGTTGTTGCCATCAGCGTCGTACAGGCTGACGTGTACGTGCATGCCGCTGCCTGGATGTTCCAGATAGGGCTTGGCCATAAAGCTGGCACGGTAACCATGTTTCAGCGCTACTCCACGGGTGCTACGGCAAAACAAGGCAGCCCAGTCCGCGGCGCGCAGACCGTCGTCTAGATGACCGAAATTGATTTCGAACTGTCCAGGGCCGAGCTCAGCGGTAATCACGGTAGTGTCGATACCTTGTGCGCGTGCGGTTTCGACCATGTCATCGAGTACCGTCGCAAAGCGCGATAGGCGCTCGATGTGCATGTTGGGCTGATCGTCGCCATCGTCCGAGCATTCATCACGGGGAAATTGAGGCAGCCCATCGCGCAATTTTTTATCGAACAGATAGAACTCCAGTTCGAACGCCACCACCGGATGAATGCCTTTGGTGCGCAGGCGTTGCAGCACCTGAACGAGCACTTCCCGAGGCTCGAACTCGATAGGCATCGCCGTGCCATCAGACGTAATCAGCATCTGACCTACCGGCTGCGCTTCCCAACTTACGAGCTTCAGCGTACCCGGTACCAGACGGCGCATAGCATCCGGGTCACCGTCATTGAAGCAGTAGTCGCCGATTTTGAACAAGCCACCCTGTACACCTAGCAGCACACAGTTTTGGGGCAGCTTCAGAGCGCTTCCGGCGGCAACCTTTTCCAACATGTCTACCGGGTAACGTTTCCCGTAAAAGTGCCCCGGAATATCCAAGGCAATCAGGTCGACGTAGCGGACTTGCGGGTAGCGCAGGCGGAAGGCACGCACTTCAACCAGCAGGTCTGCACTGTCAGCATTCATAGTTGTTTTTCCTTCGTTTTTTATAGGTGACATCAGTTGTAAACCCAAAGGACCCGGGTCGTTTGTTCAGTGAGGTTGCCGTAGCGACAAAGGGTGTGGCGAGCCAACTGAAAGCTGTCTCCAGGGAACAAGGTGATTGGCTCGTCGTCATCGCCGAGCCATAACTTCAACTCTCCCTCCAGGATGTAACCGCCTTGCTCGGAGCCGTCATTCATATAACGCTCACCACTGTTGGCTCCAGGCACCAGCTGGCTTTCAAGCATGGAGAAGGGCGCTGACAGCTTCGGCGATACTAAAATGTCAGTAATACCATTGGCGAAATACAGCGCCCGTCGCTCATCCGGTCGAGTGACCCAAGGCAATTTCTTGGGTTTTGGCAAACTGTAGAAATACGTGGTTGCCACCCCGAGGGCTTCACTGATCGCCGTCAAATCCGCCACAGTTGGACGTGATAGGCCGCTTTCGATCAGGGAAAGAAAATCGACCGTACAGCCAACCTTCTCCGCCAGTTCCATCAGCGTGCACTTCCTGTGCTCGCGCAGGTCGTGAATAAGGATCGCCAACGCCGCTATTTCTTCTTGCTTGTTCATGCCTAGAGCTCCAGAGGTTGGCTCATCGTGCAGATTTAACTGACGGGTAATTTGTGCCGCGCGGCATATAGGCAAACCATCTCCATAGCGATGGTCGCCCCGGCCAGCGCCGTCACTTCCGCATGGTCGTAAGGCGGCGAGACTTCCACCACATCCATTCCGACCAGGTTGATGCCGCGCAACGCACGCAGGATTTCCAGCGCCTGATGCGTACTCAATCCACCGCAGACCGGAGTACCCGTACCGGGTGCGAAGGCCGGGTCGAGACAGTCGATATCGAAGGTCAGGTACACAGGGTTATCCCCGACCCGCGCAAGAATCAGCTCGGCGATAGCCTTCGGTGAGGTGCTGAGAACTTGGCGGGCATCGAGTACCTGGAAGCCCATCGTGTCGTCATTGGTAGTGCGAAGACCGATCTGCACTGAACGGCCCGGATCGACCAGGCCTTGTCGGGCGGCGTGATAGAACATAGTGCCGTGATGAATGCCTTGCTCGCTGTCGTCGGCATCCGGCCAGGTATCACTGTGAGCGTCAAAGTGCACGAGCGACAAAGCGCCGTGCCTCTTCGCATGGGCCTTGAGCAATGGGTAGCTAATGAAGTGATCACCCCCCAGCGTAAGCATCCCGCAGCCCGCACCCAGAATGTAATCGGCATGCGCTTCTATGGCGGCGGGCGTCCTCTGCGGCTGTCCATGGTCGAAGTTGCAATCGCCGTAGTCGATCACAGCCAAATGATCGAATGGATCAAACTCCCATGGGAAAGGGCGCTCCCACGCCGACTGGATTGAGGCAGCACGGATTGCCCTTGGTCCGAAGCGAGTACCCGGGCGATTGCTGGTAGCGGTGTCGAACGGTATGCCACTGACGACCAGATCGACCCCGTTCAAGTCACGCGTATAGCGCCGGCGCATGAAACTGGTGATGCCGCCGTAGGTCGGTTCAGATTGCGTCCCGTACAGACTTTCACGGGTGATGGCCAGGTCGTTACCTTGAAATACTTCCATGGTGGAATCCTTAAATTTTGGTGCGGAACGTGGTCCACAGACGAGTGCGATCGCGCTGGGCGCGTAGCGGCAGTAGCTGCTCGCTGAACAGGCGATCGCGAACTTCTTGTGACGGATAGATATCTGGGTCAGTCGTTACGGCCTTATCGATCAACGGCGTGGCCGCCTTGTTGGCGTTGGCAAAGAACAAGGAATTGGTCAGCGCGGCAATGGACTCCGGGCGCAGCATGAAGTCGATGAAGGCACGAGCGGCTTGTGGGTGCGGCGCATCCACAGGAATGGCCATGGAATCGAACCAGAGCAGGGTGCCTTCGCGCGGAATCCGATAGATCACCTCGAACGGCTGCTTGGACTCACTGGCTCGGGCAGCGGCTATCGCAGCGTCGCCGTTGTAGACCAGGGTCAGACAAACGTCCCCCTTGGCCAGGTCGTCAATCTGCCGACTGCTGTTGATATATCGCAGATTCGGCTGAAGTTGGGTCAGCAGTTGCTGTGCCTGCTTCAGCTCGTTCGCATCCGTGCTGTAGGGGCGATGGCCGAGATAGTTGAGGACGATACTGATCACTTCCTGTGGTGAATCCAGCACGGCGATACCGCAGTCCTTGAGCTTGCTTGCGTATTCAGGCTTGAACAATAGATCGAGGCTGTTCAAGGGGGCATCTGGAATCCGCTTGGCCACTGCCTGCTTGTTGATGCCCAAGCCAACCGTACCCCAAGCGTAAGGCACCCCATATTGATTGCCAGGGTCGCTGGAAGTCAGCTTGAGTAGCAGATCCGGGTCAAGGTTGGCGTAATGCGTAAGCTGGGCGTGCTCGATCGGTTGCACCGCCCCGGCTTTGATCGCCACCGCCAACGAGTTAGTGGAGGGGAACACCACATCGTAACCACTGTGTCCAGTGAGCAACTTGCTGTCTTGCTCCTCGGCGCTGGAGAACACGTCGAGTTTGACTTCGATTCCAGTCTCATTTTTGAAGCGCTGAAGCACCTCATCGGGGATGTACTCGGTCCAGGTATAAATACTCAACTGCGTATCGGTGGCCTGAGCCCCAAAACATAAGCACAAGCAGAACAAACCTATCAAGGCGCGCATGACATAAGTCCTCGGTTAGCATCGATGCGCGAATCCTATGCCCTGCCATATCTTGAATAAATATGAAGTGTGCTACCTTGGCATTCACCGCCATCAATGTTTGGAGCGACATGTTCAATCAAGTGCACGATGTTGATCTGCAACTACTGCGCTTGTTCGTCTGCGTGGTGGAATGCGGCGGTTTCAGCGCCGCCCAGGGTGAGTTGAGGATCGGCCAGTCGACCGTCAGTACGCAGATGGCCAAACTCGAAACCCGCCTCGGCTATCGTCTCTGCGAACGCGGCAAGGCGGGCTTTCGCCTGACACCAAAGGGCGAGCTGGTCCTGCAAGCCACGCGCAACCTGTTCTCTTCCATCGAAGTATTCAAGAGCGAGGCCCAGGGCATGGCCGACAAACTGCTCGGCGAACTGTCTATCGGCCTGTCCGAAGCCCTCGACTCGCAGGTGATCGAGCGTATCTCGCACGCCATCGGGTGTTTTCGCAAGCGTAACCAGGATGTGCAGATCAAGTTACTCAGTGCCATGCCGGCAGAGTTGGAACGGCGCCTGTTGCAGAACCAGTTGCACCTCGCCATCAGCTACTTCTCCGGCCAGCAAAGTGCTCTGAATTACCATCCTCTGTTCGAAGAACAGCAACGACTCTACTGCGGTAAGGGTCACCCGTTATTCGGTGTTCCACACCCCGGCCAGATGCAGTTGAGTGCCTGTGACGGAGTGCTCCACCCCTACCGCTTCACAAGCTCAGTCGAAGCATTCAAGCCCAACTACAGTAGTGTGAGCACCGAGCAGGTCGAAGGCAGTCTGGCCTTTATCCTGTCTGGCGCGCACATCGGCTACCTGCCCCGCCACGTCGCTGCGCCTTGGCAAGCCCGAGGCCTGTTGCAGGTACTAGGCCCCGCGACTTTTGAATTCAGTGTGCAATTCCATTTGGCCAACCATAGTGCCCGCCAACCAAGTGAGGCACAGCAAGCTTTGGTTGAAGATTTGCTGATGGCGTTCGCCGAACCGGAGGACGTTTGACTGGGAACCAGCGACGCGCCTACCTCAATCGTTATCCGACCCATAGCATCCGGTCATGCAGGGGGACTATCCACTGATGGCCGGCATAAAATCCTTCTCAGAGAGCGCGGTTGTTCAGTACCTCGCTACCCCTTTAATGCAGCGCCTCTTCTTCCAGGTAGTTACCAAGACATTCAATAAAAGCCAGGAGTTTGCGTGTGTGGCGTCTGTGTGCCGGATAGATTACATGGACTGTAGAACCGAATTGCTCCGGGTCAGGGTCTGTATCGGGGAGCAGCTGCACAAGTTCGCCACGCCGCAAATAGGGAGCAGCACTCCACTGTGGACAAAATTGCAATCCCTGCCCATCCAGCAGCGCATTAAACAGAAGATCATAGTTATCGCTAGACAGGCGAGGCACAGGCTGCAAAATGCGCCGGCGCTCGCCTTCATGGGTCAACCACCAGTAATGCGGGTTCAGTGCAGGGTGTCGATAGATCAACCAGTCATGTTGATCGAACGTTTGCGGTAGGACTTCTAGAGGATTGCGCTGTAGATAGCGTGGGCTAGCGCAAAGTCGGATACGGTTGACGGTCAGTGGTCGGGCAATCAGATCCGGCCCCACAGGTCCGTCACGCACAGCAAGATCGTAGCTGCCCTCAAGCAGGTCCACGAACTCTTCGGTGAGAATTACCTCAAGACGCATCTGGGGGTATCTATCGAGAAAGCGGCAGCACACCGCATTCAGAAACGCTGGACCGTAGGACGGTGGCGCCGCTACTCGCAACGAGCCACACATCTCCTGCTGGAGTTGGTCAAGATCTTCCCGAGCTTGCTGCAGCTGAATCAGCACCTGTCGAGCGCTTGCCAAATAGATCTGCCCTGCCTCGGTCAGGGCAATTCGGCGGGTAGAACGCTCAAAAAGACGTGTGCCCAATTCCGTCTCAAGGTGGGTTACCGCCCGGGTCAGAGCCGACGTGGTTTTGCCCAGATGGGAAGCTGCGCGCGTAAAACTGCCTTGATCTGCCGTGGCGACGAACATAGTGATAGCGCCGAGCTGGTCCATTCGCTTTTACCTTTCTGGAAAGTATGTCTTTCGGGGTTTAGGTATTCTTAACATCGCCTCCTTTGGATAGTCTCCCGAACACTCTAATAAAAAAAGGTTTTCAGGCGATGAAGAAGGTTCTCGGGACGACGTTGGCAATTGCTGTCGCTTTTGCATCAATGGAAAGCATGGCGGCTGTCGATTTGCTCTTGTACAACGCAAAGGTGTTCACGGCCGAGCCGGGTCAGCCGCTGCAACAAGCCGTCGCGGTAGCCGATGGCCGTATCCTCAAGGTCGGGAGTGATGTCGAGATTCTTTCGCTCAAAGATGCCATGACCCAAGTGGTGGATTTGAAGGGTAAGGTCGTCATGCCAGGCTTCATTGACAGCCACAGCCACGCGATCTTTGGCGGCGTGAAGCTAAAGGCGGCAGATCTCGAGGGCCAGATGTTGGCCTTCGACGAACTGGAGCAGCGTTTGCGCGCGTGGCGAGACGACGGCAAGGCGCGGCACGGAGACAGTCTGGCGGTCGGTGGTTTCCCCTCCACTTACTGGAGTGAAGTGGCTGAATTTGAAAAGCGCTTCAATCATGGCGAATGGGCCGATACACCGATTGCTTTCATCGGCTGGGATTATCACACCGGCTGGGCCAACGCGGCGATGCTCAAGCGAGCAGGCATCGATGCCGAGCGCGTCAAGTCGCTTAAAGGCGAAGCGGTGGCGACCATCGGCCATCATGAGGACAGTACCCCCAATGGCTTCGTGGCTGACGCGGGTCTGTCTGCGGTGATGTCGCAATTGCCTGCGCCGACCTTTGATCAACTTATGGCCGCTGGCCGCGCGGCGCGTGACCTGAACCACAGCCTGGGCATCACCGCCCTTATGGACCCGGCGGCCAATGCCATGCCAGCCGATGGGCTGTTCGACTTCAAGCCCACAGCGCACACGCTTGGGGTGTTGCCCGTCTATAAAGCGCTATCGGAAAAAGGTGAGCTTCAGTTGCGGGTAGCCGCGCTGATGGTTGCCAATCCGAAAAGCGCGCCGGCGGATCTGGATGTGCTGGATCAGGTAAGGAAGCAGTTCCTTGGCGTCGAAAATCTCAGCCTGCCGGGCATCAAGATCTTTGCCGATGGCGTCGCCGAATTTCCGGCACAAACCGCGTCGTTGCTCACCCCCTACAAGAATTCAAAGAAAGGCGGGGAGTTGTTGATCGATCCCGCTCACTTCGGTGAACTGGTCAGCGCCGCGGACGCCCGTGGCTGGCTGGTGCATGTGCATGCCATCGGCGACCGGGCGGTACGCGAAGCGCTCAATGGGATCGAGCAGGCCAGGCATGACAGACAGAGTGGCGTGACGCATTCGATCACCCATTTGCAGATGGTCAATCCCAAGGAATTCGCTCGTTTCAAGCCCCTGAATGTGATCGCTTCCATGCAGCTGTACTGGGCGTCAGCGGATGAGTTGAGCGTTGATTTGCTGAAGCCTTACATCAGTGCAATGCAGTTTCAATTCATGTACCCGGCGCGTTCATTATTGAAAAATGGCGCGACCATCGCAGGTGCCAGCGACTGGCCGGTCAGTACGCCCAACCCGTGGAAAGCTATTGGGCAGGCCATCAGTCGCAAAGGCCCCAAGGGCGTGCTCAACAAGGATGAGGATATCGATCGGGAAACGATGTTCTATGCCTATACCCGCAACGCCGCCCGCGCGATCGGTTTAGATAAAGAGATTGGCTCTGTCACCGCGGGTAAACAGGCTGACCTGATTGTTCTTGATCGCGATGTATTCAACGTGCCTGAAGAGCAACTCGCCGACACCCAAGTACTCAAGACCTATTTTTCCGGGCGCGAAGTTTACAGCCACCCGTAATCCTCCAACGTCAGCCTGACCGTTGCTCTTCGGGGCATGGGAGGGCGAAGCCTAGCCTGCCAATAATAATAAACAGGATTCAACCTATGCATCGTCTTGCTATCACGACCCTTGTCGGCTGCGCGCTTTTCCCCTTTGGCGCGGGTGCCGTGACACTTACTGACAACCTGCAACTGGAGCTCAAACCACAGGTGGTCAGCGATTACCGCAGTCGCGGATTGTCCATGACACTCGGCGATCCCGCTGCGCAATTGGAGGCCACATTGATACACAGTAGCGGTGCCTATGCGGGCGTCTGGACATCAAATGTCGACTTTGGGATGAACCTGAAAACGCGCCTGGAACAAGATTTCTACGCAGGCTTTTTCATTCCATTCAATGACGATGTCAGCCTTGATGTGGGGTATCTCAAGTACACCTATGCCAAGGAAGCACAATTCAACATGAGTGAGGTCTACGCCATTCTCAAAGCCTATGGCTTCAAGTTCGGTAGTTATTACTCCAACGACTTGAAGAACTTCGTCGGGAAAGACCAAGACACGCTCTACACCTACTTGGGGTACAGCCATGAAATTGTGGATCAGGTCGGGTTGGAGGTCCGCTATGGTCGTTTCGACTTCAAGGATGATGTGTTTTTGTCAAACAGTGGCAAGGCTCGTGGTGATTATCGCGAATGGGAAGCCAAGCTGACCCGCAGCGCACTTGGAATCAACTGGGGCCTTAGTTACGTCGACACGGACCTTTCCAAGAGCGAGTGCGCGAGTTACTACGGTTACACCGATGTGTGCACCTCGACTGTAGTGGTCAGTGCCAGCAAGACGTTCTGATCAAATCTTCAGTTAAGAAACCTGTAACTCTTTAAAAAACAAGGCAGGAGATTTAGATGTACTTGACCCAAGGGTTGCATCGCCATATGCAACAGCGTCCCGACACGCCGGCCATTCGTTACCAAGGTCGTAGTCTGAGCTTTGCCCAGTTGGGCGAACGAGTCGCCCGTCTGGCCGGCGCCTTAAAAGGCCTGGGTGTGACCAGCGGCGAGCGGGTGGCGATGCTTTCGCTAAACTCGCAGCGGTACATCGAATACTGTCTGGCGGTCCCTTGGGCCGATGCCGTGCTCAACCCGGTCAACATTCGTTGGAGCGCTGCGGAGATTGTCTATTCATTGGACGATTCTGAAACCTGTGTACTGATCGTCGACGATAATTTCCTGGATCTGGCAGGAAAAATCAGCGTTGCTGCGAAAACCCTGCGCCTGATGATTTATGCCGGGGAGGGCGAAACTCCACCTGGCATGCTCAACTACGAAATGCTGATCACCCAGTATGAGCCAGTCGAAGATGCCCTTCGTGGTGGCGATTCTCTGCTGGGCATCTTTTATACCGGTGGAACCACGGGCTTCCCCAAAGGGGTAATGCTCAGTCATAACAACCTCGTTTTATCAGCCCTGGCTACTTTCAACCAGACCGGGATCGGACCTCAGACTATCTTCCTGCATGCCATGCCGATGTTCCATATAGCTGATCTGTCGGCAATGATCTCACTGTTCATTAGCGGCGGTACGCATGTGGTGCTATCGACCTTCAAACCGCAGGAAGTACTCGAATGCATCGGCTTGGAACGAATCAGCAATACAAGGCTGGCGCCGACCATGCTGCAGATGCTCCTCGATTGGCGCGAAGGCAATCCTGCAGCGGCCCAACTTGATCTGAGCGCGCTGAGAAAAATCACTTATGGCGCTTCGGCAATCTCCCCGGCACTGCTCGACCAAGCCCGCCAGTCCTTTTCGCAAGCCGATTTCATTCAAGGCTACGGCATGACCGAACTGTCTCCCTTCGCGTGCATCCTCGATGCCGAGTATCACTGCGAGGCGCATCAGCGCAGCGGCAAAATGTACTCGGCGGGGGTTGCGGTCAACTGCGTTGAAATCCGTATCGTGGATGACGAAGACAGGGAGGTGCCGCGAGGCATCGTGGGGGAGATCGTCGCACGCGGACCGAATGTCATGCTTGGTTACTGGAACAACGTGCAAGCCACTGCCGAAGCGCTGCGTAACGGCTGGATGCACACCGGCGATGGTGGCTACATGGACGAAGATGGCTTCGTCTATATCTGTGACCGGCTGAAGGACATGATTGTGAGCGGCGGGGAGAACATCTATACCGCCGAGGTCGAAAACGCCATCGTCAGACTTGCGGCCGTTACCCAAGTTGCAGTGATAGGCATTCCCAGCGATAAATGGGGCGAGACGGTTCACGCAGTGATCGTTTGCAACCCTGGCGCACGTATCTCCGAGCAAGAAGTTATCGCCCACTGCCGCGAATCCATTGCCGGTTACAAAGTTCCGCGTAGTGTCGAGTTCCGGGACTCGTTGCCATTATCCAGTGTCGGGAAAGTGTTGAAGACCGAACTGCGCAAGCCGTTCTGGGAGAACCGAGCTCGTCAAATTGCCTAGACCGCCGATGCGCAATGCAGCAATTGGCTACTTGAACCGCGATAAATCGCATTGGGAGTAACACTGACAAACCGTCACGAGAGGCAGAAAACGACCCAAAGCGCACCTTCAGGAAAAGTTGCAACAGGCGAACTCGATCCGATGGTTACAAAGGAGGCTGCCGCAGGTAAGTCGCGGATCATCTCGTGCGAGTTGACCCGCGTGCTTTTGCCTAGTCTTTGCTGCCAACCTTGTTCTGAACTGCCTCCTTGCCCTCGACATTCAACTGCGTTGGTTCAAGCTTGACGGAAAGTTTGTGCAGTGAACCGGTGAATGCAAACGGTACCTGGTAATCCTTGTCATCGACGGGGGTGCCGGTGTCGGAACCGATATCGAAACTTTCATCCACGCCGAAGACGAACGGAACGCTGTGTGGGATTGTTTGACTAGCCAGTTGCTTTCCATCCATCGACAGCACGCCG
This sequence comes from Pseudomonas sp. HY13-MNA-CIBAN-0226, assembly GCF_040310305.1. Lineage (NCBI taxonomy): Bacteria > Pseudomonadati > Pseudomonadota > Gammaproteobacteria > Pseudomonadales > Pseudomonadaceae > Pseudomonas > Pseudomonas sp. HY13-MNA-CIBAN-0226. The sequence continues at coordinate 129,104 of NZ_JBEOPS010000002.1, forward strand.
GTGCCGCCCTTACCGAATCCCGGCCCGGCATATTTGAAATCAAAGCTGATGCTGTGTTTTCCGGAAGTGAGCGCCTCGGTTCCTTCCCAGCGGAATCGCGCAACGCCTTCAAGGTTATAGTTGAAAACCGGCTTACCCTTCAGGAGGTAGAGCGCGTAACCCCCGAAGCGGCCGCCGTCGGTCACCAATACACCGTCGCCGCCGTTTTCAGGAACAGTGATGTCCGCCGTAATGACGTAGGACTTGTTCAACACGTTGGGTTCGTTGCCTGGAAGTATGCCGGTAATCGGAGACAGATATTCGAACTCGGTGCGTCCGGCCACGATGCTCGGCCTCTGTGCAACGACGCGCGTAAATGCGGAAGCGTCGAGCGGCAACACTTGATATTTGTTCGCTTCCACCCAGAACAGATCCTGTAGTTCCTTGAGTTTCGCAGGGTTGGCGGCGGCGATATCGTCATTCTGCGTCCAGTCCTTTGTGAGGTCATAGAGCTCCCATTTGACGCCATTGACGATGTCCTTGGGTGGCTGAGAAGTAATGTCCCAAGGTGCGCGGTAGGGCGTCGTCGATGCCATCCAGCCCTCATGATAAAGCGCGCGCATTCCAAACATCTCGAAATACTGCGTGGTGCGTGTAGAGGGCTTTTCGGCATTCTGCTTGTCGAAGAGGTAAGCCATGCTCGAACCTTCGATGGGCTTTTGCGCAATGCCGTCTACCTGAAGCGGTGCGTCAATGCCGGTGGCTTCAAGAATCGTCGGCTCTATGTCAATGACATGGTGGAACTGGTTACGGATGCCGCCAGCATCCTTGATCCGGTTCGGCCAGGAGATGGCCATGCCTTGGCGGGTGCCACCAAAATGCGATGCGATTTGCTTGGTCCACTTGAAGGGAGTGTCCATGGCCCAGGTCCAGCCCACGGCCATGTGCGGATAGGTTTGGTCCGATCCCCAAGCATCCAGATACTTCATTTGCTCGGCGACCGGCACATCGATTCCGTTGAACGTGGTCATCTCGTTTGGTGTGCCGTTCGGGGTGCCTTCGGCGCTGCCGCCGTTGTCACCGCTGATATAGAAAATCAGCGTGTTGTCGAGTTTGCCCATGTCATCAATCGCTTGGATCACACGACCGATTTCATGATCGGTGTACGCCAGATAGGCCGCATAGACTTCCATCTGGTGGGCATACAGTTTTTTCTCGTCCGCCGAAAGTTCATCCCATTTTTTCAGTGAATCCGGCCAAGGTGTGAGCTTGGCTTCCGGCGGGATGACGCCGAGACGCTTCTGATTGGCGAAGATCTGGTCGCGCGCGGCGTTCCAGCCCATGTCGAACTTGCCCTTGAACTTGTCGACCCATTCGGGCGTCGGGTGATGTGGCGCGTGGGTGCCGCCGGGCGCGTAGTAAAGAAAGAACGGCTTCTTAGGATCGAGGGCATTCAATTCAGAGACATAGCCAACGGCGTCATCCGCCATCGCGGTGATCAGGTTCCATGCCGGCTTGCCAACGTAAGGATGAATTGGCGTGGTATTGCGCATCAGATTACCCGGTTGCCACTGGCTGGTTTCGCCGCCCATGAACCCGAAGAAATAATCAAAGCCCATACCGATGGGCCATTGATCAAACGGGCCGGCCTGGCTGATCTGGAAGGATGGGGTGTTGTGGTTTTTGCCGAACCACGAGGTGGCATAGCCGTTGTCCTTGAGGATTTTGCCAATGGTCACCTTGTCCTTGGTGATGACACTGTTGTAACCGGGATACCCCGTCGAAATTTCCGTGATGACGCCGAAACCGACGGAATGGTGGTTGCGCCCGGTAATCAAGGCGGCACGTGTGGGAGAGCACAGTGCCGTCGAATTGAATTGTGTGAAGCGCAATCCGGCTGCCGCAACGCGATCCATGCTCGGCGTCGGGATGAGACCGCCGAACGTACTGGGCGCACCGAAGCCGACGTCGTCAGTGATGATCAGCAAGACATTCGGCGCGTCTTTTGGAGGTACGATGGTCGGGGACCAGTAGGGCGTCGAGGTCGTAGCGTCGAGGTTGATGACGCCACCAAACGCCGGAGGAGGGTTGGGTAGATATCTGCCATCGATGGTCGTGGTCGCACTGGGTGAACCGGGCGTGCCGTTGACTTCCTGTGGCGCTGCATAGGCACAAGAGAGCGTAAGCATGGCAAAGGCCAGTCCAGCACCAAGCCTGTTATGCAGCCGATTTGATTGAGTCCAGTATGCAATGGCCATGGCCAGCTCCTGTAACCCCCCGAAACCCCAAGTTCCGAGTGTAGAACCGTTTTCGTCGCTTGCCAGTCCATCTCATCAGCAGCGTAGGTGGCCGTTGACTTTGGAGGTGTGGTGTCTATACCTGATCTTGATACTCAGCAGGTTCAGTAGGGGCTGCAGACTGGTATGAGGAGGAGCGCACATGCTTATCAGGAAACGGCGTGCTGGTATCGCCATCGTCTGCGCCGGGATCGTGTTGGCTTGCGTGGCGTTTGTGCCGTATCAGCACATTCGTGGCCCCGTGCCGTTAGCGCTGGGTGATGGAAAGAATGGCCCCCTGGATATGGTCTGGCTTCCTGGTGGCGAGTTTTTGATGGGGAGCGATCACCAGCAGGCACGTCCAAACGAGCGCCCGGCGCACAAGGTGCGACTGGACGGGTATTGGATTGACCGCAATGACGTCACCAATGCCGATTTCGCCCGTTTCATTGCTGAAACACATTACGTCACCACCGCCGAACGCAAACCCAGATGGGAAGATTTGGAGGTACAACTACCGCCAGGTACTCCCGAGCCAGATGACAGCGACCTGGTGCCTGGCGCAATGGTTTTTGTCGGCTCAGACAGACCCATCCCGCTCAATGATTTCAGCCAGTGGTGGGCATTCGTACCGGGGGCTGACTGGCGTCACCCGTTGGGACCAGACAGTACAATCGAGGGCAAGGAAACCCATCCTGTTGTTCAGGTATCAAGTGAAGATGTACAGGCGTACGCAGCATGGGCGCACAAGCGCCTACTCACCGAGGCTGAATGGGAATACGCCGCGAGAGGCGGGCTGGAACAAGCGAATTATGCGTGGGGGAATGACTTCTCGCCCGGAGGAGAAAAGATGGCGAATACCTGGGATGAGATACAGCCGTTTCCAGTGACCGGGGCCAGTAACAAATTCAAAATTGGCACCAAGCCGGTGGGCAGTTACCGACCTAACGCCTACGGGCTCTACGATATGTCCGGGAATGTTTGGCAATGGGTCGCCGATTGGTATCGAGCCGACGCGTTTGGAGTTGGTCTCAAACATCAACCGGCGAGCGAAGCAGCGGTAAACCCGGCGGGTCCTCCCGACAGCTATGACCCCGAACTCGGGGTGACGGCCCATGCGCCGCAGCGTGTCATTCGAGGCGGATCTTTTCTTTGTAGCGACAGCTATTGCACGAGTTTTCGAACCAGTGCCAGGCAGGGCGCCGATCCTATGAACTCCATGTCGCATCTCGGCTTTCGCTTGGCGATGAGTAATGACCAATGGGAAAAGAGCCGTTGAATACAAAGCTCACGCTGGCCATGCGTGAAAACACGAATGACCGCTATTGGCCGATTGTGTTGAAAAAGTCGATTTTTCAAGAAGCGTGACGCTGAGCTCGGCCTCATCAAAGAACCTATTCACCACTGTTAAGTGACTTTTCGATGCTTCGTTGCGCCCTTGACCAGACCGGCGTCCATACAGCGACGCAGCACTTCATTAAACAACCAGCGAAACAGATCGCTATCCCGAAAACGGCCATGTCGATTTTTGGAAAACGTTTAGTGACTGGGTACTTCATCTTCAAGGCTCAACCGGCAGAACCAGCGATACGCCAGGTTCAGATGGGCCTCTTCGCACAGCCGTCGCTCAGAGCGAATGCCGTAGCAATATCCCACGATCAGCATGCGGATCATCAGTTCAGGATCAATCGACGGACGCCCAATCGGGCTTTAGAAATCGGCGAGATAATGGCGCAGGTCGCTCAGATCGAGACATTGATCAATGCTGCGCAGAAGGTGATTGGCTGGAATGTGATCTTCAAGGTTGAACGAGTAAAACAGCCGCTCCTGCCCACTCGATAACTGTCCCATCATGCTGCGTATTCTCCCGCTGGCCGACGGGTATATTTTGCCGCAAGCCAGACAGGAGAGATACGAGCTAATCAAGAATGACCCGAATGGACTCTAATTTTCGCAGGTGGCGTTTCGTAGATCGTGCCACATATGCACTTTCGAAATGAATTGGTCCCCTACTGCTACCGCCAAAGGTTCTATTCCAAATGGCTTGAATCCCATTCGCTCATAGAGCCCTTGAGCACCTCGATTGCCCTCGGTGACGGTCAGTTGAACAAGCAAAAGCTGAGGCCGGGATTTCGCATAGGCCAGGATGCTGTGCAGCAGATTATATCCGATGCCTTTCTCTCGATGAGCGAGTGGAACGTACATTCCGAAGAGCGTGGATTTGTGGCTGGCCTTCTTTCTTCTTTCAACAGAAAGTCCAGCGACACCAAGCAAATCCTCACCCTCAAACGCAGCGAACACCGCATCGGCAGCATCAGATCCACTATTAAGCCTTTTCTCCCACCAGTCGATGGGTAAGGCTTCGCGCTCGCCGACATCGGAAGTAAAAGCATCGGGATGAAGGCGATAAGCCTCAAGCATTAGAGCTCGATACGACGAGGTATGATCCGGGGTCAGTCGTTTAATTATCGTGGGCATCGAAATCACATTTCATGGTCGTGCACTGATTATGTCCTTTCTAGGCTCAAGGCGACACAGTCGGAGATGCTTGCGTTTTTCAACAGAATCAGCCGAATTCCGCCCGTCGCGAGAGGCAGAAAACGACCCAGGCTGTGTGAAACCGTTTTGAAGCAGGCTTTTCAGTCAGGACTGGAACGAACATCGCGCTCTTGCGCAAATTTTCGGGCTGCTGATTAACAAAACACCCGCAGATTTTACGTAGCAACGAGACTTCAATACGGCACATGCGTTTTCACACAGCCTGGACCCTAAGCGGATACTCACCTGAAGTTCCCTTTCGGTTTTGCTCCAAATGTGGTTCCCATTAGGCCAACTCCCTCGACTATTACCTCAACACCGAAGACATCAAAACCCGCAGCCGGGCCCCGAGCACGATGTAAGCGATTAACCCGGATTTCGACACGGAAGACTTGCTGGTTCACGCCTGTGAATGCTTGGCGTCGTCCAATGTAATGGCCTGCGACTTGGCGGAGACGTTTCAGTGGCAGAGTCGTAATGCGTTGTTGGGGCTTGAACAGATCATCATGCTCGGTGAGCTGGCGGTGAATCGGGCGCTGGATTGGTTGGACCGCCGGCGTAATCCTGACACCTGGCGGCGAGGGCGTTGGTACCATTGCCACTCGGCTCATGAGATATCGATTTGGTACCTGAACCCCTCGGCCGCCGCGCGGGAAATTCGGTATTCGAGCGGGGAGCGGTCGTAGCCGAGGGCGGTGCGCTCGATGGTGACGACCGGGGCGCCTTCTTTGATCGAAAGGATTTTGGCGATGGCCCGGTCGGCTTGCTCCACGGTGAGGATCTCGGTCGCCGAGCCGATACATTGGCCGCACTGGGTTTCATAAAACGGGTAGAGCAGTTTGCCGAAGCTTTCGGAATTAATGTCCAGCAATACGCCGAACCGTGTGACGGAAAGCCAGATATCCTCGTGAAAAAGTGTGCGGCTTTCAATCATCCGCAGCCGCTCCAGGTGCACGACGTCTTCGTCGTCCTGCAACTTCAGTGCTGTTGCCACCCGCTGTGAGGGTTTTTGCCGGTTTTTTGCCAGGATGCGGCTGGTCGGTGTTTCGCGCCCACCTGCGGTATTCACTTGCCTGAAGAATCGCGCCAGTGAGGCATCGAAGTTGGGGCGGCGCACGTAGGTGCCACGACCCTGGCTGCGCAGGAGCAGGCCTTCATTGACCAGCGTATCCACGGCCTTCCGCACTGTACCGATCGCCACACCATAGTGTTTGGTGAGCTCGGCCTCCGTGGGGATGGGCGAGCCTGGCATCCATTCGCCGGTGCCGATCTTGGCGAGCATTTCTTCTCGCAGGCGCTGATAGAGCGGCAAGCGCTCGTCGTATCCGAGGGTAGTAGGGGCGTTCATTTTTCTTTGATTCCTTTTCGGCATGCGGAGCCACTTTATCACCTGCGTGAGGTTTGACAGATATCTATCCCTGAATATATGGTGATCTAGTCATCTATATGAATTTGTGACATCTATACACATGCTGACGATGGAAGATTGGGCCAAAGGGCCTGGTTTTTCATGGGCGGCAGGTGATTTGCCATAACAACAAACGATCGGGGTTATCTGTTTATGACCAGCCTTCACCCGCCTGCCTTCACCGGTGTGGACACGCACGCCCATGTCTTCCGCCAAGATCTGCCGATGGTTGCCAACCGTCGCTACAGCCCGCGTTACAACGCTTTGGTGGAGCAATACCTGGATCACCTGGATCACCACGGTTTTTCACACGGCGTGTTGATTCAGCCGAGCTTTCTAGGCACCGACAATCACTTCATGCTCGACGCTTTGCGCCGTTATCCGCAGCGTTTGCGTGGGGTGGCGGTGGTGGATGTCGGCGTAAGCGAAACCCAGTTGGACGAATTGGCCGAAGCCGGTGTGGTCGGCATCCGTTTGAATCTCATTGGTAAGGCGCTGGCGGATTACAGCAGCCCAGCCTGGACCGCTCTGTTCCGGCGGTTGGCGCTGCGGGGATGGCAAGTGGAAATTCAGCGCGGCATCGATGACCTGGCGCTGATCGTATCGGCCATCAGGGCCTGCGGTGTGACCGTGGTCGTTGATCATTTCGGCCTGCCGACGGGGGGCATCGATGCCGGGAACCCCAACCATCAGGCGTTTCTTGAGTTGCTGAACGATGACGGGGTGTGGCTCAAGCTGTCCGCCGCGTACCGCAGTCAATCCGATCTTGCCCAGGCATCGCATGGGCTGTCGCTGTTGCGCGACGCGAGTGGCGGTCTCCAGCGACTCGTCTGGGGCAGCGATTGGCCCAACACTCAGTATGAACAGCAGACAAACTATACCCGGCAAGTGGCTTTCCTCGAAGGCTTGCTGCCGGACGCGGCCGAGCGGGCACATGTGCTCAAGGACAACCCAGCGAAGCTGTTTGGCTTCGACATGTGCTGCTAAACGATCAATAACAACAATAGGACTTCCATCATGATGAGCCTGCTCGTCGTCGCGGCAATCGTTGTCGCCGTCGCCCTGGGTTACAAGACCAAGATCAACATAGGTCTGTTCGCCATCGCTTTTGCTTACCTGATCGGCTGTTACGGCATGGGGTTGAGCCCGTCCGAAGTCATCAGCCTGTGGCCGCTGAAGATTTTCTTCATCATCTTCTCGGTTTGTCTGTTCTATAGTTTTGCCACCGTCAATGGAACGCTTGAAAAGCTGGCGGAGCATCTGATTTATCGATGCCGGTCGATGCCTCAACTGTTGCCGTTCGCGGTCTTCTTCACGGCAACCGCCATCTCGGCGATGGGGGCGGGCTACTACACAGTGCTGGCGTTCATGGCGCCCATCACGCTGCTGCTGTGTGAGCGCACCGGGATGAGCCTGATCACGGGTGGCATGGCGGTCAACTATGGCGCCTTGAGCGGAGCCAACTTCGTCTCCAGCCAGAGTGGTATCATTTTTCGTGGCTTGATGGCCAATGCCGGCATCCCGGAAAACGAGGCCTTCATCAACGCCGCAGCGATTTTCGCCAGTACCCTGGTGATACCGCTGGCGGTGATTTCGGTATTGGTGTTTCTCACCGGCCATGGCAAGGCGATGAAGGCGTCCGCTTATGCGGTCGTGGTGCCGACGCCGCTGAACCGCGAGCAGACAATCACCCTGTGGCTGACGTTGGCGATGATGGTGATCGTGCTGGCGGCGCCCATCGCGCAAATTGTCTTCCCTGACAACTCCACGGTGAGCTTCATCAATTCGAAGATGGACATCGGTTTGATTGCCAGCCTGTTCTCGGTGATCGCGCTCTTGTTGAAACTGGGCGACGAACGCAAGGCCATGGCGTCCGTGCCCTGGGGCACGTTGATCATGATTTGCGGTGTGGGCATGCTGATTTCGGTCGCGATCAAGGCCGGGACCATCGGTTTGCTGGCATCGTGGATGGGCAATAGCATTGCGCCGATCATGGTGCCGATTGTCTTCGGTGTGGTGGCGGCGTTCATGTCACTGTTCTCCAGCACACTGGGGGTGGTGACGCCGGCGCTGTTCCCGTTGGTGCCACCGCTTGCCACGGCACTGGGGCTCGATCCGATGATCCTGTTCGTGGCCATCGTCGTGGGCGCTCAAGCCACCTCGATCTCGCCGTTCTCCTCTGGAGGCAGCTTGATATTAGGCTCATGTACCACGGAGCAGAGCCGCAGCTCACTGTTCCAGCAGCTCCTGTTTCGCGCAGCGCCTCTTGGCTTTGTCGCGGCACTGGTGTTCAACGCTGTCCTGACATTCGTCTAAGCACGGCTCTTCACGGCCCGGCGCCTTTGCCGAGCCGTTGCGTTTGGCACGTCGATCAACCAATAGGGAAAAATGACCCTCATTGATGATCTGGAAAGTGTGCAGGCCATCCGGCATCGGTTAATTCGAATGGGATTGCTTGCCGTTGCCCATCACGTTAAGGCTTTGATCGCGCTAGCTGAACCGGACACTGAAGCCCAGCCGTCGCTCAGAGCGAATGCCGTAGCAATAGCCCACGATCAGCATGCGAATCATCAGTTCAGGATCAATCGACGGACGCCCAATCGGGCTGTAGAAATCGGCGAGGTAATGGCGCGGGTCGCTCAGATCGAGACATTGATCAATGCTGCGCAGAAGGTCATTGGCTGGAATGTGATCTTCAAGGTTGAACGAGTAAAACAGCCTCTCCTGCCCACTCGATAACTGTCCCATCATGCTGCGTGCTTCCCTGCTGGCCAATGCAGAGATTTTGCCGCAGGCCAGACAGGAGAGCTACTTTTTCAACAGAGTCGACCCATAGCGGTCATCCAGAACAAGTGACTATCCTTGTGATTTCTTCAGCCCTTTCAAGCGCACATTCGCCCTTTGCACTGCGGCCATTTTTTCAGGCCGCTTCATGCGTTTCCACTTTCTGATGTCTTCCTTGCTTCGCCCGCAGCTCACACACAGATCACCACTGAGCTGGCAAACTGAGATGCAGGGATTCTCGATTTCTTTAGCCATTGTCAGCCACCTTTGGGCACACGTGATTGATCGCATGCTTCGGTAGGCGTGGTTATCAACCGACGTTCGATTCGTGCCAGTTCACGTTTCCCTAGAGGTATTGCGGGTTCCTTTGGAGACAATGGTGGGGAGGCGCTTAATAGACAGGTCGAAACTCGACCGTCAGATGGCTGACTTCGTGAACCGGCTTGAGACGTTCACGAATGCTATCGGCGTTCGCAGTGGCCTCACCAAGGACGCTGACGATGGCCGCATGGGCTTGCGGTCCAACCCGCCAGACGTGCAAATCCGTGATAGTGGCATCCCCCGGTTTCTCAACCAGTTCGCGGATTTCCTCGGCAACGTGTGCATCTGTCTGATCCAGCAGTACTCCTGCGGTGGCTCCCATCAAGGTCCATGCCCAGCGCGCAATAACAACTGCGCCGACAATGCCCATGACCGGGTCCAGCCACACCCAGCCGAGATACCGGCCGGCGAGCAATGCAGCAATGGCCAGAACGGAAGTCAGCGCGTCTGCAATGACGTGGACGTAGGCCGATTTCAGGTTGTTGTCGTTCCCGTGATGGGCGTGGGCATGGCCGTGATCGTTATCGTGATCGTGCCCATGACTGTGCCCGTGGCCCAGCAGCAGGGCACTGACAATGTTGACGATCAAACCGGCAATCGCGATGAGCGTAGCGGTGCCGAACTGAACTTCCGTTGGCTGCAAGAGGCGCATGACAGACTCAACGCCAATTCCCAGGGAGACCATACCGAGAATCAGCGCCGAGGCGAATCCGCCCAAGTCTCCAACCTTACCGGTACCGAAACTGTAGAGCTGGCTGGAAGCGTGGCGTTTTGCGTATCCATAAGCGGCCGCCGCGATGCCCAATGCGCCGGCATGAGTTGCCATGTGAAAGCCATCAGCCAGTAACGCCATCGAGCCCGAGATATAGCCAGCGGTGATCTCGCCAACCATCATCACAACGGTCAGCGCCACAACCCAAAGCGTACGCTTGGCATTTTCGTCGTGTGCTGAGCCAAGGAACACATGGTCGTGTGTGTAGTTGATGTTCGTGCTGTTCATGAGCGTGTTCCTGGATGCGTTCACTTGGAGTAACGGCGAATGGCTTCAAGAAGCTCTTCGACGCCTTTGTTACGCTCTTCTTCGCTGAGAGCAGGGTTTGCGACATGCTCCCGCGCGTGTTCCTCGATGATTTCCTCCATCAAGCCATTGATGGCTCCGCGAGTAGCGGCAACAAGGTGCAGTGTTTTGGCGCAATCGAGGTCCGACTCCAATGCCCGCTCAACGGCTTGGATTTGTCCGGCGATGCGTTTTACGCGTTTGAGAAGATCGTCTTTGTTTACCGCAATATGACCCATGGGATACCCCCCCTACCTATGCATTGTGCATGATAGGCATACCCCCTATACCTATGCAAGGTTCGGCGGACGGAGGGGTTATCTGCGCGCCCTTGCGGGAAGGAGAGACTTCAATTTCGAGGGGAGAACGAGGGGTTTGGAGGGTGCGCTTCTGGCCGATAACTGCCTGTGATCGAGGCATGTAATCGACTCATGGCTTACGGTTAAAACAGACAGAAATCGGCCAATAGACGAGGGTGGCGACAGGCAAAACTGGCCTGTATTCCCGGGCTTTAGCAATAAATGGCTCAAGCGGATGTTTCGGCGCTGCTCGCCCATCAGCGTCTTGATGATATTTTTCAGTAGCGGCTTTGGGACGCTCAGTCTGTACATCTGCGCTTGACGATTTTCCGTTTGCCGACTGTCATCCGGTTTTCAGTCGAGCGTTACGGTTCCTGACTGCCATGCTCATAGAGCATTAGCAGGCTCTTCCAGCCTGCGCACATCGCCCAAAGAATCACGCTGCATCGACTGCAGGTTTTTCTCGATGGTTTCGCAGAGGTCTTCCATCTGTATCTGGTGTTCGCTGTGGCGGAACGGGCTTTGCAAGTCGGTGCCAATGCGTTCGATGGCCAATAGCATGAAGCCCACGACGGTCGAAGCCAGTGGCGTGAACCAGCCGAGGGATTCCACCAGCCCCACCGGCACGATCAGGCAAAACAGCGAAATAAACAGCCGCGGAAAATACACGTAAGGGTAGGGCAGCGGGGTATTGGCGATCCGCTCCATGCCTCCCTGGCTGTTGGACAGGTCCACCAGGGTTGACTCAAGCCTGGCCAGGCGAATGCTGTCCAGCCGCCCGGCCTTGTACTCCCGGGCCAGCAACGCCGCTGAGCCGGTGAGGATGTCGTTGGCAAAGTTGTTGGTGGTGCCACTGCGAGCAAATTCCTCAGCGGGAATAAACGCGCGGACTTCCTCCGGACAAGCATGGCCCTGTAAATGCGCCGCCAGGCAATTCACATACGCCACGTGGCGGCGCAGCAGGGTCGACTTGACCGGATTGAACTCAGGGCCAGCGTCATCCAGCAACGTCAGCACCTGACGGGCGAAGCTGCGAGAGTTATTTATCATCGACCCCCACAACGTCCGCGCTTCCCACCAACGGTTATAGGCACTGCTGTTGCGAAAGCTGATCAGCACCACCAATGCCGAACCGAGCAATGTCAGGGGCATCAGCGGCAGGTTGATCTTGGCGTTGAGAAACAGCATGAAGTCCACGGTGACCGCGATGTCCCAGAGCAACAGCCAGAACAACGCCCAGCCCACGTAACCCATGGTCTTGATGATCAGTCGGTATTTTTTGATGACGGCAGCTTTCAAACGGAAACCTCGTGGTGAGCGGTAAGCATTAACGCCTTACCTCGGACGGTGTTTTCGGGGGAAAGGTTCGGTCTGCGACGCCGATTCATGTTGAGCCTTACCAAGGCTGGGGTGGCGTTGCTTCTTCATCAAATCGAACGCTGATTGACACGCGCCATCAGTTGCTCGGCACTTTCCTTGCGCTCCGAGTAGCGATCGACGAGAAAATCCTGGCGGTCGCGCAGTAGGAGGGTGAATTTCACCAGCTCCTCCATGACATCGACAACCCGATCATAGAACGGCGATGGTTTCATTCGCCCGGCGTCGTCGAATTCCATGTAAGCCTTCGGCACTGACGACTGATTGGGGATGGTGAACATGCGCATCCACCGTCCCAGCACACGCAGTTGATTGACCACGTTAAACGACTGGGAGCCGCCGCATACCTGCATCACTGCCAGGGTCTTGCCCTGGGTCGGACGAACTGCACCGAGCTCGAGCGGGATCCAGTCGATCTGTGCCTTGAATACCGCCGACATCGCGCCATGGCGCTCCGGCGAACACCACACCTGACCTTCCGACCACACCACCAGATCGCGCAGTTCCTGCACCTTGGGGTGTTCGACCGGAGCATCGTCAGGCAACGGCAAGCCGGACGGGTTGAAGATGCGCACCTCTGCGCCGAAGTGCTCAAGCAGGCGGGCGGCTTCTTCTACCAGCAGCCGGCTGAAAGAGCGTTCGCGGGTCGATCCGTACAGCAGCAGGATGCGCGGTTTGGGGGCGCCCAGGGTCGATGTTTGCAGACCTTCGAACAGGGTGGCGTCGAGGTTGGGCAGGTGTTCTGACATGAACAGTTCTCCTCAGAGAGTGCCGATGCGATCGAGCTCGTGTTTGAGTTCATCGCGGCTTAGACGGTTGAAGGGCAGTTCGAGGAAGGCCTGGCAGCGTTGTTCGATGCGCGCGAGCGTGGCACGGAAAGCGGCGTCGATCAGCGCTTCGTCACCGCTGACATCGGATGGATCTTCCAGCCCCCAGTGGGCTTTCAGCGCAGGGCCGAAGTAAACGGGGCAAGCTTCACCTGCGGCCTTGTCGCAGACGCTGATGACGATGTCCGGCGGGTTGCCTGCGAAGGCATCGTTGCCTTTACTGTACAAACCATCGGTGGAGATACCGGCCTGCTGCAAGGTAGACAGGCTGCGCGGCAACACCTGGCCCTTGGGAAAGCTGCCAGAACTCACCGCTGCGAACCCGGCGGGCGCCAGATGATTGAACATGGCTTCAGACAGAATGCTGCGGCAGCTGTTGGCCGTGCACATGAAGAGGACTTGCATGGAGTACTCCAGCCGCTATGGGCGAACATCAAAGGACGGATCGAAGGGGTTTGAGCAGCAGGCGCTTTCGCGCACAGGCCGTGCATTCATGTTCTGCAGGCGTGAGGAGTTGTCCATGAGCCAATCGGCATTAGCCTTTGCCGTCACTCGCAGGATTTCGTGAACCCACTCCGGCAGCTGCGGGTTAAGACGGTAATACACCCACTGGCCCTGACGCCGATCCAGCAGCAGGCCGTTGCTACGCAATTGTGCGAGGTGACGGCTGATTTTCGGTTGACTATCGTCGAGCGCGCACATCAGTTCGCAGACGCATAACTCGCCCTGCTCGGCAATCAGCAGGGTGGCGCGCAGGCGGGTCTCGTCAGCCAGGCTCTTGAAGATTTCAAGGGGGGTGATCATCGCAAGCGCTCTTTACATATGGATGATCGAATATACGGATAACCATATGTATTAAGCAAGTCAGAAATTCTAGCGGCTTACCCGAGGTGCCGTGGCGGGTCTGCTCGTAGCGCGTGCTCCAGGAAATCGATGAACGCGCGCACCTTGGAGTTCAGCGCCGACCGTTCGGTGACGCACGCAAAGATATCCATAGGCTCAGGTTGCGCAGTGGCTGCGTCTGGATGATGCGGTTCGAACAACGGCACCAATCGTCCGAGTTCGATCAGCGGCTGAGCCACGAAGTCTGCGAGTCGCGCGATACCGCCGCCATTCACCGCAATTTGCGCAAGCATATCGATGTCATCGCAGACAAACTCAGGGTTGGTTTTCACCTCGAACGAGTGGCCGTGCCGAATGAAATTCCACGGCAGGTAACGTCCATCAGTGGGATAGCGAAACACCAGGCACGCATGTTTGTGCAAGTCTTCGGGTGTCGCGGGTACGCCGGCACGCTGCAGATAGGCAGGGGAGGCGCAGAATATGAAAGGGCGCGAGGCAATCTGGCGGGCAACCAGGCTTTCGCTCAACTGCGCCTTGATCCGGATGCTGACGTCGATGCCCTCCAGGCGGTGATCGACGCGCCGGTCAGTGCTGATCAACTCGATGTCGATGCGCGGGTAGGCTGCCTTGAAAGCAGGCATCAAGGGGGCGAGCACATGACGACCGAATGCCGCCGTGGTCGCCGCGCGCAGTGCGCCCTGCGGCTCGCTGGTCATGGTCGCCGACTGCGCGGCCAGATCGATATCCCGTGGAATGTGCCGGACTTTCTCGAAGTAGCGCGCACCGCTTTCAGTCAGCACCATGCTGCGAGTGGTCCGCGACAGCAGGCGCACACCGAGGTGTGCCTCCAGCCGCGAGAGGCTCTGGCTGACGGCTGCCGCACTCTGGCCCTGGGCGCGGGCCGCAGCGGCAATGCTGCCGGTTTCCACCACCCGGATGTAGGTGTTGATCAAACCCAGAGTATCCATGAACTGACTGTCTGCTCGATTCGTTGATAATTTTTAGTATTGATTCAATGGAGAGGCGGGTACTGGTTGACCAAGGGGATTGTTAACGTTGTCGCTCACTGACTACCCGAGAGCCACCGATGACCGCCGACTCCACGACCTATTCTTCCAGGCTGCGCTTGCCGAGCCGCGCTACGCCCTACGTATTCGCGCTCTACATGGCAACAATAATGGCGTTCCTGATGTGCCTGGTGATCACCATAGCCGAATTCGGTCTGGATGAGCATTACCTGGAGAATGTGATGAATGCTTATCGGGTAGCAATGCCATCTGCTTTTGTGTGCGTACTGGTTGTAAGGCCAATGGTTGCCAGGCTTGTGGCCTGGACTGTGCACGCGCGGTAGGCATGGGATGAAGTGTCTGCACTTCTCAGCTTTCAGCAGCAGTGCTTGGCTCCTGACCCGCCTCAGCTGCCATTTTCAATCGGTCAGCCTTGCTGATGTATTTCGCCTTGGCCGGTGCCAATTTGGCACTGGCCTTTTTCGCGTGAGCCTTCAACAACTGCTTTATTTTTTTCTGCCGGTTCATTTTTCTCTGTCCAACTTGTAAGTTCATCAATGATATCAGCTTACAAATTGAGCCAGATCCACATATGGACAAAACCTCCAGCGATCTTCCACGTTGCTCATCCGCCTGCCCATCCCCTCCGACGCTCGCGCTATCACCTTCAGCTCAACGCTGGGTTGTGATCAATGGCTGCGCCAGGAACTCATCGATCAGCCCTATGACCTGCTGCTGGATTGCCACTCGAGAGCGTCCGCCTTCGCCATCCTGGCAGATGATCCCGTCGCCTGGCACGTCCTCTTCAAGCATCGCCACCGCACCCGGTTTGCACAACGACAGGAAGCTGAAGTGGCTGGCATCGCTGATCTCGACGTAACGACTGGATGCCGGGGGCAGGCGTCTGGCCAGGTTGGCAGATTCCAGCTCAGCGGGAAGGTCGGCAGATGGAGCGCCTGCAGCGATTACCAGCGTCGGCACCGGCAGCGCCGCAAGGCTGGCGTCGGTCATTCCACGTGACTGGCCCAGGTCCAGGCTGACGATGGAGGTGACACGTTTATCGCGCAAATCCGCAGCCAGTTGGGTTCTCGCGTCCGGGGTGCTGGCGGGGTTGATCTGTTGGTACACGGAGCAACTGGCCAACGTCGTGTGGACTTTGCAGTCCAGGTCGAAGCGCTCGGGATCGAAACGTGCGCCGCCGATTTCCAACGCGGTCCAGCCGCCGAGTGAATGGCCCACTACGGCAACCTGTCCTTTCGCGACCTCGCCAAATCGTTGCGGCTGAGCCAGCACCGCATCGATGGCCCGGCTCAAGTCGGCAGGGCGTTGCCATAACTGTGCTGCGGCCTGGGGGCTACGGTCATGAGTGGTGGTGCCGGGGTGGTTAACAGCGGCGACGATATAGCCCTTATGGGCCAAGGCAGTGGCGAGCCTAAAGGAACCCTGCGGGAGGAAAACCCCATGCCACTCGCTTTCGCAAATGCACTCACCCTGGCCCTGGGTGTCCTGGTCTGCGCAGCAGCATCCGCTCAAGGCGAAGCAGACGCCAATCACCCACCGGCAATACTTCCACTGAAATCCGAGACGGTTCCGGCCCTGATCGCCTATCCGCCGCTCGCCGAGCCACTCGCTCGTGGGGTTGTGATCATCCGGTATCGAGCGGAGCACGCCAGGATCATGCCGGTATTTGGCAAAGCGGCTGTTGAGGTATCACCTCGTCTCGCTCACCTTAGCGCCCGGACAGGCGCCGACGCCAATCCCCGCCATGCTGGACTCGGCATTCCTCTTCAGAGTCGAACCGCACGCAGCGGTCCAGTTGCACTGAATCGACACCCGCTTCGTGCAGCGCAATAGCCGTCAGTGCCCGCATGCGTGTGTCCTGCCCACAGGACAGGGCTTGCTCCTTGCTCGCGCGGGTCTCAAACACCCAGATCACCCTGAGGCTTTGTGGAAAAGCATCGTAGTCGACCGTGTGAGTCAGCCAGTCAAACCCGGTGATTTCAGCTTTCGCCATTTCGCAGGCTTCGGTGAGCGTAGCGACCAGGCGGCGTTCGATACGGGCGCTGTCGCGCTTATTGGCAGGCATGTTGACTCCTAAAAAGATAGTTGACGGATAGCGTGTGCGATCGCGGCATTCAGCGCGGCAACCGGTGGATCCGCTCGTTGATCCACTCCCGACTGTACGCCAGCACCCTGTCTGCCAGCGCCGTCGGAAAATGGATGAACCCATGGGCACACTCCGGCAGCTGGTGCACTTCAACCTGCGCAACTTCGCCCCAGCGCTCAGCGATATCCCGAGTGTCGTCCCGAAGAGGGTCCAGTTCGCCCACGAACATCAGCGCTGGTGGAAGACCGCTAAAGTCGCCGTAGAGTGGAGACAGGGGCGGCTGGCGGCGTTGTGCATCGCTCAAGCCCGGGGTGAGCCTGCGCAGCGCTTCGACCATGCCCGGACCGTCCAGCAACAGGGTTTCCGGGCCCGCCGTGCGCACGCTTGGCGTTCCCGTCAGGTCGTAGACTCCGTAATAAAGCACCGCGCCGCTCACTCGCCGGAGCATTGTCGGCCAGGCCTTGAGCGCCAACAAGGTCGCCGCAGCGAGATGCGCGCCTGCGGATTCGCCGACCACGATCACGGGCAGCCCGGCAAATTCCTCGCACTCGTTGCCAAGCAACCAGCGAGCGGCGCCCAGGCAATCATTCATCAGCGCTGCAATCGGTGTTGACACTGCCAGGCGGTAATCGACCGAGACGGTGGCGACATCGCACGCCTTGACCATCGCCAGGTTAAAGGCGTCATCCATCTGCGCATTGCCGATGACCCAACCGCCGCCATGGAAGTCCAGCACGATGCCCTGAATCTTTCCCTGGGGTCGAATGATCCGCAGGGGCACAGCTACGCCATCCACCTTGATCACGCGTGTTTCGGCCGTAAGCCCATGCCTGGCCAATTGCTTGTCGCCGCCGAGCTGGCTCATGCGCAACAGTGCTTGAATCACTCGCGGCGTGACGCGATTGCGTATTTTGAAGCGTGGCATCCAGGCGAGCTTCTTGTTGAACTGGCGCATCTGCGCCACTTCAGCGGGGGCAATTTTGGCAAAAGGCATGGTTCGCTCCGCACGATGTGATGGAGTAGCCGCTGCAGCTCCCAGCGCGCTGCCCACCGAGTAAAAACACATGTAGGCGCCGACCATGCGGCTTTGTGCGTCGGGTCGTGCGGCGAAGGCAATAGCGATAGATCAACCAGAAGCGGCGCTTTGATATCCCGCCGACATCGGCGGGATTCCATCAGGCAATCAGCAGCTCAACGTAGATCTTCAGCCTGATGCCGTTCGGCAACCTGGCTCGCCTCATCGCCCCAGGTCCGGTTGACCCGCTGGCCACGGATGACCGCAGGCCGGTTGGCGATTTCCTCTGCCCAGCGCTGCAGATGGGTGTACTGGTCGGCCGACAGGAATTCGGCGGCCGAGTACACGTTGTTTCGCACCAGTTGGCCATACCAGGGCCACACCGCGATATCCGCGATGGAGTAGCGGTCGCCAGCAAGGTACGGGCTTTCGGCGAGGCGGCGATCCAGCACATCCAGCTGACGCTTGGCTTCCATGGTAAAGCGATTGATCGGGTACTCCAGCTTCTCCGGCGCATACGCATAAAAGTGTCCGAAGCCGCCGCCCAGGTAGGGCGCTGCGCCCATCTGCCAGAACAGCCAGTTCAGGGTTTCGGTACGTCCGGCCAAATCGCTCGGCAGAAACTCGCCGAACTTCTCGGCCAGGTACAGCAGGATCGCGCCGGACTCGAATACACGAACCGGTGGTTGCACGCTGCGATCCAGCAGCGCGGGAATCTTCGAGTTTGGATTGATCTCGACAAAGCCACTGGAGAACTGGTCACCCTCACCGATACGGATCAACCAGGCATCGTACTCGGCATCCTCGTGTCCCAGCGCCAGCAATTCCTCGAGCAGGATCGTGACTTTCACGCCATTGGGCGTTGCCAGCGAATAGAGCTGCAGCGGGTGCTTGCCCACCGGCAAGGTTTTCTCGTGAGTCGGGCCAGCGATGGGACGGTTGATGCTGGCGAACTGGCCGCCGGACGGGGCGTTGTTCACCCAGACTTGCGGCGGGACGTAGGGAGCTTTACTCATCGGATAAACCTCATGATTTGTCGATAACTGAGAGGAGTGCGCCGGTCGTGGCTGCGAGGCGGTCATTTTACCAAAGGCATCGACCGCTTAACGTCGATCAGCCGTGAGATTACAGGTATCCGCCGGGAGCGAACACTGTGCATGTTGAGGGCAAAGAGGCGCTGAAATTCACCGTTGGATGCACTTTTATAAAGCGGGTTGCAGGGTGGCGCGCACCAGTTGTAAGCGAAAAACGAGTGCTCCTGTTTGTTCGCTGGCGGTGCGGCAGATGCCCTCGTCATTTAGCAAATGCCGCATCGCTCAAGCCCCCTGGGCCCGCAGCAGGTCTCTTCGCACGTCTACCTGGCAGCCCAACGATCCTTGCTCCAGATGAAATTGCGGCACTCAAGGAGTGTATGGCACAAAGACTGCAAGTCCCCCATTAGCTCTACCGGGAACCATCCGGGTAGGCTGCCCCCTCGATCAACGACGATCGATCGGCCAGACAGGTCATGGGCAACAGCGGAGGATCAGGCGAAGTCGCCCGGTTGATTCCGCATAAGAACAGGCAAAGACGCCTGGAACCGTAAGGTTTCAGGCGTTTTTTTTTGCTTTTTTAAACCGTGATGAGCTTTGTCGGGTGCTTGATATGAATGCCAATGTTGCCGCGTTGAACAAGTTGAAAACACTGATCGTGGTCGGTAATGGCATGGTCGGACATCATTGTGTCGAGCAACTGATCGAACGCGGTGCCCTGGAGCACTATCGGCTGCATGTGTTCAGCGAGGAGCCGATGCGTGCCTACGATCGTGTGCACCTCTCCGAATACTTCACCGGCCGCGATGCCGAATCCCTGGCGCTGTCCGATGCTTCGCTGTACCAGACGCCAGGTGTCACGCTGCACCTCGGGGTGCCGGTATTGGAAATCGACCGCGCCCGTCGTGAGGTGGTCACCGCGCAAGGTTGCATCGCCTACGACAAGTTGGTGTTGGCCACCGGGTCTTACCCGTTTGTGCCGCCTATCGAGGGCGCTGAAGGCGACTCGCGTCTGGTGTATCGCACCCTTGAAGACCTCGACGCCATCCGGGCTGCTGCCGTCAACGCCCGCCGGGGCGTGGTGGTGGGTGGGGGCCTGCTGGGGCTTGAAGCCGCCAACGCGCTGAAGAGCCTGGGCCTTGAAGCTCACGTGGTGGAATTTGCCCCGCGTTTGATGCCGGTGCAACTGGACGACCTGGGTGGCCTGGCGCTCAAGACGCAAATCGAACGGCTGGGGGTTGGCGTGCACTTGTCCCGTGCCACTCAATCGATCAGCGCCGGCGAGGACTACCGTTATCGGATGAATTTTGCCAATGACGAATTCCTCGAGACCGACCTGATCGTGTTCTCCGCCGGTATCCGCGCCCAGGACGCATTGGCCCGCCAGTCCGGCCTGGAGATTGGCCCACGTGGGGGCGTGGTGATCAACGACGAGTGCCTGAGCATCGACCCGAACATCTACGCGATCGGCGAGTGCGCGTCCTGGAACGGCAGCCTGTTCGGCCTGGTTGCGCCGGGTTACCAAATGGCCCGTAGCGTTGCCGCCCTGTTGTGCGAGCAGGCCGCCGAGCCGTTCATGGGGGCTGACATGTCGACCAAGCTGAAACTGCTCGGCGTGGACGTTGGTTCTATCGGCGACGCCCATGCCCACACGCCGGGTTCGCGCAGCTATCAGTTCATCGACGAGGCGACGGCCAGCTACCGGCGCCTGGTGGTGGACGCGACAGGCAAGCACGTGTTGGGTGCCGTCCTGGTGGGCGACAACAGCTACTACGACACCCTGCTGCAATACATGCAGAACAGCATCGTGCTGCCGAAGGAACCTGCCAGCCTGATCTTGCCGTCGTCTGCAGGCGCTCCGGTGCTCGGCCCCGGCGCGTTGCCTGCGGCTGCCACTGTTTGCTCGTGCCACAACGTCACCAAGGGCTCCATCTGCTCGGCGATCGAAGGCGGCTGCACCGACCTCGGGCTGCTGAAATCGCAGACCAAGGCGGGCACGGGTTGCGGTGGCTGTGCAGGTTTGCTCAAGCAGGTATTCGAGCACGAGTTGATTGCCCGTGGCGTCAGCGTCGACACCCGCCTGTGCGAACACTTCGCCTACACCCGCCAGGAACTGTATGCCCTGGTGCGGGTGGAAGGCGTGATTACGTTTGAAGAGCTGCTGGCCAAACATGGCAGTGGGCACACGGGGTGCGGTATCTGCAAACCGGCCGTGGGTTCGATCCTCGCGTCGTGCTGGAACCAGCCGATCATGGACGCCTCCCTGGTGCCGTTGCAGGACACCAATGACACGTTCATGGCCAACATGCAGAAGAACGGTACCTACTCGGTGGTGCCGCGCATTCCGGGCGGCGAAATCACCGCCGACAAACTGATCGCGATCGGCGTGGTGGCGAAGAAATACGATCTCTACACCAAGATCACTGGCGGTCAGCGCATCGATCTGTTCGGCGCACAGTTGCACGAATTGCCGGACATCTGGGCCGAGTTGATCGAGGCCGGTTTTGAAACCGGGCATGCCTACGGCAAATCGACGCGCACCGTGAAGTCGTGCGTAGGCAGCACCTGGTGCCGTTATGGCGTGCAGGACAGCGTGAAAATGGCCCTGGCGATCGAGGACCGCTACAAGGGCCTGCGTTCGCCGCACAAGCTCAAGTTCGCTGTGTCCGGATGCACCCGGGAGTGTGCCGAGGCGCAAAGCAAAGACGTGGGCGTGATCGCTACCGAGAACGGCTGGAACCTGTTCATCGCCGGTAACGGCGGTATGCGGCCGCGCCACGCTGAACTCTTCGCCACGGACCTGGACGATGAAACCCTGATCAGCTACATAGACCGCTTCCTGATGTTCTACATCCGCACCGCCGACAAGTTGCAGCGCACCTCGGTCTGGCGCGAAAGCCTGGAGGGCGGGCTGGATTACCTCAAGGATGTGATCATCCACGACAGCCTGGGCCTGGGCGCCGAACTCGAATCGCAGATGCAGCTGGTGGTCGATCGCTACGAGTGTGAGTGGGCCAACGCCCTCAAGGACCCGGAAAAACTCAAGCGCTTCCGCACCTTCGTCAACGACAAGCGCCCGGATCCGGATATTCATTTCGTCCAGGAGCGTGGTCAGCGCCGTCCGATCATGGCCACCGAACTCAACCTCATTCCTGTCATCGAGGAGATTGCCTGATGAGCCAGTCCAACACTCAGCGAAACCTTGCAGCCTGGAAAGCGGTTTGCAGTGAGCACGACCTGGTCAGCAACTCCGGGGTCGTCGTCTGGTTCGAGGACGCGCAAGTGGCGTTGTTCTACCTGCCTGAGGCCCAGGGCCGGTCGCTTTACGCGATCGACAATCACGACCCGCAATCCGGGGCGAATGTGATCGGTCGCGGTTTGATCGGCAACATCAAGGGGGACATGGTGGTGGCGTCGCCTATCTACAAGCAGCATTTTCGCCTGGAAGATGGCCACTGCCTGGAGTCGGCGCAGCAGCGGTTGCGGGTTTGGCCTGTGCGCTTGAACAGTGGCATGGTTGAACTGGGTGTGGACTGACTGACGCCGGGCCCCGGATCTTTGACTTCACCCGCAAAACGGTTAATATACGATTCATATATATTTCGTATGGTTGAAGACATGGGTATTGTGAAGATCTCCGAAGGCATGCACGAAAACCTGCGCGTCGCCAGCGACGCGCTGAGTCGCTCGATCAACGCGCAGGCCGAGCACTGGATGCGCATTGGCATGCTCGCCGAGCTGCACCCGAACCTGGACCACAGCGACATCTGCCGCTTGCTGGTGCGTGCCGAACTGGCGGGAGGCCTGGACCTGAATCAACTGTGTGATCTGGCGCAAAACGCCCAAGGCCTGCAGCTTGCTGCAGCCAGCGGAGCAGGCAAATGAAGGCCATCGTCCCGATCAACACGGCGGCGCAAATAGCCCAGTCGCGCACAGCTGCGCAGCTGGCTGCCGAAGTGCTGGCCATGATTACCCCCCATGTGAAAGCGGGGGTCACCACCAACGAACTTGATCGACTCTGCCACGACCACATCGTCAACGTGCAGAAAGCCATAGCCGGCAATATCGGCTATCACGGCTTTCCGAAAACCGTGTGCACTTCCGTCAACCAAGTGGTCTGCCATGGCATTCCAAGGGATGAGCCTTTGAAAGACGGCGACATCCTCAATATCGACATCGCCGTGATCAAGGACGGCTGGTACGGCGACACCAGCCGCATGTACTTTGTCGGCGAGCCGGCCCCCGAGGCGCGACGCCTGGTCAAGACCACCTATGACGCCATGTGCGCCGGCATTCGGGCTGTGCGGCCTGGTGCAACCCTGGGCGACATCGGTTATGCCATTCAAACCGTCGCCGAGCGCGAGGGCTTCAGTGTGGTGCGCGAATACTGCGGGCACGGCATCGGCAAGGTCTATCACGATGAGCCGCAGATCCTGCATTACGGCTATCCGGGGCAGGGCCTGAAGTTGAAAGCCGGGATGATTTTCACCATTGAGCCGATGCTCAATGCCGGTAAGCGGCACGTGAAGACCCTGGCGGATGGCTGGACCGTTGTGACCAAGGATGAGTCTCTTTCGGCACAGTGGGAGCACATGGTGGCGGTGACTGACGATGGCTTTGCAGTGTTGTCGGTTTGGCCGGACAGCAGTGATGTTTATCCTGCGATTGTTTAGTGGCCCAGTTGGGCCATCAGGGTGACCGGTTCAACCACGCGTGATTCAGGTCGGCAAGCCGACCTGAATCGCCGCCACTCAGAAATACTTCAGCCAGCCAATATCCCGACGCCGCGCCTTTAATGCCGCAAACCAGCGCACTGGCAAATATAGCGATGCGGCCAGTATTAGCGCCGTCAACCACACCGCCCAAATGCTGTCGAAACCGAAGTAGTTGCCCTGGTTCAAGCCAAACACCGCAACGCTGATCAGGTACAGCACCTTGAGCACATAAAGGTGCAGCAAGTAGAAGAACATCGGCGCGGCACCAAACACCGCCAGGGTACTGATCCACTTGCGTTGCTGGGCCCGCTCGAAGCCCAGTAGCAACAGCAGGCCCGCCCCGATTGTCAGGGCAAGGAATAGCAGGGAAGGCGGGTACTTGGTGATGTTGAAGAAGCTCGTCAACGTTTGAGTGGTGCCTTCATAGGCGAGCCATTGCGCTTCGCCGTATCCATTGACAAGGCGCAATGCAAAGAACCCCAGCAACACCCCTGAACCTGCCACCAGCAGTTTGCGTTGGCGTGAGTTGACGCTTGCTGAGCCGGCAAACCAGGGGCCGATGCAGTACCCGAGAACGATCACACCTATCCAAGGCAGGACCGGATAGGACGTGCGCAACCTCAGCTGCTCGGACACCTCGATCCAGTCGCGATCATGCAGGATCGCCCAAGGTACGTGCAGGCTTGAGCCCACCGGGAAGTGCAGGCCGTCGAGCAGGTTGTGCCCGGCGACGATGATCGCGGCCACAACGAACAGGACGGGCCTAGGCAGCCACACCAGGATGGCAAGCGCAATCATGCTGACGCCGATGGCCCAGATCACTTGCATGTAGATCACGCTGGGTGGGAGCTGGAAGGTCCAGGCGAAATTCACCAGGGTGAATTCCAGCACCACCAGGAACAGGCCGCGCTTGAACAGGAAGGTGCAGACGTCGCTTTTGCCCTGATGCTTTTCGCCGTAGAGGTAGGCGGACAAACCGGTTAACAGGACAAATACCGGGGCACACAGGTGGGCGAGGGTGCGGCTGAAGAACAGGGCCGGTTCAGTGGTGTCGATGCCCATGGGGTCAGCTACCTGGCGGTGCAGGAAAAACGTTTCGCGCACGTGGTCGAGCAGCATGAACAGGATGACTAATCCCCTGAGGGCATCGATGGATAGCAGGCGCTGGTTCAGGCGTGTGGCGGGAGGGATGTGGACAGGGATTGTCATGAGGAAATCGCAGGCAGTGATTGGAAGGTAATGTTATTCTATAACATTAATCTTGCGACTGTCTTGTGAGAGCCGGCTTGCCGGCGATCGGAGCACCGCAGTGTGCCAGTCACACCGCCATCGCGAGCAAGCTTTGCTCCCATAACGGTCGTGCATACAGCACTGGACTGTGGGAGCCGGCCTGCCGGCGATCGGAGCACCGCGGCGTGCCAGTCACACCGCCATCGCGAGCAAGCTTTGCTCCCACAGAGGTCGTGCATACAACACTGGACTGTGGGAGCCGGCTTGCCGGCGATCGGAGCACCGCGGTGTGCCAGTCACACCGCCATTGCGAGCAAGCTTTGCTCCCACAGAGGTCGTGCATACAACACCGGCATCGCCGCGATCGTTAGAAGCGGTATTTCGCCGAAGCCGTAATGCTGCGCGGGGCGCCGTAGGTCAGGGCACCGTAGGCATCGAAGATGTCGAAGTGCTTCTCGTCGGTGACATTGTTCGCGTTGACCTGTGCCGAGAGGTTGTCGGTGATCTCGTAGCGCGCCATCAGGTTGACCAATGCATAGGCGTCCTGCTGGATTTTCTCGGAGTTGCCGGCCGGGTTGGTGGCGTAGGTATAGATCGAGTCCTGCCAATTGACGCCGCCGCCGATAGTCAACTTGTTGAACGCGCCGGGCAGGCGGTAGGTGGTGAAGGTACGCAGCAACTTGGTTGGGTACAGCGTGTTCACGTCGTCGCCGTTGGCATCTTCAGCGGTGAACTGGGTGTAGCCCACCGAGGCATTCCAGTCGGTGGCGAGTTCGCCGGACACTTCCAGCTCGAAGCCCTTGCTGGTTGCACCTTCGCTGGCTTCGTATGCAAAACCGCCGACCGGGTTCGAAGGATCGATCAGCACGCCGGTGCTTTGGCCAAGGTTGTCCTGTTTGATCTGGAAGATCGCTGCGGAGGTGTTCAAGCGGCCGCCGAAGAACTCGCCCTTCAGACCCATTTCGGTGCTCTCGCCGACGATGGGCTCCAGTGTCTGGCCACTGCTGTCGCGCACCGATTGTGGCAGGAAGATTTCGGTGTAGCTGGCATAGGCCGAGATGTTGTCGGTGAGGTCATAGACCACGCCGGTATAGGGGGTCAATTCATGGTCAACATCCACCTTGCTGACTTCCGAGAACACGTCGTCACTGGTCTTTTCGTACCAGCTCTCGCGCGCGCCCAGAATCACTTTCAAGTCGTCGGTCACGTTCAGGCGGGTGGCGGCATAAAGACCCTTCTGGCGAGTCTCGCTGTAGCCATAATCGGTGCGCGGCCCCCAGACCGGCTCGGCAAAGTTGCCGTCGTAGGCATCAAAGTCGGCCACGCCCTCAAAGCCGGTTCGCGCATCCAGTGAGTCGGCGTCGAATTTCTGCTTGCTATCCACGTAACCGAAGGCCAGCTCATGCTCGCGGCCCAGCAGCGAGAAGGGCCCATTGAAGCGAATTGCGTAGTCGTCCTGAGTGGTCTCGGTCTTGTAGGTTGCCGGGAATGAAGACATGGGCGCGCTGCCGTTGCGGCCTGGATTGCCCGAGAGGTAGAGCAGGGAAGAGTCGCCGGTGCGCTCGCCACGGTTGTAGCTGAGGTTCATCTGCCAGTCGTTGGCAAATTTGTGATCGAGATTGACGAAGTAGGTGTCGTAAGTGGTGTCCCACTTGCTCCATTTGGCCGAGGTAGTCTTGGAGCGGCTCCAGTTGGTCCGGCTGCCGTCCGCGTACCAGACCGGCAGGCCGCCCCACATCGGCGAGTCTGTCTTGTTTTCCTGGTGGCTCAAACCAAACCAGAGCGTCGTGTCTGGCGTCAGGTCGATGTCCATGGTGCCGTAGAGGGTCTGGCGCTTGTCGGAGTTCATGTCGATCCAGGTGTCGCCCTCGTTGGTCTCGCCAACCAGACGCGCGCGAATCGTGCCTTCCTCGTTCAGCGCAGTGGACACATCACCCTCGACGCCATAGGTGTCCCAGGTACCGGCGCTCAGTTCCACCGAGCCTTTGAGGGCGGTGCTGTTGGCGCGCTTGCGCACCATGTTGATCGACGCCGAAGGGTCGCCCGCACCGGTCATCAAACCGTTGGCGCCGCGCACCACTTCAACGCGGTCATACATGGCCAGGCTGCTGAAAATCTCCCCCGAACTCCACGGCTGCTCGTAGATGGTGGGCACGCCATCGATCATCAACGAGTTGAGCTCGAACCCGCGTGCGTTGAACTGCGCGCGGCTGGTCTCGTAGCGGTTGACCGACACACCCGTGGTGTTGTTGACCACGTCGACGATGGTCTTCAAATCCTGATCCTGGATGCGCTGCTGGGTAACCACGCTGACCGACTGCGGGGTCTCGCGCAGCGACATGCTCAAAGGCGTTGCAGTGCGAGCCGCATCTGTCGTGTAGGAGTTCGTGTCTTCGGTTACGGCACTGCGTTCGCGGGCGGCAGTCTCGGTGATTGCGATAGGGGCCAGGTTCAAAGAGTTTCCATTCTCTTTTTGTTCAGTCTGTTCCGCCGCCTGCACCGAGGGTGCAGTCAGGGCGATACCGGCAGCAAGAACGTGCACTGCCAGGGCCAGAGGGCGCAGCTGGGATGGCGAGCGCTGCGTGGCGGAGTTTTTTGAACGCGAGGAAATGGGGGCGATCATGCGAATTCTCATTCGGTTTGCTGTTATTGAGAATCCTTATCATACGCAAATGTAATTATATGTGAAATGAGGTTTTTACTTATTTGGGAACAATTATCAGTTGTGATGGCGTCTTAACGCCTGACTTGGACCGTGTGCTGATTTACGGCCTTACCTGAACGCCTCACCCTGACCCAGTTGGTTGAGATCCATTACGAGGACATTGCCGCGCCGGGCTGGAGCGGGGGTATGCCGGCAACAGATCCAGGCTGACTTCGACCGCTGCTTGATTGTGGCGCCATTGAACTGAAAGCGCTCTTATGGCGCGCGCGTCTGGATGATACTTGGGGCGAGACGCGCGCCTATCGAGCTCTCGTCTCGCCCAGAATCCTCGCGGCGTCCTGCGCGGGAGGTAAGCCAAACACCCGCGCATAATCCCGGCTGAATTGCGTTGCGCTCTCGTATCCGACTTCAAAGGCGGCGGCCATCACGCTCCTGGAATTGGCCACCATCAGCGTTCGCGCCTGGAGCAGGCGTACGCGTTTTTGATACTGCAAAGGGCTAAAATTGGTCACCGCCTTGAAGTGCCGATGAAACGCCGAGACGCTCATTGACGCACGGTTTGCCAGGCTTTCCACCCTGATCGGCTGGGCAAAGTCACGGCGAATCCATTGGATAGCCATGCTGACGCGGGCCATGGCCGTATCGGGGGCGGCGATCTCGCGCAGCATCCAGCCGTGGGGGCCCTGCAGCACACGGAACAGAATCTCACGCTCATACACCGGGGCCAGGGCGGCGATAGCCTGGGGGTCGCCCATCAGTCGCAGCATGCGCACCCAGGCATCCATCAATTCGGTGGTCACTGACGCCACACAAAAGCCGGCGTTGTATTCGTAGCGTGCGGCAGGTTTGGGCAGGTCGGCGCAAGTGCCGCCGAACACATTTCCCGGTCAGGCCTGGGGGTGATCCTCACCTACAACACCAACCCCCAGGCTGCGGCTGCAGTTACAGGGCGCATCGAGAAAGCCGGTGGCAAGGCCGTCGCGCTAAAGCTGGATGTCGCTGACGTAGCCAGCTTCCCGGCGTTTCGCGAGTCGGTGGTACTGGCCTTGCGCGAATCCTGGCAGGCGACCACCCTGGCGGGCTTGGTCAACAACGCCGGGTACGGCCTGTTCAATCCCCTGGCCAGCGTCAGCGAAGCGCAGTTCGATGGCCTGTGCAATGTCCACCTCAAAGGCCCGTTTTTCCTCACCCAGGCGCTGCTGCCATTACTGGCGGACAACGCCAGTATCGTCAACCTGACCAGCGCCACGACCCGTGTGGCCACCTCTGGCGTGGCGCCCTACGCGGCCTTCAAGGGGGGGCTGGAAGTGCTCACCCGGTACATGGCCAAGGAGTTTGGCGAGCGCGGCATCCGTGCCAACGCCGTATCGCCCGGCGCTATTCGTACCGAACTGGGCGGCGGGCTCAATGATGAGTTCGAAGCCATGCTGGCAGCGCAAACAGCGCTCGGCAGGGTCGGCGAGCCAGAGGATGTGGCACGGGTCATTGCCATGTTGTTGTCCGAGGACGGCGCCTGGATCAATGCCCAGACCATCGAAGTCGCCGGCGGCTACAACATCTGAACACGCGAGGGCTACAGCATGCTGGATCACATTTTTCTTTCAGTAAGCGACATCAAGCGCTCCATCGGTTTCTACGAAGCGACGTTGGCACCGCTGGGTATCACCGTGCGCATGGACCTCGACGGGTACAGCCTGGAATTCGTCTACAAAAACTGGCAGCACGGCCGTAGCACGTCGAGTGCTCAAAGGTGACCGCCGGTCGGGCTTTGCCACCCCGGCGCAGGTCTTCGGTGGTGGATTTGCCGAGAGCATTGACGGCACGCTGATCACCGATCGTTAGGGTTGTCGTGCCTTCGAGCCCGTGGCCGTGATCAGGCCGCTCGATTGGTAGTCAGAACCGCGGTCCGCTGATTGTCGTCAGTTCGCCTATTCTCATGGTCCACCCGGGAAAACCATTGGCCTTGAAGTGACTGTAAACCTGAAGAGGCCGGGTGGCCAGGCAGCGCGCAGAGGCCCGTCATTTCATTCTGGAGATGCGAGCATGGGCTACGTCACTACGCAGGACGGTGTTGAGATCTTTTACAAAGACTGGGGGCCACGCGATGCCCCGGTGATCTGCTTTCATCACGGATGGCCTCTCAGCGCGGACGACTGGGATGCGCAGATGCTGTTTTTTCTGGCGAACGGTTATCGGGTCATTGCGCACGACCGGCGTGGCCACGGGCGATCCAGCCAGGTCTGGGACGGGCACGACATGGATCACTATGCTGATGACGTCGCGGCTGTAGTCGACCATCTGGGCGTACAAGGCGCAGCCCATGTGGGGCATTCCACCGGAGGCGGCGAGGTCATCCATTACATTGCTCGCCATGGCGAAGACCGAGTGTCGAAGGCCGCCATCATCAGCGCCGTGCCGCCCTTGATGGTGCAGACCCCGAGCAACCCCGGCGGCTTGCCAAAATCGGTTTTCGATGACCTGCAGGCACAGCTCAAGGCCAACCGCGCACAGTTCTACCATGACGTTCCGGCGGGACCTTTCTACGGGTACAACCGCCCTGGGGCAAAACCGTCCGAGGGGATCATCCTGAATTGGTGGCGGCAAGGCATGATGGGCTGTGCCAAGGCGCACTATGACGGGATCGTGGCCTTTTCCCAGACCGACTTCACCGAAGATCTGAAGCGCATCACCATTCCAGTGCTGGTGATGCACGGTGATGATGACCAGATCGTGCCGTACGAAGACTCTGGGCCTTTGTCGGCAAAGCTCCTGCAAAACAGCACACTGAAAACCTATTCGGGCTTCCCCCACGGAATGCCGACGACCAACGCCGACACCATCAACGCCGACTTGCTCGCTTTCCTGCGAGGTTAGGCAAAGGGGCAGGGGTTGCTTGAATTTTCACAGCCCCTGCACCATCACTGTCCATGTGCGTGAACAGTGATGTCAAAAACCAGGGGTTATTTTTTCTTCGAGTAGTCCACTAAGCATCCGGATACCCACTCCCAGGAGACCTGCCCACGTGGATAGTGGGCAGGTCAACTCATCGCGGGGGCTAGCGCAAGCTACGGAACGCCGCGCGAAGTTCCCTGGCAAATAACTCCGGTTGTTCCCACGCAGCGAAGTGCCAGCCCTTGTCCACTTCGTTGAAATAGATCAGGTTGTTCTACCGGGTGATGACCATTTGCGTGTGCAACTTGTTCGCGTCTCTGATTATTTTGATGGCTCTGGCCAGCCTCGATACCGGAGATCTGTCGAACGGCGTCCGCGCATTGTTGCTGCTAATGCTGCCGATTCCTTTGGTGATGGTCTTTTATTGGCTGCTTGCCAAAGCCATGCGCAAGCACCGTGTGAATGAATAGCTTTCGGCCCAATGGGCACTGCTGTATCAGATAGTCCAGTTCAGCTGGCTTTGCTGCTCTCGCCACTAACCCCCCAGCCTAACTACCTGTGAGCTGTTTGCTCGCTTGTATAGTTCGCGGGTCAGGAATAGATTCGATCCTTCAAGGATCCTATCAAGCTGCAAATCAAAGGGAAATTGCCGGGATTTACTCAAAATCGCTCGGTAACAACCTCACCCTCTGATCTCCACGACGTCCATGTTTGCTGTTGGCTGATAGCCAGCCGCTAAGACGTTGCGAGGTTGGGTATCAATCCATTGAGGATTACCGAATGCGTGTGATGATCCTGGATGATGATCCCTGGATATCCGATCTTTTAAAACAGCTCGTGTTGAGCATCCGTCCGGTTGCTCAGGTCGATTGCTTTACCGATGTCGCTAGCGCGTTAGACGCCTGGGAGCCAGGCACCTGGTGATGGCTGACTGGAATCTACCGGATGCCCCCGGCGTCAAGCTGTTGCAGAAAATTCGTGAAAAAGATCAAAGCACGCCGCTGATCATGATCACCGGGCGCGCTGATCGAGACAGTGTACTGGCGGTAAAGTCGCTGAGGATCAGTGCCTTTTTCACCAAGCCATTCCAGGTTTCGCGCGTCGTAAAATGCCTGGACGCGCTCCTTCCGCTTGATGAGCTCCCCCGGGCGATGCCTGTCAACACTGAAGACCTGGTCAGCTATCTCGGTGGTTTGTCTGCGGATGAGTTGGACTTGCCTTTACTCGCCTCGGTAAAAGACAAACTTCAGCTCGGCTATGGCGGGGTGCCAATGGATTTACGAGCACTCGCCAATGATTGGCAGTATGACCCGGGGCTATGCGCCCACTTGATTGCCGCCGCCAACGGTGCCGCGTATCTCGGGCTCGGCCAGCCATGCACGAATTTGAACGCTGCTCTGGCACGGTTAGGAGGGCTTACCAGCGTGAATCTGGCGATTAGCCAGGCCCTGCGACAGGCCAATACTCAACCTGACGGCATGCTGGTGACTTTTATCCAGGCTCATCTGGATGATGCCGAGCGTTTAGCTGAACGAGTGGTGCTCCTGGCTCAACGATGTGGCCTGGATCCCGCCCCGCTGCAAAGTGCGGCCCTGCTGCACCGCATGGGCGAACTCTGTGTGTTGTACCAGACTCGGAAATGGGAGAACCAGGGCAATAGCGTGGCCGAAGAAACGCTTACCCACGCTGTCCGTGATTTCTCAGCACCTTTTGCCATTCGCTTGAAAGCGCGCTGGGGGCTGCCTATGGCTCTACGCGAGCTGATAGGCGCAATTTACGCGTTGCCCCACATGCAAGTTCGCCGTGAACAAGTGGTGATGCGCCTTGCTGCCGCCATGAACAACGGCGAACCCGGACCAGACATAGACAAACTTCAACGATTAGCTGGCCTGACATGAGCGTATTCGTGGTTTGCAGGTTGGACATCTTGCGGCGCCCCAACAGGGTTTGAACTTTAATCTTGAAGGCTGAAGGCCTTCTGCAGTGGGGCAATGCGGGTGAGAAGGCATAAGTTTTTTGCATGGAACTGGCTGGTAGCTATCACTCTGGTCGTAGGGTTAGGGGCAAGCATTCTGGGAGGTTGGATCCTCGAACGCAGCAACGAACAGCAGGCCCAACAAGCGATTAGAGCTGCGACCGAAGAGGCCGCAGAGTTGGTTTTAATGCGTCTCAATCTTTACCAGTACGGTTTGCGAGGTGTTCGTGGAGCGGTGCTGACAGCAGGCGAATATGATATTAGCCGTGAAGTATTTCGCCGATATCACAGAACCCGTGACCTCGCTTTCGAGTTCCCCGGCGCCAGTGCCTTTGGTTTTATCAGGCGTGTACCAGAGCGCGATGAAAACGAGTTTCTCAAGTCCGCTCGATCTGACGGCCCAGCGGATTTTTCCATTCATCAATTCTCAGCCCATTCAGGCGAGCGCTACGTTATTCAGTATGTCGAACCGGCTGAAGCTAACCAGGCTGCCATTGGCTTGGACATAGCGTCAGAGACATCGCGGCGAGAGGCGGCACAATCTTCGATACAAAGCGGTGCTGCACGGATCACTGGGCCAATCACGTTAATACAGGCCATGGGGAAACCGCAGCAGTCTTTCCTGGTGTTGATGCCTATCTTTCGCGACGGAGTGACTCCGGTGAGTGTTGCTGATCGCGAGGCCGCAGCTTTTGGCTGGAGCTATGTCGTGTTGCGGACAGGGGAGGTACTCAGAGGGCTGCGCATAGAAGATGAGACGGTACATTTACGATTAAGGGATATCACCGTCCCAGGACAAGAGAAACTGTTTTATGAAAGCACCGCCGACTCGGGTCACCGTGAAACGCTGATGACCCATCAGCTGGAGCGCGAGGTATACGGGAGGCGGTGGCAAGTCGAACTCGGCGCAAACTCGCTGTTTATCCAGCGCCTGCATCAGGTCTCACCAAAAGTTGTGCTGTTTTTCGGTGGTTTTCTCACGCTTCTTCTTGCGACCCTGGCGAGTGTCGTGAGTGTCAGCCGTCAACGTCGGCGGCAGATACTTGTCGAGCAGGCAAGCCTGGCTTCCATCGTCGAAAGCTCATGCGATGGCATTATTGGAAAAAACCTCGATGGCGTCGTCACCAACTGGAACCAAGGGGCCGAGCACCTTTTTGGTTATACCACCGAGGAAGCCGTGGGCCAGACATTGGCCAATTTGATAGTTCCGCTAGCGCTTGTCACAGAGGAAGCTCATATCCTTGCGCGCATCAGGGCGGGTGAGCGCATCGACAGCTTTGATACGCAACGCCATCACAAAGACAGGCGACTGATCGATGTCTCCGTCAGCATCTCGCCCATTTATGGCGAGGGTGGTGGCGTCATTGGGGCGTCCAAGACATTAAGGGATATCTCGGCGAAAAAAGTGGCAGAGGCCCGAATCCTTGAACTCAACTCCAACCTCGAAGAGCAGGTTGCGCAACGAACATCCGAGTTGCGGCATCTCAATCTGTTGTTGGACACGGTACTACGCTCGGCTACTGAGGTATCGATCATTGCGACGGATCTCGATGGGGTTATCCGTGTGTTCAACAAAGGCGCCGAGCATTTGTTGGGTTATGACGCCGTTGAATTGGCAGGCAAAGGCACCCCGGCGCTCTTCCATGTCACAGAGGAAGTCGCTGCACGTGGCGTTGAGCTGAGCGAGGAGTACGCTCAGCCTATCGACGGTTTCCGTGTGCTTACCCATAAACCTGAGCTTGAAGGCGCAGAAACCCGGGAGTGGACTTACACACGCAAGGATGGCTCGCGGTTTCCTGTCACGCTAGTGGTCACCTCCATGCGCGATGCCGATGGGGTATTGAGCGGTTACCTGGGGATTGCGGTAGACATCACCGAACGTAAAGCGGCAGAAAAGGAACTGGCGGCGAGCCTGAAGACGACACTGGAACAACGCAGCGAACTGATGGCTGTGCACGATCAACTGCTGATGGCTGCTGAAGTGGCCGAATTGGGCGTCTGGTCCTGGACGTTGGCGGACAATAACCTGCAGTGGAATGACCGTATGTTCGAGTTCTACGGGCAGCCACTGACGTTGCGGCATACCGGTGTGAACTATATGCACTGGTACTCACGTGTTCACCCTGAGGATGTCGTGGCAGCGGCTGCAAAGCTGAATGCTGCCGTCGAGGGGACTGATGTGTATGACACTATTTTTCGTGTCGTTCGCCCGGACGGTCAGATCCGCTTCATACATGCAGGCGCGCAGGTCGAACGCGATCGAAACGGTGCAGCTTCGCGGGTGACCGGTATCAATCGGGACATCACCGTCCAGCGCGAGCTGGAGTCTCATCTGCTTTACGCCAAGGAACAGGCCGATGCAGGGAGTGCGGCCAAGTCTGCCTTCCTGGCCAACATGAGTCATGAAATACGCACACCGATGAACGCGGTGTTGGGTATGTTGCAGTTGGTACAGAACACTGACCTCAATGGCCGCCAACTCGATTATGTGATCAAAGCGCAGACCGCTGCGACATCACTGCTGGGTTTACTCAATGACATCCTCGATTACTCCAAGATTGAGGCGGGCAAACTGCAACTTGATGTGCACCCGTTCGAGCTCGAACCGCTCTTGTGTGACCTCGCGGTAGTGCTGGCAGGTAACCAGGGCGAGAAGCAGGTTGAGGTCATGTTCGACCTGGACTCCAATTTACCGAACGACCTGATCGGCGATAGCCTGCGACTGCAGCAGGTACTGATCAATCTGGCGGGCAATGCCCTCAAGTTCACCCTGGAAGGCCAGATCGTGGTCAGCATTGAACAACTGATGCGCACGGAGAATGCTGTGAGCTTGCGCATCGCCGTTTCTGATACCGGCATTGGTATCAGCCCGGAACAGCTTGAGCGCATTTTTGAAGGTTTCACTCAGGCCGAGGCCTCGACTTCCCGGCGCTTTGGCGGCACAGGCCTGGGATTAGTGATCTGCAAGCGGTTGGTCACCCTGATGGGTGGTGAACTTCACGTGGAGAGCCAGCAAGGTGTCGGGAGTCGTTTCTGGTTCGATATCACTCTGGATGTAGCGCCGACGTCACTGCCGGGAACCGCCGGCGCTGGAATCCATGTGTCCTTACGGATTCTGGTCGTCGACGACAACGCCATGGCAGGTGAATTGCTATTGCGAACCGTTCATGGATTGGGATGGAAGGCTGACCGCGTCAGCAGTGGCACACAAGCGGTGGAATGGGTGAAGAAAGCCCAAGCGCGAGGTGAGGCCTACGACGTGGTGCTGATGGACTGGCGGATGTCCGATATGGATGGGCTGAGCGCTGCGCAATTGATCCAGCAGCGGGGTAACGGCGTACCACCTCCGATGGTCATTATGATCACGGCATACGGCCGCGAGGTATTGGCCGACGTCCACCAGGCGGGAGACGCTCCCTTCGTGGGGTTCCTCACCAAACCTGTCACTCCCAAGCAACTGGCCGACGCTGTCCAGAGAGCATTCAAGGGCAAAGACCTTCTGCAGTCCCCCGTTCCCCGCTCAACGCTTGAGAGACCACCACGTCTGGCCGGGCTACGGCTATTGGTGGTGGAAGACAACATGCTCAATCGACAGGTAGCCAATGAGTTACTGAAAAGGGAAGGCGCGCTGGTGACACTGGCTGAAGGCGGGCTGGAAGGTGTGAGCAAGGTGATGAATGAGCGTGTGTCCTTCGACGTCGTACTAATGGATATCCAGATGCCAGACATTGATGGCTTGGAGGCGACTCGTCGCATTAGATCGAACCCACGCTTTGCAACACTGCCGATTGTGGCGATGACCGCAAATGTCTCCAATACCGATCGTGAAGCCTGCCTTGCTGCGGGGATGAATGATCATATCGGTAAACCTATAGACCTGGAGCAACTCGTCGTAACGCTGCTCTCTCAGGCGGGCAGTGAAGATAGCCAGGCAACATTGACCTTGGGACAAGTCAATTCAGGAGACGGCGTTATAGAGTCTCGTGCATCAACTATTGACCGCTTTGGTGGTGACCTTGATTTGATCCGTAACGTGCTGCGTACCTTTGGCCCTGAGATGGAAAAACAGCTTGTGCAGTTGCGTGATCAGATCCAGCGGCAAGATGCATCGGGAGCTGCGTTTGTACTCCATACCATTAAAGGTAGCAGCGGCACTATGGGCGCCAAGGCATTGTCGCTGCTGGCAGGCGACCTGGAGCACACATTCATATCTGCCGATTCTGAGTCTGTAGCCAGTCTTTTGGCCGACCCGATTTGGTTTGACGAGTTGAACAGGTTACTGCAACAAAGCCTTGAGCAAATGAATGCCGATTTTGCCCAGGGCCTGCATGTTGAAAGCAGTGCTGACGAGGACTCCATTGCGTTGGTGCAATGGAGAGAGTCCCTGGAGGAGATTTTGCTATTGTTGGAAACGGGAAACCTGCAAGCCATAGAACTGGCAGACGCATTGGCGCCAAAAATGCCGCACTCCCTGCGCCCACAGTTCGACGAACTGGTTGTCAGGGTGCAGTCGCTAGACTTTCGCGCTGCGATGCCGATTGGTCGTGATCTGCTGAGATCTGCCTGATGGAACAATCGATTGAAACCTGGTTACCCCATTCCTTTAAACGTCCAAAACTCCTTATTGTTGACGATCAACCGACTAATATCCGGGTACTTCATGAGCTATTTCGTGAGGACTGTGATGTGTTCATGGCCACCAGCGGTGAGCAGGCAATCGGCGTATGCCAGAACCAACTGCCCGATTTGATTCTGCTGGACGTGGTCATGGAGGGTATGGATGGGCATGAAGTCTGCCGTCGACTCAAGGTTGATCCTATGACCCAAGGCATACCCATCATCTTCATTACCGCACAGCAGCAGGAGTCAGATGAGATGCAGGGGCTGGCGCTTGGCGCGGTGGACTTCATCACCAAACCCATCAATGCCACCATTGTCAGAGCACGGGTCAGAACACATCTGACCCTGAAACTGCAGAGCGATCTGCTGCGTTCCATGGCATTGATGGATGGGCTTACTGGAGTGGCCAATCGACGAAAATTTAATGAGGACATAATGGCGGGTTGGCGTCTGTGCTTTAGAGAGCAAAAGCCGCTATCGCTCATTTTGGTGGATGTCGACTATTTCAAACTCTACAACGACCGGTACGGACACCAGGCTGGCGATGATTGCTTGAAATCCGTTGCCCAAACGTTATCTGAAACAGTTAGACGGCCCTATGACCTGGTGGCTCGATATGGTGGCGAAGAGTTCGCCTGCATTCTGCCCAATACCGTGCTTTCGGGGGCGGTCGAGATTGCAGAAAGAATGCAGGAGCGAGTTCGGGCATTGGGCATCGAACATTCTGCTTCTGATGTAGATCGTGTTGTGACTGTTTCCCTAGGCGTTGCAACATTGACTCCTACTAGAGAACTTGAATTCCAGGCTTTGATAGAAGTTGCGGACAAGCAACTCTACGAAGCGAAGAAGGCAGGCAGGGCGCGGGTGAGTTCATCTGCGACGTCGTCCAGTTAAGCGTTTTTCCAATTGCTGACGGCATGTTCGGTTGGAGGCTTACTTTTTACAGCGACCCGGTAAAAGACCCTGGCCGGCACTATTGCGGTAGTTTGGCGATCACCTTGATCTCGAAGTCAAAGCCGGACAACCAGGTCACGCCTATAACGGTCGCCGTGGGGTAGGGCGCGTCGCCCCAGTACTCGGCCGCAACTTCCCAGATAGTTTCGAATTTCGAGTCGGGGTCTACGATGAAAATGGTCGTGTCGACCACATCCTCGAAACGACTGCCGGCCTCGGCCAGGATCGCATTCAGATGGGTGAAGGCCAGGCGAACCTGTGCCGCGAGGTCCGACTCGGCCGAGCCATCCTTGCGGCTGCCGACCTGACCGGATACGAACAGAAAGCCGTTGGAGCGAATCGCCGGCGAGTAGCGGTGCAGTTCGTACAGTGCATGGCGGTCAGGCGGGAAAACGACATCACGTTTGCTGATCATTGCATAGCTCCTTCGGGGCCATCGCGGCCCGCTGTTTACGATGGAGCCACTGTAGAAAGAAGGCAGACCTGGATAAACGGGCAACTCTGGTCATGACTGTTTGTAGAATCCAAATTATCCAGACCCGAGAGAGGCGTGAAATGGACCGTTTCGATGCAATGCAGGCCTTTGCCCGAGTAGTGGAAACCGGCAGCTTCACCAAGGCAGCAGCCACCCTGCACATGAGCAAGACCACTGTGACGCAGCTCGTTCAGCAACTGGAAGCGAGGCTACGCGTGCGCCTGCTCAACCGCACCACACGCAAAGTCAATGTCACCGCCGACGGCGCAGCCTATTACGAGCGCGTCGTCCGCCTACTGGTCGATATGGACGACGCCGAGACCAGTCTGTCCAGCGCATCGATGACACCGCGCGGGCGGCTGCGTGTGGATGTACCCAGTCCACTGGCGCGAATGCTGCTGATACCCGCCTTGCCGGGGTTCTTTGCTCGCTACCCGGAAATCCAGCTGACCCTGGGCGTGAGCGATCGCATCGTCGACATCATTGGCGAAAACGTCGACTGCGTGTTACGTGGCGGTGAGATCACCGATCAGTTCCTCGTGGCAAGGCATGTGGGCGATTTGAAACTGGGCATCTACGCCGCGCCCGACTATCTGCAGCGCTTCGGTACGCCGGAGCATCCCCGTGAGCTGGACGAGGGCAGGCACAGTACCGTCGGCTTCCTCTGGTTTCGTACTGGCAAAACCTTGCCTTACGCGATGCAGCGGGGTGAGGAGCGCATTGAGGCCCGAGGCCGCCCGCAATTGACGGTCGATGACGGCAATGCCTACCTCGCCGCTGGCCTGGCTGGGCTGGGCATGATCTGGCTACCGCAGTACATGGCCAAACCGCACCTGGCCAGCGGCGAGTTGCTGCCGCTGTTTGAGGACTGGCACATGCCGCCAATGCCGATGTATCTGGCATTCCCGCCGAATCGCCATGTCAGCGCCAAGGTGCGGGCATTTATCGACTGGGTGATGGAATTGATGGCCGAGCATGCGCCGGTGGTACGGTGAAACAGGTGCAAGCCATTTCAGGGGATAGGCACTCTAACGCCTGCTGTTGTCTGTTTCCTGCGTGTCGCAAAGTGCTGCGATCGACCCATAGTAGTCGTTCAGATAAGCAGGTTGAGCGGGCTTAGTAAAAGCTACTCGTCTCAACCATTACCCGTGGTAATGCAGCTTAGTATCAAGGCGATGTCATCTCCTCACGTTCGCGTGGCGCAAGTGAAAGGCTCTTTATCGCTTTTGGAGCCTCTTCTGTCAGCTCATAATTTATGTCGAGCCGCATACAGGCAGATCATTTCCATGGCGAGCGCCGCCGCTGCCAGTGCCGTGATTTCAGCATGATCATAAGCAGGGGCCACCTCGACCACGTCCATGCCTATCACGTTAATCCCGCGTAGTCCGCGCAAGATCTCGAAGGCATGGAAGGTGGACAAGCCACCACATACCGGAGTGCCGGTGCCGGGTGCAAATGCCGGGTCCAGGCAATCGATATCAAACGTCAGATACACCGGGTGGTCACCGACTCGTTCACGAATCATGCGGGCAATATCTTGAGCGCTGCTGGTATTTGCTTGCCGAGCATCCACGACCTGGAAGCCCATCACATCATCGTTGGTCATGCGCTGGCCGATCTGGATGGATCTGGATGGTTCAACCAGACCCTCCCTGACTGCGTGATAGAACATTGAACCGTGATCGATGCGCATTTCATCACCATCCGATTCGGTGTCATGGTGCGCATCAAAATGGATCATGGACAGTGGGCCATGTTTGGCGGCATGGGCTTGCAGCAACGGATAACTTATGAAGTGATCACCCCCTAGCGTCAACATCGCAGCGCCGGCCCCCAGAATGTGATCGGCGTGCGCTTTGATTGCGGCCGGGGTCTCTTGAGGTGAGCCATAGTCGAAGGAGCAATCACCGAAATCAACGCAGGCCAACACGTCAAACGGATCAAAGTCCCATGGCCAATGCCGCGCCCAAGCGGATTGAACGGAGGCCTCACGAATTGCGCGTGGACCGAACCGACTGCCCGGCCGGTTGCTGGTCGCCGTGTCGAAGGGCACGCCGCTGATGACCAGGTCCACGCCTCGAAGATCACGGCTGTAGCGCCGACGCATGAAACTGGTAATACCGCCGTAAGTCGATTCAGCGTTAGTGCCATACAGGCTTGTTCGGGTGATCGCCTGATCGGTTGGGTTGTTATTTTCCATGGAGATACTCAACGTTGACTACGAAAGTTGGACCAGACACGTGTGCGCTCACGCATGAGTTGCAGGGCCATGGGCTCCTCACCGAATAAGGTGTTGCGCACGGCAGCGGAGGGATAGATGCCGCCATTGTCAGCAATACTTTTATCAATCAGCCGGGTTGCCGCCGTGTTGGCGTTGGCGTAATACAGGCTGTTGGTGAGGTCGGCCAGCGACTCGGGGCGGGTGATGAATTCAATGAAGGCCCGAGCCTCTTCCGGGTGAGGTGCATCGACCGGAATGGCCAGCGTATCGATCCAGTTAAGAGTGCCTTCACGAGGAATGACATAATCGATGTCGAACGGCTTTTTCGCAGTCTCAGCCATTATCCTGGCCAGGACTGCATCGCCGCTGTAAGTCAGCGCGAGGCATAAGTCGCCATTGGCCAGGTCACTGCTTTGCGTGCCGGTGCCGATGTAACGCACAGAGGGATGCAGTTGCGTGAGTAATGCCTGAACGGCATTAAGGTCAGCCCGATCCTTGCTATAAGGCGATTTGCCCAAGTAGTGCAGCGCCATACTGATCACTTCCTGCGGCGCATCGACGACCGAAATCCCACACTCTTTGAGCTTGCTCGCGTACTCGGGTTTGAACAGCAGGTCAAAGCTGTTTATTGGTGCATCGGGAATGCGTTTCTCGATCTCCTTGCGATTGATTGCCATCCCCGTGGTGCCCCAGGTGTATGGCACTGCGTAAAGATTGCCTTGATCGACTGTAGCCAGCTGCGACAAGAGCACAGGATCCAGTTCGCCGAGTCGCTGGGTCTGCTGAATGCCACTGGGTTGTAGAGCCTTGGCCTGAAGCAGCCGATCCAGCATGGCGATACTCGGAACGACGACGTCGTAGCCGCTTTGCCCGGTGAGTAATTTGGTCTCCAGCACATCGGCGCTATCAAACGTGTCGTACTGGACCTTGATACCCGTTTGCGTCTCGAAAGCCTTTAGGGTTTTAACTCCAACGTACTCTGCCCAGCCATAGAACTGCACAACCTTCTCAGCGGCCGAAGCAGGTAGCGCCAAAGCGATCAGTAGCAGTGCAAGCGTGGCTTTCATGATTTGCACCCTCCAAACTCGCTGCGGCTCGGGAGCGGCTGACTTCGTTGCAGTAAGGCATGTTCTTGGTGTGTCTGAATGGCTGTCATAGGGGGGCGCTCTTTGAATTGTTGTTTTGGCTCAGCTACCCCCCAATTGTTATTATTGCCGAGCCGTCAAACAATCTATATAAACTGCCAAATAAAATGACAATAAAACTAAACGGTTGAGCCCCTATGTCCTTTCCACCGTTGCATGCATTTCGAGTATTTGAATGCGTTGCGCGCCTCGGCCATGTCGGTGCGGCTGCTGCTGAACTCCATGTGACCCCTGGTGCCGTCAGTCAGCAGCTCAGGACGTTGCAGGGCTCGTTAGGTATTGACCTGTTTTACAAACAAGGTCGCCACCTCGTGCTGACGCAAAGCGGGCTAGCGTTGCAACGCTCGGTGGCTCGTGGCATTCACGAAATAACTGAAGGCGTGCGCCAGATAGCGCAGGAGCACTTCAAAGAACCACCAGCAAAGGTGCTGACGATTTCTACCGAACCAATTTTTGGCGCAACCTGGCTGATGCCCAGGCTTTTCGCATTCCGGGCGGAGCATCCTCATATTCAGCTTCGGGTGATTAGCGCCGACGATCTTGGTGATGTGGACTGGCGCAGAGCAGATATCGCGGTGCTCTATGACGCTCCGATCTGGGAAGGGTTCTGGTGGCGCCCCCTTCAACCCTTGCACATGTTTCCAGTCTGTTGCCCACAGTTGTTGCGAGGTCCGCATGGTTTGCGACAACCGTCGGATCTGATTCATCACCGGCTATTGCACGAAGACGACGGCACACAATGGCGGCGCTGGCTGCTGGAAGCCCGTTTGCCGTATCCGGGGGACGCGGACGTCCATTTCGAGGACTTTGGTATCGCACTACAGGCTGCGCGGGATGGGTATGGTGTAGCGTTGAGTGATGAAATCAACTCATCGCGGGACCTGGCAGAGGGGCGGCTGGTGCAGCCTTTCTCAATGAAAGTTC
This sequence comes from Pseudomonas sp. HY13-MNA-CIBAN-0226, assembly GCF_040310305.1. Taxonomy (NCBI): domain Bacteria; kingdom Pseudomonadati; phylum Pseudomonadota; class Gammaproteobacteria; order Pseudomonadales; family Pseudomonadaceae; genus Pseudomonas; species Pseudomonas sp. HY13-MNA-CIBAN-0226. Next base: position 171,789 of record NZ_JBEOPS010000002.1, read on the forward strand.
CAGCCGCCATGGATTACTACTGCATTTGCAATGAAGAAAGTCGCGGCGTCCCTGAGGTCGTGTTACTGATCGACTGGCTCATTGAGAAAGCGAGGGCCACTCCATCGAATTAACGATCAACATCCAGATGTTTTTCGAAGGCGTTTTTGAATGGCTGCTTGTGTCTGTGGATTCAACCGGCCTGTCGCAAAGCGCTGCAATCGACCAAAACGGCCGGTCAATCAAGGAAAGGATTAAACCACTGTACCAGTGCAAAGCATTGGCATCAGGCCGCAGCTTTTGGGTCTACAGTCTTGTATATCCGGCACTGGAAGAAACTGAAATGAACCTGTCGTCTTCGATCTCGCCGCCAAGGCATATCATCCTGCTGGGCTATGGCGGTTTGCTACCGTTTTTGGGTCTCGCGCTACTCATCCTCACTTCTCAAGAATATCGACCGTTTTGGGCTGAGGCGCTGGTCAACTATGGCGCTGTCATCCTGAGCTTCATCGGCGCCTTGCACTGGGGCTTCGGTATGTCAGTGCAAAACATGAGTGCCGAACTGCGCCGCGACCGGCTTATATGGAGCGTCATCCCGGCTCTTATCGGTTGGCTCAGCACGTTGCTGCCGGTGCCATTGGGTTGCTTGCTGTTGATCGTCGGATTTGTCGTCCACTTCTGGCAAGACAGACAGTTGGTTCGGGTGGTGAGCCTGCAAGCCTGGTACCTGCCATTGCGATTGCGCCTGACTGCTGTGGCTAGCGTTTGCCTGCTTATTGGCGCAATCGCTTTAGTTGTTTATTCGTGAAACCGCGCCTGCCCGAATCGTCTGCAGTGCCGGGCAGTCGCTTGTCGCGGCTGATGCGTTTTGGCAGTTTGGCCTCGGGCGTGGTGGGCGGCATGCTGGCCGAAGGTGCGCGGCAGTTGGCTCAAGGTAAACGTCCGGCGTTCAGTGACCTGCTGTTGACGCCGGGTAATGCGCAACGGGTGGCCGAGCAACTGTCGCAATTGCGTGGTGCGGCCATGAAAGTCGGACAGTTGTTATCCATGGATGCGGGGGATTTGTTACCGAGCGAGCTTAGCGACATTCTTTCTCGCCTGCGTTCCGACGCGCATCCGATGCCCATGAGCCAGTTGGTAAAGGTCCTTAACGAAAGCTGGGGTAAGGGCTGGGAAGGGCGCTTCGAACGGTTTTCCTTCACGCCATTTGCGGCAGCCTCCATCGGCCAGGTTCATGCTGCGCAAGGCAAAGACGGCCAGCGTCTGGCAATCAAAGTGCAATATCCAGGTGTGCGCGAAAGTATCTCCAGCGATGTGGATAACGTCGCTGCTTTGCTGCGCATGTCCGGGCTGCTGCCTCACGGCATGGACGTCGCACCGCTGCTCCAGGAGGCCAAGCTTCAACTGCAAAATGAAGCGGATTACCTGAAAGAAGCCATGCACTTACAGCGCTTTCACCAACTGTTAGCCGACAGTCCGGATTTTCTGGTTCCTCGCCAGTATGTCGAGTTCAGTACGCCGAACATTCTGGTGATGTCCTTCGTCGACGGCGGCCCACTGGAGACCCTTGAACACGCGCCACAGGCAGAGCGCGACCGCATCATGACATTGCTGTTCGGCCTGCTTCTGCGCGAGGTGTTTGAGTTTCAATGCGTCCAGACCGACCCCAACTTTGCCAACTACCGTTACCAGCCAGAAACCGGGCAGTTAGTGTTGCTCGACTTCGGTGCCACGCGCCTTTATAGCCGCAACAGCACCGAGGCATTTCGCAAACTGCTCGTTGCAGGCCTGCGTGAAGACCGCGCCGCCATCACCGAGGCAGCGCTGGCTGTCGGCTACTTTCAGCCTGAAACCCTGCCCAGGCATCGGTTATTGCTGACTGACCTCATCTGCCAGGCCTGCGAGCCACTGCGGCATCAAGGTGCCTATGACTTTGCGATGTCCGACCTCGCAGGACGCTTGCGCGATGCAGGGTGGCAACTGGGTGCCGATCGCGATTTCTGGCACACGCCACCGGTGGATGTCCTGTTTCTGCATCGCAAGGTAGGTGGGTTGTATATGCTGGCTGCGAAACTGAAGGCGAGGGTGAATGTGCGATGCCTGTTCGAGCCTTACGTAATTTGAGCGTTTCCCGAACAAGTGAAAGGGCTTGGTTGAGCACCCCTTGATTGGGCCTGACCTTGCCCGCTGTTCCGATGAAGCTTGTAGTCCGCAGCGTCGCCCACAATGGCTATTCAGGTTTGGCGACTTGATTACAGACAATGCGATGCCTATGCGCTTTGTTCGCAGGGGCCATCGCACCCGCAAAGCCGCTTTTTTTATGGCGGCTGTGCGCGGGAGACCTTCGGGTCTGCCGGTGTTCTCTGTGCCGGTTCGCCAACCTGCGCACAGCTGCCACCCAATCGTTTGGCGACGACTGAGTGACGGCATTGAGCCAATCAAACAGAGATCTTCAAATGAATCGATACGCCCCCCTTTCCGGAATCGACGCGATTCCGGCCGCACTGCTCATCGACACTCAAGCCCCACTCGACGTCCTCCAAACCATGGCCGATTACCGCATCCGCACGGTCACGCAGGTGCTGGAAAACATCGCCTTCCGCGCCGAGATTGGTTGCGACACTGTCGTGCTGGCGGACTTTTCCAAACTGCTGGCCATTCCGCTGCGTGATGGTTGTGACCTGCTGGAAGTGGTTGGTAAACGGTTACGGGCGCAGGCGTCGGCGGCGGCGTAAATCAAAACGGGCATCTTGAAGGTGCCCGTTTTTTTGTGGAACTGACACCCTGTCCTTTTTTAGCCGGCGTTCGGTGATTTTCAAGCCCAAGAGGATAAGCATCAGCTGTTTATCAGTGCTTATGGGTATGCGCAAAAAGCATTGAAACTAAAAACATTCAGCATTAGACGACATTGTTCGCGATCCTTAGTCTTCGCCACATTCCTGAGGCGCCTAACGCGCCCGGCATCTCAAAACAATCGAGGAATGGGCGATGTTTAAACGCACTGGTGGTCAGCTTGTCGTTGACCAGTTAACTCACGAAGGTGTGCAGACAGTGTTTTGCGTTCCGGGTGAAAGTTATCTGGAAGTGCTGGATGCATTACACGATTCACCGATCAAGCTGGTGGTTTGTCGTCAGGAGGGTGGCGCGGGTTACATGGCCGACGCCCACGCTCGAATCACCGGGAACACTGGCGTGTTCATGGTGACCCGAGGTCCAGGTGCGGCGAACGCCATGGTTGCCATGCACACCGCCTGGCAGGACAGCGTGCCTTTGGTACTGTTTGTCGGGCTCATTCCTCGCGCGGAAACTTACCGCGAGTCCTTCCAGGAGTTCGATCTGGATGGCTGGTTCGGTACTACCAGCAAAGGTGTGTTCCAGATTGAGCACGCCGAACGTATTCCTGAGATCGTATCTCGCGCCTTTGCGCTGGCGCGCACAGGTCGGCCCGGGCCGGTGGTGATCGGGCTGCCGGAAGACATGTTGCGTGATCGAGTGCAGGCGCAGGCCGTCCAGCCCATCCGCTCCCTGCAAGCTGTGGCCGGCCCGGATGCCATTGCCGAGCTGGAAAGTCTGTTGGCCGGTGCTCTGAAACCTTTGGTGATACTGGGTGGTGGGGGCTGGACGCCGCTGGCGACCCGACAGGTCCAGCAGTGGGCCGAGCGCTACGAGTTGCCGGTTGCCGTGGACTTCAATTGCATGGATCTGATCGACCATCGTTCGCCGTCTTTTGTCGGGTCGCTTGGCTATGGACGTTCAAGCGCCATGGCCGATGCCTTGCGTGACGCGGACCTGGTGATTGGCATTGGTTCACCGTTGGGCGACATCGTTACAGATAGCTGGGCGCTGCTCCCTGTGCAATGGAATACAGCCACACTGGTGACGGTATTACCCGATACGGACTGCCTGGGTGCCGCGCATCCCCAAGCATTGCGGATCATCTCGCAAATGCCTGGATTTGCTCGCGCACTCGAGACCTTGACTCCCGCTTCGCCGCTGCCTTGGGGTGAGCGTACTCGAGCGTTGCGTCAGGACGGCGAACGCTATCGTCGGCCACCGCCACTGGGCGGGCGCATCGACCTCAATGTCATTTTCGAGCACTTGCAACAGTCCTTGCCAGAAGATGCGATCGGCACCTGGGGCGCGGGTAACCATGCCGGATGGGCCGGGCGCTACCTGCGGTTCAACGGTTATCCAGCGCAATTGTCGCCACGCAACGGTTCCATGGGCTACGGCGTTCCAGCTGCTATCGCGGCTGCCCTTGCACATCCGCAGCGGCAAGTGGTTTCGGTGGCTGGCGATGGCTGCTTCATGATGAACGGCCAGGAGTTGGCGGTTGCCCGAGGCTTGGGATTGAAGCCGTTGATCATCGTATTGAACAACGGCATGTACGGAACCATTCGAACCCATCAGGAAATTCATCACCCCCGACGCATCAGTGGTACCGATCTGGTCAACCCGGATTTCGCCGCCTACGCCCGCGCGTTTGGTGGTCACGGTGAAACGGTGACCGAGACTGAACAATTCGCCAGCGCACTTGATCGTGCTCTGTCCAGCGACACCTTCAGCATCATCGAAATACGCATCCCTCAGGACCTGCTGGGGCCAGATATGCGCATGAGCGATCTGCACCGCTGATTGTCTTCTCTCTCTCGCTAAGGAATTCCCATGGCTCAATTGACCCATGCTCAATGGCAGCAACGTGCGCTGTCGCTGTCGATTGAAACTCGAGCATTTATCGACGGGCGTTACACCGCGGCGTCGAAGGGTGCCACGTTCGAATGTGTGAGTCCGGTGGATGGCCGCGTACTGGGTCAGGTGGCAAGTTGTGATGCCGATGACGCGCAACTTGCCGTGGCGGTTGCACGCAAGGCATTTGAATCCGGGCACTGGTCACGCAAGGCACCCGTTGCCCGCAAGCAAATCATGTTGCGTTTCGCGGCGCTGATCGAGCAACACAGTGAAGAACTGGCGTTGCTGGAGACCCTGGACATGGGCAAACCCATTGCCCATGCCCTGGGTATGGACCTGGTGGCGACGGTCGACGCGATTCGCTGGAGCGGCGAGGCAATCGACAAGATCTACGACGAAGTGGCTGCCACGCCCCATGATCAATTAGGCCTGGTAACGCGTGAGCCGATAGGTGTGGTCGCGGCGATTGTGCCGTGGAATTTCCCGCTGATGATGAGTGCGTGGAAGCTCGGCCCGGCGCTTGCCACCGGCAACTCGGTGATTCTGAAACCTTCCGAGCGCTCGCCGCTCAGCGCGATTCGTCTGGCTCAACTGGCGCTGGACGCGGGCATTCCTGCGGGGGTGTTCAACGTTTTACCGGGTTACGGGCACACCGTCGGCAAGGCATTGGCGCTGCACATGGACGTCGACACGCTGGTGTTTACCGGGTCCACAGGTATCGCCAAACAATTGCTGGTATATGCCGGTGAGTCGAACATGAAACGTGTCTGGCTGGAGGCGGGTGGCAAGAGCGCCAACATCGTCTGTGCTGATGCTCCGGACCTGAAGGTGGCGGCGCAAGCCGCAGCAGCGGCCATTGCGTTCAATCAGGGAGAGGTCTGCACGGCGGGTTCTAGGCTGCTGGTGGAGCGAAGCATCAAAGAAGATTTTGTTGCCATGGTCATTGAAGCATTGCGGGCATGGGTACCTGGACATCCGCTAGACCCGCTAAGCATGGCGGGTGCCGTCGTCGACCACCAGCACCTGCAAAGTGTCTTGGCGCATATCGATAGAGCGCAAAGACAGGGCGCGATCTTACGTGGTGGTGGTCGGCAAGTGCGTGCAGAAAGTGGTGGTGCCTATGTCGAGCCAACGCTGTTTGATGGGGTCGACAACGCCATGGATATCGCACGTGAAGAGGTGTTCGGCCCTGTGCTCTCAGTTATCTCTTTCGACTCCCTGGAGCAAGCGATTGAGATCGCCAACGACAGTCCTTACGGGCTTGCAGCAGCAGTCTGGACTCGGGATCTGTCGAGGGCGCACCTGGCCGCAAAAGCTCTGCGTGCCGGTAGTGTCTGGGTCAACCAGTACAGTGGGGGTGACATGACTGCACCGTTTGGAGGTTTCAAGCAGTCAGGTAACGGTCGCGACAAGTCGCTGCATGCTTTCGACAAATATACCGAGCTTAAAGCCACCTGGATTCAGCTGTAGCGGATTGTGGTGGCCCGCTCGATGCAGTCCGGCTCGAGCGGGTTTGCAACTCAATTTTTGCTGGCCAATACCATGCTTTCAAAGCATAGATAGTCCAACAAATCAGCATTGGACGGCATGGTTAGCTGAATTTACGATCCTCCCACATCCAGCTACCTGTGGACCTGAATAATGAAAAAAATAAGCATTAGTGCGCTTGAGAAAGACATCGTTGCCGCGGTCGAGACGCTGCGCGACGAGTCGATCGCCTTGCTCAGCGAGCTGGTATCCCACGCCTCTCTGCTGGGTGAAGAACAATCGGCGCAGAGCGTAATGGAAAGAGTGTTTGCCGATGAGCTCGAACTTGAAGTTCAGGCGCTGACGATCGACGAAAGCCAAATCAAGGATCACCCAGGATACTCGCCATCGCTGGTTTCCTACGATGGTCGAGTCAACGTGATCGGCACGCATCGGCCATCAGTGGTGCAGGGCAAGTCGATTATTTTCAATGGCCATATAGACGTGGTTCCAGTAGGGGATGAGCGACTATGGACCCGGCCGCCTTTCCAGCCATGGGTCGACGGCGACAAGCTGATTGGCCGCGGCGCTTCGGACATGAAAGCCGGCATCGTCAGCTACATCATGGCGTTCAAGGCCTTAAAACGACTGGGCTACGAGCCTGCAGCCAAGGTCATTCTGCAGTCGGTGATTGAAGAAGAATGCACGGGGAACGGCGCGTTAGCCTGCCTGGTCGCCGGACACACTGCCGACGCTGCCATTATTACCGAGCCGACCGCAGGTTTGATGACGTGCCAGATGGGCGTGCTCTGGTTGTCCCTGGAAATTAGCGGCAAACCAGCACATGCGGCCCAAGCGACGCAGGGCAGTAGCGCGGTAGATTTTGCATTGGCGATGTTCGCCGGCCTCAAAACACTTGAAAGCGAGTGGAACGAGCCTGCGAACCGGCATCACTGCTACAACCACCATCCTAAACCGATCAACTTCAACTTAGGCAAGATCCAGGGTGGTGAATGGACGTCTTCAGTACCGTCGATGTGCCGTCTGGATATCCGCATTGGGTTTTATCCGGAAAAAACCGTGGAGCAGATCAAGGCTGAGGTCGAAGCTCGACTCGAAGCATTGTTCCTGGCGCATCCGGCTCATCTCTCTGCTCAGTACCACGTCACTTATGGCGGATTTCAGGCGCAGGGTTGTGAGATCGATATGAACCAGCCTGTGATCACCTCGCTACAAAAAACCTATGCCGATGTGATCGGTGAAGCAGTACCCCTGGTGACGTTCGAGGGCGCCACCGACGCGCGGTTTTTCAACTTGTACGGTGGGATTCCCGCAACGTGTTACGGCCCTGTCGGCGGCTCCATTCACGGCATTGACGAATGGGTTTCGATCGACAGCATGATGGATGTCACAAAGGTTCTAGCCGTGTTCATCGCACGCTGGTGCGGCCTCAACCACGCCCAATAAAAAAACAAAAAACGCTTAAGTCCAAGTTTCTGCCTGCCATCACAAAAATTATAAGGCGTTCAGTTATGCATAAGGTTCGTTCGGCACCTCAGGTGGCCGGGTCGCTCGCGGCCGCTCTTTTTCTAGCTTCTATGGGAGTTCAAGCCAAGGAAACCGGCTTTGTCGAGGACAGTTCGCTGATGCTCAATACCCGAATGTGGTACTCGCACGAAATCGGCAGAAAGGACACCTACTTTTCCGCGCAGACCTCTGAAGGACGCAGGCCCGTTAGGGACCGGACAGCTTGGCTGGAAGGCTTCAAGCTCGACTATGTGTCCGGGTTCACCCAAGGCATGCTCGGTTTTGGCATTGATCTGTCGGCCTATTCTGCGATTGCGCTGGAGCGAAGCAAACTGGCGACCGCAGGTGGCAGCAATCGTTTGCTGGTCGACAAGGATGGCAATGTAGTTGATGACTGGAGCAAGGTCGGTGTCGCGGCGTTGAAGTTCAAGGTGTCCGACACGGTGCTTAAAGTCGGCAGACATCAGGTCAAGACTCCCGTAATGGGTTATTCCGATACCCGAACTCTGCCTGCGGCCTTCGACGGGGTCTCGTTGGAAAGTCATGACATTGAAGGCTTGACGATCAAATCCGGATACTTTGACCAGGCAACCCCGCGAACCGGTGCAGGCAGCCAGGACTTGACTCCCAGTTTCGGCTCACGTCTGGTCACCAGCGACTGGGTGGCCTACGCCGGTGCCGACTATCTGGTCAGCAATGGGTGGCGCGCCAGTGCGTATGCCTCGCGTTTCGAGGACATCTGGGATCGGCAATACCTGGGGCTGGGGCAGAAATTCAAGTGGGATGAGATCACCACAGATGTCCAGTTCGACTTCTACAACACCCAGTCCAGCGGCCGGGAAGTGGCGGGAACCATCGACCAGCAGGCGTATGGCCTGAGCATCACCCCGACCTACAAGAACCATACGTTGAAAGTCGGACTGCAGCAGATCAAGGGGGATGAATATTTCGACTATGTGGCCGAATCCAATGCGATCAATCTGCCGAACACAATGCTCTCGTATTACAACGGGCCAAATGAACGCTCATTCCAAGTCAACTACAGCAACGATTTCACGGCGTACGGCGTCCCGGGTTTCAAGACCATTCTCTGGTACATCAAGGGGTGGGGCATTGATGGCACTGACTATGATGGCGGCCGCAACGGCATCTATTCCTCCGTCCTCAAGCAGAGTGATGAAAGCCACTACGAAGTTGGAACCTTCGTCAGTTATGTCGTCCAGTCCGGACAGCTGAAAGGGGTCAACCTACTCAGCGGATACGCCTGGCATCGCGCGAGTGAAAATCAGATCGAAGGCAACCTTGAAGAATTTCGCCTGATCGTCAACGTACCATTCAAAATTTTCTGAAGCGACGCCGCTCGAAAAAACCTATAACAGCTAAGAAAAACGGAGTACGAATGAAATCCACCACACTCCCTGTGAGATCGACTGACGAGCCGGGATCTGTCCCGGTGAGTCTCGATGCGGCGCAGACACGCAAAATCGTGATCGCTGCCTATATCGGTACTGCCCTGGAGTGGTACGACTTTTTTCTGTTCGGCACCGTGGCGGCGATCGTATTCGCGCCGCTGTTTTTCCCTGGTGACGTCCCGGCTATCTCGATCATGGGAGCATTCTTAAGTTTCGGTGTTGGTTTTGCTGCCCGCCCCCTGGGAGCAGTGATTTTTGGGCATATCGGTGACAAATATGGGCGTCGCAGCGCATTGGTCATCACCGTGATGATGATGGGACTGGCCACGACCATGATCGGCTTTTTGCCGACCTACGCCACGGCCGGTATCGTCGCCCCGATTTTGCTGACTATCCTGCGTGCCGTACAAGGTATTGCTGCAGGTGGTGAATGGGGCGGTGCAACATTGCTGGCGATCGAATATGCGCCACCGAAAAAGCGCGGCCTGTACGCTGCCATTGTGCAGCTGGGTTCGCCGACGGGCACCTTGCTGTCGTCGGGTGCCGTCGCCCTGGCCGCTTCTTTGCCGGGCGACGCGTTCCTGGAATGGGCGTGGCGGGTGCCATTTGCGGTGTCCATCGTGCTGGTTGGCGTAGCACTGTGGTTGCGCTGGAAAGTCGAAGAGACTCCGGCTTTTCAACGCCTGGCCAGTGAGAACAAAACCGAGAAAATGCCGGTGCTCGAACTATTCCGCCAAGTTCCTGGACGGCTCGTGCTGGGCATCGCCACCTATCTGTATTGCAATGCCGGTTTCTTCATCATCACCGCGTTCATGATCAGCTATGTCACCAAGACGCTGAACTTGCCTAGCCACGTCATTCTCACGGCGTTGACCTGTGGAGCGGTCATGCAAATGATCACCCTCGTGGTGTCCGGCAAGCTGGCTGATCGGATTGGCTCGACGCAAACGGTGATCATCGGCTACATCATTACCCTGGCCCTGGCTTTCCCGATCTTCTGGCTGGTTGATACCCGTGAACCCATGTACATCAACCTTGCAATGATCCTCGGCCTTGGGTTGTCAACCGTGGCCTACGCCCCCATCGGCAATGTCCTGACTCGGCTGTTTCCCGCGCACTTGCATTACAGCGGTCTGGGGTTGTCGGCCAACCTTTCCGGCCTGATCGCAGGGTTCATGCCGGCTCTGGCCACTGGGTTCCTGATGTTGTCGGATGGCAAGTCATGGGGGCCTGCGCTGCTCCTCAGCCTGATCGCCGCCATCTCGCTGAGCGCTACGGTCATTACGTTATTCGTAACTCGCCATCAGCCTGACTGAGTTTCCCTCAGGGTGATTGGCTATACGGCAATCACCCTTTTTTCAACACGTATGGCTTCTCCTGGTTTCGCCAAGGGCAGGAGAGGTGTGCCTGTTCGTTAAAGAGAGTTCCAATGAAATCCATCTATCCGCTGCTGTTCGTTTCAATGCTGGCCGCTGGACTCACCAGCGCTGCACAAGCCAGCGTGCCCGATGACTGGGTCAAGGCCGCCGCCTTGCTGGAAGAGCCGGCGGTCATCGCGCTGCGGCACAAAATCCACCAGCACCCCGAGCTCGGCAACCAGGAGTTTAAGACTTCCAAGCTGGTCGCTGATCGCCTCCAGTCGCTTGGCATTGATGTCCGGACTGGCGTCGCTAACACCGGAGTTATTGGTGTTCTCAAAGGTGGCAAGCCAGGACCGGTAATGGCCTTGCGCGCGGACATGGACGCATTGCCAGTACAAGAACCTGCAGGTCTGGCCTTCGCGAGCACGGCACGAGCGCAATATCAGAGCAAAGAAGTCCCAGTGATGCATGCCTGTGGGCACGATGCCCATACCGCAATGTTACTGGGGGCGGCGAAGCTGTTGGCCGATCACCGGGAGCAGATTGCGGGTACCGTGGTGTTCGTGTTTCAGCCCGCGGAGGAGGGTGGCGCGAACATCGACAACTTCACCCAGGGCGCCGAAATCGGCGCACGAAAAATGATCGCCGAGGGCGTGCTGGACAATCCGAAAGTCGACGCCATCTTTGGTTTGCACGTCATGGCCGGGCTGCCGAGCGGACACATCCGCTACAAACCGGGGCCGACCCTGAACAGTGCTGATGGCCTGCGCATTACCGTAACAGGACGCCAGGTGCATGGATCGATGCCTTGGAAAGGCGCGGATCCGGTAGTGGCCGGTGCGCAAATGATCACTGCCATGCAGACGCTCATCAGCCGTCGCGCAGACCTGAGTCAAGGCATGGGCGTCGTTACCATTGGTGCAATCAACGGCGGGACGGTCGGCAATATCATCCCGGAAACCTTGTCAATGCTGGGCACGGTGCGCACCAACAACAATGAGATCCGCGACGGCATCCTCAGTCAATTGCCGCCGATGATCGAACATGTTGCCCAGGCTAATGGGGTTACCGCCAAAGTCGAACTCGCGGAGTACGCGCCGGTGCTGATGAACGATAAGCGCCTGACTCGCATGATGGCGGCTTCGATGAAAAAGGCCGCTGATGGCAACGCTAAACTCACCCCGAACTTCTCTCCCGCGAGTGAGGACTTCGCCCATTACGCGAACAAGGTCCCTGCGCTGTTCGTGTTCCTCGGAGCAACTTCTCCGGACCAGGACATGCTCAAAGCACCCGTCAACCACAGCCCGTTTTTTACCGTTGACGATGCCACGCTCAAAACCGGTGTGCGCGCCCATGTCGAGTTCATTCTCAACTATCCGCTGATCGCGGGTTTGGGGGGCAAGTCGTCATGATCGATCAAGCCAAAGTGACACGCCGCACGCTGCTGCGGTGGATAGGCAACACGGCCGGTGCTGCCGCAATGTACCAGGCCATGAGCGCCTTGAGCTTTGCCGGCGAGTCGACCTACGCGGGGGATTTTAAGCTGAGCCAGGCACCGAAAGGTTCGACAGTGCTGGTCCTGGGTGCTGGTCTCGCGGGCATGACGGCTGCGTATGAGCTGCGCCAGGCCGGTTACAAGGTCAAAGTCCTGGAATATAACGCCAAGGCCGGAGGCCGTTGCTGGACCTTGCGTGGCGGTGATCGCTTCACCGAATTGGGGGGTGCCGTCCAGGAGTGCAGGTTCGATCCGGGCCTGTATTTCAACCCGGGGCCTTGGCGAATTCCCTACCATCACTACGCCATTCTGGATTACTGCAAAAAATTCGAGGTCAAGCTCGAGCCCTTCGTGCAGGTGAACCACAATGCGCTCGTGCACAACAGCCAGGCGTTCGCTGGAAAGCCCAAGCGCTACCGCGAAGTCCAGGCCGATTACCAGGGCCATATTGCCGAGTTGCTGAGCAAGGCCGTCAACCAGGGCGCGCTGGATCAGGAAGTTACGGCCGAAGATCGGCAAAAACTCCTGGAAAGCCTTCGGGTCTGGGCTGGCCTTGATGCCGATAATCAGTACCGCCAGTCAACGACCAGCAGCCTGCGTCGCGGCTTTGCCGTGGATGCCGGTGGCGGCCTGATGCCGGCAGCCCAGCCCTCGCCAATCATCGAGCGCCAGGCGCTGCTGCAGTCAGGCATGTGGCTGTACCTGATGGTCGGTCAGTTGCATGAATTCCAGACCACCCTGTTCCAGCCAGTAGGAGGGATGGACATGATTGCCCAGGCGTTCGCCCGCCAACTGCAGGGGGTAATCCAGTTCAATTCCAAGATTACCCGCATCCAGCAGAACGCCCAGGGTGTGAGCGTCACCTGGGAAAGCAGCGAGGGTGGCCAACCCCGGCAGGAGCAGGCGGATTGGTGCGTTTGCACGTTGCCGCTGTCGATCCTGAGCCAGATCCCGATCGACTGCGGCGCGTCGATGCAGGCAGCCATTCGCGCGGTGCCATACAACGCCTCGGTGAAAATCGGCTTGCAGTTCAAACGACGGTTCTGGGAACAGGACGAACATATCTACGGCGGTGTGAGTTACACGGACTCACCCATGCAGCAGATCGGTTACCCCAATTGCGATTACGGCAGTCGTGGCAAAGGCGTGTTGCTGGGTGGCTATCTCTGGGAGAACAACAACGCTTTCGAATTTACTGCCATGACACCTGAAGAGCGCATCAGAAAAGCTGTCGAATACGGCGCTCAAGTTCACCCGCAATACCCAGCCGAGTTTGACAACGGCATCGCCGTCGGCTGGCATCGTGTGCCTTGGAGCAACGGGTGTTATGGAGCGTGGACCGAGGCATCGCGGGAAGCTCACTACAACAATCTGTGTCAGATCGATGGTCGCCTGGTACTGGCCGGGGAGCATGTCTCGCACCTGCCGGCCTGGCAGGAAGGCGCCATCCTTTCAGCACAGGATGCGATCACCCGTCTGCATGCGCACATTGTCGCCCATGCAAGCGCGAAGGTCTGAGGAGCAGTAAATGAAACGACGTTATTCAGCCTTACTGTTGATCTTGTTGGCGAGTGGGCACGCGCATGCGCTGGACCCGCAAGTGTCCGCTCCCGGCAAACATTTTGAGCAACGAGAGGGCGAGGGCCTGTTCAAGGCCATCTGTCAGGGGTGTCACATGGCAAAGGGTCAAGGTGCGCAGGGTGCTGGAGCCTATCCGGCTTTGGCAAACAATCCGCGGCTGTCTGCGGACGCTTACCCGGTGTTCATGGTGGCTCAAGGGCAGGGCGGCATGCCTGCCTTCAAGAGCTTCCTCGACGACGAACAGATCGCTGCGGTAGTGACCTACATCCGCACGCACAACGGCAATGCATTCAATGAACCGGTAAACATGGCAACGGTAAAAGCGCTGACAGGCCGCTGAACTGACCACAAAATTGAGGGAAAACGATGCTTATTAACTCCATCCATCAGGCGCTTGGCGCTACTCTGGGACTATTTATGCTGCTCGCTCAGGCCAATGCCGGTGAATTGATCCGCCACAAAATTCCCAATACCGATTTTCCGGTCGCATTGGCAATTGAGATTCCGGCAAACTCCACGTTGGTGAATTTCAGTGGCGCGGTGCCCGCGATTATCCATGCCGATCAGGATAAAAACACCGTCGCCGCCTATGGCGATACCCAGGCGCAAACGGTAAATGTACTGCAGGGTATCGAAACGTCGCTGAAGCGCCTTGGTCTGGGCATGGCTGACGTCGTGAAAATGCAGGTGTACCTGGTGGGGGATCCGGCGAAGCAAGGCAAAATGGATTTTGCCGGTTTTATGAAGGGCTACACCGGCTTTTTCGGCACTGCACAACAACCGCTCCTGCCGACTCGTTCCGTGTTTCAGGTGGCCGGTCTTGCCAACCCGGGGTATCTGGTTGAAATAGAAGTCACCGCGGTTCGTCCCTGAACGAGTGATACGCTGAGAGCGCGGTCATCAAGCTGCGCTTCATTTCTCGAATGCACAATGGTACAGGTGCCATGAACTTACGCCGTGTCGAGTGTTTTCTCGCCGTAGTCGATTTTGGTACGGTTACCGCTGCCGCCCCGCAATTGCATATGGCCCAGCCGGCCCTAAGTCGTCAGATACAGAGTTTCGAAGGCGAACTAGGCTTCAAGCTGTTCGATAATCAACGCAACCGCCTGCGACTGACACCCGCTGGCCGTGAGCTGGTGCCTTTGGCGCGACAACTGTTGAGCAACGCACGGTCGGTAAAAGCTGCGGCACAGAGCTGGTCGAAGGGGCATATCCAGCGCCTGCATCTGGGCGCTACCTATGCCACGATCGCCGGTCTGATCGCGCCTTTTATCAGCATGTTGAAAGCCGAGGACCCATTGATCCTCACCCATGAGTCGTCGCATTTCGGTTTGCACGAACTGCTGCATAGCGGGATGGACATGGTGGTCTCGCCCATCACTCCGCAGCAAGATTGCGCCACTTTGCAATTAGGCCTGGTGCTGCTTCGAGCCTATGTGAACAGCGACCATCCTTGGGCCATTAAAAAGATGAGCAGGGTTACGCTTGCTGAATTGGCGGATCAGCCCCTGTTGTTGCCTAGCAGCTCCAGTGTCAGTCGGATTGAGCTGGATCTGGCCATGACACGCGAAGGTTTGCGGTATTCGTCGGTCGAAGAGTGTGACCAATCACCCATCATCCAGGCACTGGCGGCTAATGGACGGGGAGTGGGTGTTGTCACGGATTTGCCGCGCTACGGGCTACATGGTGTGCTGATCCAGGCATCGGCACGGACACCGGAGGTGAATCTTGGGGTGACTCTGCATGCCGCATGGGATCGTCAGCATTACAGCACTCTGACGCTGGAAAGCCTGGCGCAGCGCCTTAAGGCTTTCTTGCACAGCATCCATTAGCTCGTTGTAGGCTCTTCCCGAGTGGTCGGCATCAGAACCATTGCGTCGCACCCTCGGACGAAGGTTCTGTGCATGACGCTTCGTGATCTGGTTGTTTGCTCACCGGTATGACCAAGCCAAGCTTCACCGGCCACGCTTTTAGGAAGTCCCAAAATTTAAATGGATACCTGCAACTCCGGGCGTTGAGCTTGACCAGAGCAAAGCGCGGGCTCTGGCGGTGTGATCACTCTGCTTTAATGTGTTGGTCATACGCTTCCAGTTGGCGGAATTGGTCTCGTTAAGAAAAGCGCCCAAAGGACACCCCTCAATGTCATAACAATTTCGATGCTTGACATAACCAGGATGGCGAATCTATGAGCGCACAGACAATTAGCGAAGATGGGAATGAACACCTACGCCTACTTTTCCAGCACACACCTGGATTCATGTGTGTACTTCGCGGCCGGCAGCACATCTTTGAGCTCGCAAACGACGCTTACTATCAGCTGATTGGTCACCGTCAGATTCTAGGCTCCGCGTTAGCTGACGCTCTCCCCGAAGTAATAGAGCAGGGTTATCTGGATAAGCTAGACCACGTCTTTGCTACGGGCGAACCTTTCATAGGGCGCGCTCTGCCGATTCAATTACAATGTGTGTTAGATGGTCCACTGACGCAGTGCTATATCGACCTGATTTACCAACCAATTCGAGCTTCTAGCGGTCAGATATCCGGAATATTTGTTCAAGGCCACGATGTCACAGAAGCGCATAACCTCGCCCAGGATATTTCTTACCAGGCCGCTCACGATTCTTTGACAGGACTGTACAACCGTCGAGAGTTTGATAAAAAAAGTCACGAACTCGACAGGTTTTCTGGCACTCACGCCTTGTTGTACATGGATTTGGACCATTTCAAAATAATCAATGATCGTGGTGGCCATGATGCAGGCGATGCTTTGTTGCGGAAGGTGGCTGCAATTCTAAAACAGCATGTAAGACATACCGATCTCCTGGCGCGCCTCGGCGGTGACGAGTTTGCCCTGATCTTGCGTGACTGCTCTGAAACAGATGCCATAGAACTGGCACACACGTTGCGCAGTAAAATTCGTGACATTCCTTTTTTTTGGAACGAACGGCGTTATAGCGTGACCCTCAGCGTCGGTCTTGTGGGATTTGGTACTCTTCAGTTCCTTCCATTCAGTGAGGCTTTGAGTCTAGCCGATATCGCTTGCTTTCTAGCCAAAGAAAAAGGTCGAGACCGAGTCCAAGTTAGCCACGCCGACGATTTGGAAATCACTGAACGGCAGCGTGACATGGACTGGGTCAATCATATCAAGGATTGCATTAGGGACGATCGAGTCGTACTTTATGGACAACGCTTCACCGCCATGCTGGTGCAGGACCACGGTTCAGTCGAGTGTCGTGAAGTACTGGCCCGTTTGTTGGATACTGAAGGTAATTTGATTTACCCGGGATCGTTTATACCCCCAGCCGAACGCTTTGGCCTTATTGACGAACTAGATCGCCATATTATTCGCAAAGCGTTCTCGAACCTGCAAAGTTTGCCGGTACATCAACGGGCCAAAACTCGCTATTTTATTAATGTATCGGGTGTCACCTTAAGTACCCCTGGTTTTTCTGCATACATTGCACGGATGCTAGCTGACTACGTGGATGTGCAGCCGTGCCAGGTATGCTTCGAAGTGACAGAAACAGCGGCCATCTGGAGCTTGCCGCACACCGCTGCAGTTATCCAACAGCTCGTCGATCAAGGGTTCAGTTTTGCGCTGGATGATTTTGGCAGCGGGATGTCTTCCTTTTCTTATCTTCAGCAACTGCCCGTCCAGTACGTCAAAATAGACGGCGAATTTATCAAAGGGATTCTGACCCATTCGGCAGGTGCCTCTATCGTAGAAGCCGTTGTGAAGGTCGCTCGTGCGATGAATATTTTAACGGTCGCCGAGTCGGTTGAATTTCCCGAGTTCCTGCCCCTATTGCTAGAGATCGGTGTTGACTACGGCCAAGGATACGCGCTGCATCGGCCAGAGCCACTGTAGGTCAGTACTCGTAGAGGGGAAACGCAAGCCAAGAATCATCTGCGAGGCTGATGTTCTAAAACCCGCACCATGTAAAATGTAAAAAAGCCGTTTTGAAGTAAGCGGCCCACAAAACAGCAACTGTCCTGACGCCCCAATATTTAAAAGTGTGCCGTCATTGGTGCGGGCTTACGAGGTGATTACCAAAGCAGTATGTTCATCCGACACTGGGAGTGTTTGCTGCATGTCGTGAAATAGCCAGCGCGGGATGTCGTGCAGGAGGGTTAGGTAGAAGACCCAACGGATACCGTGCGAAGATACACTCTACTTGACCACCTGTTTTATTAACGCGGAATAATTACCGACAACTTGGTAATTCATGCGCGCTTGATCGATGCTATGCCCCGCGCGACTTCGCCGTAATTCCCCGTCATCCGTCGGCAATTGCACGCGTACTTCCGGGTCCTTGGCCTTGGCCGACTTTAGGTTGAAACTCCAGCAGATCGGGCTGGATTTCATCTTGTTGAGAAACAGTTTGCCGGGGCCGTTGATGCTTACCACCAGCGGATCCTTCTGCTCTACCGGCGCCACGGTTTCGGTCTTGGGCACGTTGATCGGAATGGCGCTGGTTAGCACTGCGGCGGTCACGATAAACACCACCAGCATCACATCCACACAGGGGTGTCACCTTGATTTCGCTCAGCACCTCATCACTGTATTGCACAGAGATGACCATATGAGGCCGCCTGCTTCATTTTCTGCGTACCGTCCTGAGCCGTAACAGCGGTGGCGCCAGACAGGGATCACCATAGTGCCAAGGTGTAACCGAGGATTATTCGGTTCTCATCGACAGCGGTGGTCAAGCCATTGCCTGAGCGAAACGTCACGTTGCGCCACCGTATGCTCACGTCCTTTAATACGCCGCTCTGGATGACATACGCGATATCGGTGTCGCGTTCGCGCTCTATGCCATTATCGAGGCTGGCGGTCTTGGCGTGACGGCCGTTGGTGTAACGGGTCATAAAGGTTAGGCCGGGAATGCCTTGGGCTGCGAAGTCATAGTCGTAGCGCAGTTGCCAGGAGTCCTCGTCGGCGCGAGTGTAGGTGTTGTAGGTCACCAGGTTGACCACGTAGGGATCGCCACCGTTGAGAAACGGGAAGGCGCTGGCTCCGGACAACTGCTGCCAGGTGGCGCTGACTTTGTGCGCGCCCTTAACCAACGTGAACATGCTGTTGAAGTTGCGGTTGTCAATGCGCCCGGCGCGTTCGGCGCCGTCGCCGCGGCTGTCGAAGTAGCGCAGGTCGCTGCGCACGCTGAAGCCATTGCCCAAAGGCTGGGTGTGCACCAGACCGACGAAATGCTGGCGATAGATCTGATCGAGCTTACCGTAGTAGTAGCTTAGGTTCAGTTGCGGGTTGAAGGCGTAGCTGCCACCGGCAAAATCGAAGTGATCGCTGCTGGCGATGCCATAACCGATGTCGTCATTGCTCGACGAGTCGCGCAGATTGGTTTTGGTCAGACGTCCGGTATTGACCGTCAGGCCGCTAATTTCCTGGCTGGTCAGCAAGCCGCCCTGGAAAGTGGAGGCCAGCATACGGTTGTCATTATAGGTCGCCACTGGTAGCAGCGGTTGTAGGGTACCGATTTTCAGTACGCTTTTGGATGCGCGTAATTTGCCGGTCAAGCCCAGCGTGCTGAACTCGTCGGCCGGTTCGTGACTGTCGGGGCCATATGGCAGCAGACCGGTTCCCCGCCGGTCAGGGCTGGAGTCGAGCTTGACCCCCAATTTCCCGAGGGCATCAAGGCCAAAGCCGAACGTGCCATTGGTGTAGCCAGACTCGATTCGCGCCGTGAAGCTCTGGGCCCATTCAGCGGCGATGGATTGCGGGGCATTGTCCTGACGGAAATCGCGGTTGAGGTAGAAGTTACGCATTTCAATTCGGGCCTTACTGTCATCGATAAAGTCAGCCTTAGCGGGGGGAGAGAGCGCGGGTGCGCTAATTATGATCATGACCAACATCAGTTTTTTACGGGCGTGAATGTATGCGGGATTCATTATTTTTATTCCCTTGAAGCAGGCTGTTTTTCATTCAGGAAGGTGGTGAGCCAGTTTCCGGCTCACCTCGATTCTTCGGAGCGAACCTTTAATGGTCGCCCTTCGGGTATTAATTTAAAAACGGCGCCACCTCTCTTCTCTAGTGCGCATTGGCAGTAGCCAAGCGAGCGGAGCTTTTCTTGCCAGGTAGGTGACTGCGTACTAGCAACAACGCGATGACGGCGGCGGCCATGCCGGCGCCGAGCATTACCAGGAAGCCTGAGAGGCCGCCAAAAGTAATTACAGCCGCTCCAATGAAGGCACTCAAAATGCCCCCCATCCTGCCGAATGCCAGGGCTGTAGCCATGCCAGTTGCACGAACCTCTGTCGGATAGACATGGGCGCACAAGCCATAGAGCGAGGTCTGTACGGCGTTAACAAAGAAACCGTGGACGCCAAAGCCGGCAATGACTAAACCCGCGTTATGACTGATATCGAGGCCCAACATCGCAAAAGCGCTCAGGGCGGCTAGGGACCCACAGATCAACAAAGGAACGCGTGACCCAAATCTGGTGATGGCATAGGCGCAAAATAGCGAACCTAGCACCCCCCCCAAGTTATGGGCGGCCAGGGCCTGACTGGCCAACGCCATTGACAGGCCTTCGGCCGATAGTACGGCCGGTAGCCAGTTGAAAGCGCTATACAGTGATAGCACGACGCTGAAAAATGCCAGACATATGGCGATAGTGTCCCGCGCGAAAGCCGCCTGAAACAGAGCTTTAAAGCCTAACCTCTTAGGTGATGGACGTTCTGCACTGTCGGCAAACTCAGAACTCTCTGAGATCGTGTGCCCCATGCGTTTTAGAATATGGATAAGTTCGGGCCAGCGTCGTTGGTGGCGCGCCAAATAGCGAGGGGACTCGGGCAGAAACACGAAGAGCAGCAAACTTAACAATATGGGCATTGAACCGCCAACCCAAAACAACCACTGCCAACCATGGCGAGATAGAACCCAAGCAGCAAAAAGTCCGGCGATCATCCCGCCGAGAGGGAAGCATACGATGGTCAGGGTTATAGCCATTGTGCGCTGACGAGCAGGGGTGTATTCGGCGGTGAGAGTGGCAGCGCAAGGCAATGCTGCGCCAATGCCCAAACCTGCTATAAAACGCAAAATCGTGACGCCCTCAACGTTCGAGGCAAAGCCGATTAGGATAGTAGCCGTTCCAAATAGCAAACAGCTGGTCGCTAGCACTCTACTTCGTCCAATGCGGTCTGCCAGACAACCACCGCAAGCCATGCCTATAGCCATACCAATAAGGCCAGCTGCTAATACCGAGCTAAACGCGGCGCGGGAAACACCCCATTCTTCCATCAATTGGGGGATGGCGAACCCGATCAGCTGTGAGTCGAAACCATCAAGAATTATCGCCATTGCGGTCATGAAAATGACTAATTTCTGCATGCCCAATAAGGGGCTGCTATCGAGAAACATGCCAATATCAATTTTTTGAATTGGCGCGCTTGTAGAGTTCATACTTTGCCCTCCACCGTTTTAAAAACGTTAGTTCGGCAAATATTTGAATGGTCTAAGGGCGTGACTTGAGAAACGCTGCATAGCATCATGTCTGCGACTCCTGAGCGATAATTGTTTTTATTAGGGCGTATCTAAACGTTAAAAAGCCGCTGCTGGGCATGCCCAGTAGCGGCTTGCTGCCTGGCATAGCAGGGGGGTTATGCGTTCTTAACTGGCCCTTGGTACTGAACCACGGTCTGCTCTATCGCACCGAACACGGATTGGCCATCAGCATCCAGCATTTCTACTCGCACGCGGTCACCAAACTGGAGATG
Source organism: Pseudomonas sp. HY13-MNA-CIBAN-0226 (assembly GCF_040310305.1). Lineage (NCBI taxonomy): Bacteria > Pseudomonadati > Pseudomonadota > Gammaproteobacteria > Pseudomonadales > Pseudomonadaceae > Pseudomonas > Pseudomonas sp. HY13-MNA-CIBAN-0226. The sequence continues at coordinate 193,031 of NZ_JBEOPS010000002.1, forward strand.
AGGTGTATGCATCTCACCGGTCGCTAGTTTCTCCAGCATCCTCTTTTCCTGAATGCAGGCTGTGCCCACCGAAGTGTCACGGTTCGATACTGTGCCGGAGCCGATAATGGTTCCGGCTCGCAGTTCGCGAGTTTGTGCGGCATGGGCGATCAGGCGAGGGAAGTCAAAGTAGCAGTCAACACCTGCATCTGGCTTGCCCAGGAGGCTGTCATTGACGTGGCAGATCAAGGGAAGAAGCACCTTGCCGCCATCCCAGGCTCCACCCAGCTCTTCAGGGGTTATGGCAACCGGAGAAAATGCGGTAGAAGGCTTCGAGACGAGGAAGCCAAAGCCCTTTGCCAACTCGGCTGGCATGATATTGCGCAGGCTTACGTCATTCAGAATCATGACCAGCTTGATGTGCTTGCTTGCTTCCTCGACGGAAACGCCCATGGGTACGTCGTCGGTCACGATGGCGACCTCACCCTCCAGGTCAATTCCCCATTCAGATTTGGCTACCAGGATTGGGTCGCGAGGTCCGATAAAGGAATCCGATGCGCCCTGATAAAGCATGGGGTCGTGATAGAGCTGTTCTGGCATCTCCGCGTTGCGCGCTTTACGTACCAACTCTGCATGATTGAGATATGCAGAGCCATCGCACCACTGGAAAGTACGTGGCAGAGGCGACTCCAGCTGGCATTGCTCAAAATCAAAAGCGCCGAGCGCCTGGCCGGCGTTGAGCTTATCGGAGAGTGCTTTCAGCTGTGGTTGTACTTTTGGCCACTCTTCAAGTGCTTCGAGCAACGTCGCTGCAATTCCCTCTGCTGGAACGGCCTTTTTGAGGTCACTCGAAACTAGAACTAGTGCACCGTCGCGACGGCCATTTTTTAGTGATGCAAACTTCATATTATTTTCCTTACTAAGGGTTGCGGAGAGAGCTGCTTCGAGCCTCAGGGTTTAATCCAAGCGGCCAGATGCTCCAGCGTGAGAGGTAAATCGGCGAGGTTGGCTAGGCCGTCGAAGACATACCTGTCAGGGCGCAGCAGCACCGCTGCGAGATTGTTGTCCTTTAACCATTGCTGAGATCTCAGACCTCCATCGCGAATAACCTTGACGCCGAGGACTTCCAGCAGTCCTCCGGTCTCCGCTGTCAGCTGATGGGCTTGAGTTGCTTCGATCACTAAGCAGAAGTGTGGACCGACCAGGTCATCCAGCCAGTGGCCGTCGGGCAGCACGGATTGGAAGCCGATCTTGCCGACGATTCCTTCTGTTCCCATATGCACGCCGGGGCCTAAAGTTGGGCGGGGGAAAGGAAAACAAAGGCCCTTACTCTTAAGCTCGGTATTGCGCACGGATGCCGCCTGGGGGCACGTCTCCTGAATGATCCCGCCTAGCTGTACGGCAAGGTCGACGAATTCACGGGCGTGTGGTTTACGCTCAGGCTCGTAGGTGTTCAGGATCCCAGCGCTATCAGGATGGGCTATGGCCTGCGCAAGTTTCCATGACAGATTGGCTGCGTCACGCGCAGCGGCGCACAGTCCTTGGCCGAGGAACGGCGGCGTCTGGTGGGCCGCGTCTCCGGCGATAAACAGGCGACCCTTTTGCCATTCCTGACTGATCAAGGAGTGGAACATATAGGTGGCCGCACGCTCCAGCTTGCCTTGAGAAGGCCTTACCCAAGGCGCCAATAGTTCCCAGACTTTCTCCGGGTGAGTGATTTCGGTCTGGTCGTCGCTGTCCAGCAGCATGATTTCCCAGCGCCTGCGAAGTGGCGTGATGTAGTTCGAAGTGGCTGGGCGGGACGGGTTGCAGTGCTGCACGGTGTGCTCAGGGAGGTCCAGTGGTCGATACAACTGCACATCGACGACTAACCACGCTTGGTGCAGGCCGAGATCCTCGTGGCTTTCGCCTATCCACTGGCGAACGATCGAGCGGGCTCCGTCACAACCCACTACATAGCGAGCTTCAATTTGCTCACTCTGACCTGTTTGGCCATTCAGTACACTCAGAGTGACCCCTACATCATCTTGACGAAAATCCGTCACCTGTACGCCTTCACGCAACTCTACATGGGGGAAACGGGAGAGGCCGGCACGAACTGCCTTTTCAAGGTCGGGTTGATGGAAGTAGTAGTCGTTATGCCATCCCTGGTCACCCAGACCCTGTTGGCCCTCCCGTACCACCAGGGTTTCTCCCTCGGCATCCACCCAGTGCATGCCATGCCCAGGGCGGCTTAATGCCAGCACTTCATTAGCCATACCAGCCGCTTGGATGATGCGCATGGTTTCCCCGTCGATATGAACTGCACGGGGTATCTCCAGCACTCCAGCTGCTCGCTCAAGCACCAGCGTGCTTACGCCCAATTCCCCCAGAAGATTGGCGAGGAGGGCGCCGGTGGGCCCGCAGCCGATGATAACGACGTCTTTCATTTTTATTCCGCCTTGTTTGTCACAATATGAGAATAATGGTATTTATAGGTGGCGGTGTCAAAGAAAAAATTGAGAGGAAATCACAATGAGCAAAAATACTGGATTGAAGTTCAGCCACATGGGCATCTTCGCCCGGGATGTCGAGGCGCTAGGAGCCTTCTACTCTGAGGTTCTGGGTTTCACCATTACGGATAGGGGGAGCTTGGAGGGGCCGAACGGGCGCATCGACTTGGTATTCACCAGTCGCGATCCGGATGTGCACCATCAGATAGTTTTGGTCTCGGGACGCCCGGAGCATCTCGACTTCAATGTCGTCAATCAAATCTCGATGACGGCAGACTCGATAGAAACGCTTCAGGCGTTTCACCAGCGGCTCAAGGAGGCTCCGGTCACGGAGTTGGCGCCAGTTACTCACGGCAATGCGCTATCACTGTATTTCCGCGACCCGGAGGGCAACCGTATCGAAATCTATGTCGATACACCTTGGTACGTTAGCCAGCCGATGCGAGTGCCAATGCCGATTGAGTTACCGCCAGACGAGTTACTGGCCTGGGCTGAAGTCCATGCACGAAAGCTTCCAGGCTTCCGTCCCCGTAGTGAATGGCGGACAGAAATGGCCAGGCTCATGGGTGTGGATTGATCACACCAGGGCATAAGGTCGCGGGGCTTAGCTATGCGCCCCGCACTCGTAGCGGAATGAAGTTTCTCGCCGAAAAGAGACGGAATTTAGCGCGCCTAGAGCCGATAGGTTGTCGCGGACCGCTATTGGTGGTCGGCTTTTAAACCTTGGGACAGCCTTGGTGGGCGAATAGCCTCCAGCGCCGTCCACCGGCCAGCTCTTCGTTCGCCCATACAGTCATAAACAGGCTACTCACCGCCTTCTCCTGACCTGCCTTGAGCACCTTTGCGGTCATCAGCCCTGTCACTATCAGACTGTCATCGGATGCTTGGGCACCGATCTGGGAAAATTCGAGAGACAGATATTTCAGGCTCCCATCCGCTAGCTTGGTCAAAAAACTGTTCTTGTTATCTCTGACACCGGTGGAGTGCATATAGACCAGCTTGGGTGATAGCAGCAAATCTAACTCGGCTTGATCTGATTTTAAAAGAGCTTCGCATCGGCGTCGCTCTAGGCAGGAGGCGAGGTGTACGTGGGCGTTCAACACGACAGAAATTCCTTAGAGAGAGATTATACTGAACCATAGATAATGGTATAAATTATCATATTGCGATAATTCTCGGTACGAATCTTGCGTTTAGGATGCGTCCTTGTTATTGCCTAGCCGCACATCGTTATTTTGTTATTAGCGCTTTAGGATCCTGCAGAATCCCCATGATAGAAAAATCCGATTCAAGCCTTTCCCGCATGCTTAGCGTACTGGATCTGTTCACTGACAATCAGCTGAGTTGGTCTGCTGACGCCATCTCAGACGCATTGCAGGTGTCATTACCAACCGGCTACCGCTACGTGAGAATGCTCACCGAAGCAGGCCTGCTGCAACGCTCTGCCGACTCGATGTACACCCTGGGGCCGAGAGTCATGGTCCTGGACCATTACATACGTAAGGCCGATCCTGTGTTGCAGCATGCCTTGCCGCTTATGCAGGAGTTGGTGGCGCAGACCGGCTTCAACTGTATCGTCTCGGGACTTTTTGGTAGCCAGATCCTTGACACACACCATGAACTGAGCTCCACGCCGACTAATCTTAGTTATGGCCGGGGACGGATCCGGCCACTGTTTAAAGGCGCGGCGCCGAAGATCATTCTGGCAAGCTTCACCACATCACAGTTGCACAAAGTCTTTGATTCCAACCAGAAGGAGATATCAGAGGCTGATTTGCCGACGGGATGGGCGACTTTTAGAAAGTATTACAGCGATATTCGCAAAGCTGGCTTCTATCTCTCCGTCGGGGAAGTGGATGAAGATGTGGCAGCCGTATCGGTGGCGCTCCAGCCACTTCAGGGGCCGGTTCAGGGAGCGCTAAGTTTAGTTAGCTCGGTTGATCGTATGAATCTGGTTAACCAGACGAAATTGATTCAGCTCTTGCAGCGGACTGCCCAGGAAATAATGACCCGAGTGTCACCTGCAAATTGATCTTTGAGGGCCTATTTACACAGGTCACAAGATGGCTGACTCGATGGGTTCCCACGGATGACTGCTTTTGACCCAGAGTGTGTGAAAACGCGCGGATGCGCTGTTGGCGCGCAGCGCTGACGGTTGTTAGCTGAGTAATTGCTCACAACAAGGCCTGCGGATCATCACGAGGGTCTGGGAGCCACCAGCGCCGCTTCTACTTTGCCGGGTGGCCAAACTACAGATCTCTTCAGGCCGACATCGCCATCATTAACAAACCGCTGGTGCCGAGAATTTTCATGACCCGCTTCAAGTTGTAGGCGAGGACGTTCAAACTCATCTCCGCACTTACTCCGTTTAGCTTTCGTATCAGGAAGTGCGTCGCGCCCATCCATTGTTTGAGTGTACCGAAGGGATGCTCGACCGTCCGCTTGCGGACTCGCATCATGTCCGGCGCGTTGCTCAGTCTGTTCTGCATATTCTCCAGTATGGCGTCATGCTCCCAGCGTCGAACCCGCCGTTCCCGTTTGAATCGGGTCAAACTTTGCTTGATCGGAGTTCTACCTATGGACAGATACACCCCCCTTTCCGGACTCGACGAGATTCCGGCCGCACTGCTCATCGACACACAAGCCCCACTCGACGTCCTCCTGGCCATGGCCGATTACCGCATCCGCACGGTCACGCAGGTGCTGGAAAACATCGCCTTCCGCGCCGAAATTGGTTGCGACACTGTCGTGCTGGCGGACTTTTCCAAACTGCTGGCCATTCCGCTGCGTGATGGTTGTGACCTGCTGGAAGTGGTTGGTAAACGGTTACGGGCGCAGGCGTCGGCGTCGGCGTAAATCAAACGGGCACCTTGAAGGTACCCGTTTTTTTGTGGGCTTTGACGCCGAACGTTAATCCGCTTTCACGTCCAGGACGCATTCCATCGCACCGCTCTGCAGCGGGCGCTGTTTTCTCAGGACAACTTCAAGCGCGCGGCCTGTAATCAAGCGGGCGGGAGATAACCTGTGAGCAAAACAGCCCTTCTGGAAACTTGCGAGAGGGGAGGGGGCGTTTAGCTCGAAGACCGGATCCAACCGTGGGCTCTCGGGCGCAAGAACTGGCTTTTCACCGGGTAGCTAACGGCTGATTTTCGTCTGTCGGAACAGGCTGGGATCGACCCAGAGTTTGAAAAAACGCTTCGCCAAAATTGAAGTGTCCGCGTCTACGTTGTATCTGAAATTTATCGGCACGTCTGCAGATGTGGATTTCGCCTAGAAACGCGATGTCCAGTCCGGTTTGAGCACCTGACGCGCTCAAAAACGTTTTTACACAGCCTCGACCCATAGCGGTCAGTCGATACTTTGTCTTTTCTGCGTTTCTCAAGTACAGCATTGCCGCGGAAAAAGTACGTAAACCAGCCGCAATCGAAATGAGTTACAGATCTCTCTACGGAAGCACTCGCGGCTTCTTGAGGCTATCCAGCGCATCTAACCCTCGATCTTACTGGACTTGTTGGTAAGCGCTGCATCAGCACATCTTTGAGAAAGGCGCGCCGAAATCAGCATGCGTTTGGGCAAGTCATTTATCGAGGCGCGGTGTGCCGTAAGCACAATTACGCTCAGCGCATCACATTTTTTCTGGCTATCCTTGCGATGCGACAACTGGAGCATTTTTGAATACGAGGTGTCGGCGCTGATTGAAAACTGACCCACCCTGCCGATCAGAAGCTCGTCACAAGCTCAAAAAAGCCTTTTTTCACACCACGAATCGGTTAACCAACTGATTCAAATTAACTGCCAGTTTTGACATTTCACCGCACGCACTAGCTGTCTGGCTTGCTCCGGCAGCACTCTGTGTTGCCAGCTCGCGAATACTGACCAGATTACGGTCAACCTCCCGCGCAACATGCGACTGCTCTTCAGATGCAGTAGCGATCATGAGATTTCGCTCATTGATCTGAACAATGGCCGTTGATATTTGATCCAGCGAGGTACTGGCCTCCTGGGCGACACCAAGTGATTCGGTCGCAAGGTCTCTGCTCGTATTCATCGCCTTCACGGCCAGATCAGAATCGTTCTGGATGGCAGCGATCATCTGCTCGATTTCTTGAGTCGAGACCTGAGTGCGATGGGCCAAAGCTCTTACTTCGTCAGCAACTACCGCAAACCCACGGCCTTGCTCGCCTGCGCGTGCGGCCTCGATAGCAGCGTTTAAAGCCAACAGGTTGGTTTGCTCTGCAATCGCCCGAATCACATCGACAACTTTAGTGATGCTTTGGGCACGATCCGACAACCCTTGAATCTGTTCGCTCGTGTTTTCAACGTTACCGCTCAGCTTTTGAATTGACTTCAATGTCTGAGCCACTCGCGCCAAACCTATCTCGGCATAGCCCTGGGTACGCGTTGATTCTTCAGAAGCTGACTGCGCGTTACGAGCGACCTCATCAACGGCCGCGCTCATTTCAGTGACCGCGGTGGCAGCTTGATTGACCTCGTCATTTTGTGCGACAAGACCCCGACTAGACTCCTCGGTGACCGCTGTCATCTCTTCTGACGTAGACGCCAGTTGGGTAGACGAATCGGATATTTGCATAATCGTAGTGCGCAGGTTTGCCTGCATTTGTGCGAGTGCTTTCAACAGTCGCCCAGCTTCATCAGTCCCACTGACCAATATTTCCTTGGAGAGGTCACTGGCTGCGATACGCTCCGCAACCGACAAGGCATCGTTGATAGGAGACGTAATACTTTTCGTCAGCAGCGATGCCAGCCCAACCGTCAGGACGACAACGCCAGAAATTAGGCCGACAACCAGCCAAAATCCATTGTTATAGAGATCGGTTGCGTTTTGCCCAGCCTGCGCTGCGCCTTCGTTGTTAAAATTGATCAAGTCTTTGATCTGCCCCTCCATCTTATTTGTCAGAGGGCGGATGCTGGTAGTCACTAGGCTAGACGCAGCAGCTATGTCACCCTGCCTCATCAGCGGTTCGAGACGCTCCAACTGTTTGGAGTACTCATCGACGCTGGTTTTCACCAATGTGAATAACGTGGCCTCCTTCTCGTTCGATACGAGGGAGGCGTAATTAGCCACCACATCGGTGAGCGCCTTGCGGTACGCAGGGAAGCTATCAATCGTCTTTTGAATGGATTGGGGTTCAGCAAGGCCTCGCTGTGTTTCTAGCCTCAAGCGAAGGACTGTAGCGTTCATCAGTGCCGCTTGTTGGATGCTAGCCATCCAGTTGAGTTCGACGTCTTTCTCGGCGTCCCTCAGCTCCCGCATCTGCATCACTGCGAATGTGCCAAGCGCAAAGACCAAAGCGATAATTAACGTGAAAAATAGGGCCGCGCGTTGAGCCACATTGAGGTTTCTAAAGAGCATACGAAATTCCAGTGTTAGAACGTGGTTGATTTTTTAACAGGCCATCGACTCGAAGGTTATGGTGCTGCGCAGATCACCCTTAACGATGGCTTCATTAACCCGATATATGTCGGTCAACGGGGTGACGATATTTTTGATAAACAGCAAAGCGAGTACAAAAGTCCCCAGTGTGGCTGCCAATTATGATAATAATTACAGACATCAGGCAGCTTTGATTGGTGTTCTAGAATAGCTTGCCCGCATTACCACCCTCGCCGATTTTTTTTGGACAAGCCTATCTACCGCATCTGAGAGAAGCCCGCTTATAGGCTTGATGTCTGAATTTGCATAATCCTGTGCATCCCTCTGTGCATAATGGTTGTCGAGTGCTGTGAGTTGATCAAGCGCTGCAAATAATTTGCACCATTACTTGAAATGACCGTGAACAATCAAGCCGCTATCCCGCTCACTACAAAGGATGCGTGGGCTTTGGCTTTGAGTGTGCTGGATTGCTTGCGAGTCGGCCTGATATATCAGTCGCCGCTTTTCCAATCGTAGCCGCATTAATCACGTATGCAACGAGAATGCTTTACAATTGGTCGTTTTCCAACTCCCTGGAGGTCTCTTGGATTTACCCCCTTTAACAGGGCTTACACCGCCCTGTGCAACCAATCACAGGGCCATTAGGGTACCGCTGAGTGTACTGCGCACCGATACCCTAAAATTTCTCATTCTCGCCGATGACAGAATTACCTTCCAATTCGTTATCGGCCAGTGCAAGCGAAGCATGAGCACTTTATCAGTGAAAACCTTAATTAATCTATGGGTGAGGTTTGAGGCGATACCTGAGTGCAATCCAAGCAATTCATGCGCCGGTCTGGGCGCCATTAGATTAATTTGGAATATAAACCAGTCTCGACTGCATGAAATAGCCGCTCAATAACGCTAGAATCAGTTCCCAGTCAGATTTAAGCAATCAGCTTCCTTGTCTTGTCGAGGTTATGTGGATCCAGAGGCAGCTTTTTCGAAGAAATATGTTGTTGGTATGGAAGAACGTAGAAGGCTACTAACCTAAGAATTCTGATGAGCCGCTGTTGCATTTTTATTTTTTACAGAGAAATACATGTAAATGGATTAGTTTATGGTTAGTTGAATACAAGTCATTCCGACAATCCAAAACAAACGAAATTAGTTGGTCGTCGCAACATTCCGATTTGCTTCTGACTCAGAGTGTGAAAAAACGCTTCGCCAAAATTGAAGTGTCCGCGGCTACGTTAAATCTGAAATTCATCGGCACGTCTGCAGATGTGGATTTCGCGTAGAAACGCGATTTCCAGTCTACACAGCCTCGGCCGATTGCTGCCTGTAGCGAAGCGCTCCAATCGTCACAAAAAAGACGGCCGGCCCTATCCGGAAATGCTCGATCTCGCTCCCTCAAACGCGTCCCATTTGATACGTGGCATGGTTCTCCGATGCCAAATTCGCCCGCCGCGAAAGCAATTTTTCTCAATGCATTATTCAGGGTTCCCGATTCAGCGAGTCGAAACCGGGCAGCGCTTGTCGATCCGATACCAACGTTACGCAGTGTGGGTTACCAATCCTGATGAACACACTGTGTGCCCATTCTCCGTCGATTTGCTTTAAGTGCTTCAGACCTTATCCATTGCTTGAGCGGCCAGGTGTTCAGAAGTCTGGTGCTCCAACACCTAAACCATGGTTCAGTCTCCCTGGACATTCATCAGGCTCTGGGTTCGCCCTCGCTTTTCGCCATTGGCTCGTCTACTGACCATCCGGAATACCTCGCTGACCGAAACGTTTAATGAGGCGCAGGCGGTGGTTTTGCGTAAAAGGGCCTGGTTGAGGGGCCCTTGATTGGACCTGACCTTGCCCGCTGTTCCGATGAAGCTTATAGTCCGCACCGTCGCCCACAATGGCGACTCAGGTTTGGCGACCTGATCGATCGGGTCAACCTTTGCTTGATCGGAGTTTTACCTATGGACAGATACACCCCCCTTTCCGGACTCGACGAGATTCCGGCCGCACTGCTCATCGACACTCAAGCCCCACTCGACGCCCTCCTGGCCATGGCCGATTACCGAATCCGCACGGTCACGCAGGTGCTGGAAAACATCGCCTTCCGCGCCGAGATTGGTTGCGACACTGTCGTGCTGGCGGACTTTTCCAAACTGCTGGCCATTCCGCTGCGTGATGGTTGTGACCTGCTGGAAGTGATCGGTAAACGGTTACGGGCGCAGGCGCAGGCGTCGGCGTAAATCAAAACGGGCACCTTGAAGGTGCCCGTTTTTTGTGGACTTTGACGCCGAACGTTAATCCGCTTTCACGTCCAGGACGCATTCCATCGCACCGCTCTGCAGCGTGCGCTGTGTTCTGAGCACAACTTCAAGCGAGCGGCTTGTAATCAAGCGGGCGGGAGATGACCTGTGAACAAGGCAGTTTCCTCTCAACCCTACCTTACATTCCGACGAAGTGTGGAAAAACTAGCTAATGCATATCGAAGAGACGCCGATAGGCATCTGTGGTCTATCCTCTGGTTAAACGCAGTCTGCAGCTTTGGAGTATAAAATGTTTGGTTGGATCAGCAATATCCGTGTCAGCGCCAAACTCGGTCTTGGATTCGGCTTGGTATTAGGGCTGACTTTTCTCCTTGCACTAACCGGCTGGACAGCAATCAATATTCTTGCTGAGCGCAGCGTCAAAGTACAGGACATCGCTCGTGTCAGCGAGATGACCAAGGACCTGCGAATTCATCGCTTGCAGATGGAGCTCAACCCTAAGGGGGACGGTGCCCGGATGATCCTCCAGACCCTCGACGAACTGGCTGGGTATTTGAATACTGCTCGTGTCCAATTGACTGTGTCCAGCGATAAGGCGCTGATTGACCAGCAGATAGCTGCGGTCAAGGTGTACCGCGATGCCCTGAGCGACTTAAGCCAGGCGGGAGCCGATCTGACTCCGGTGTTCGCCCGAATGGGTGTGCAAGGAGATATCCTGCTCAGTAACACCCAGCAGTTGGTAGCGTCGCAATCCGCCAAGCGCGATGCCGATTCGTCTTTTGCTAAAAACTTGCTTGCTATCATCGCTGCGCTGGCATTGCTGCTCGGTGCCGTCGCGGCCTGGATCATTACCCGGCAAATCGTTACACCGTTGCAGCATATCCTCAAGAACGTCGATCGTATTGCCTCCGGCGATTTGAGTCAGCATCAGGAGGTCAATCGCCGCGATGAGGTAGGGCAATTGCAGAGAAGCCTACAACAGATGACCATCGGCCTGCGCGAACTGATTGGCGGTATCGGCGCTAGCGTCATCCAGATTTCTAGCGCTGCCGAAGAGTTGTCAGCCGTCACCGAGCAGACCAGTGCTGGTGTGAACAGCCAGAGAGTCGAAACCGATCAAGTTGCTACTGCCATGAACGAAATGACCTCCACCGTGCAAGAGGTAGCGCGTAATGCTGAAGAAGCCTCTGATGCCGCGGCCGCCGCAGATCAGCAGGCTCGCGAAGGTGACAAAGTTGTTGGCGAGGCCGTGGCTCAAATCGAACGCCTGGCTTTCGAAGTCGGTAACTCCACCGTAGCTATGAGTAATCTCAGAGAGGAAAGCAACAAAATCGGCGGTGTGCTCGATGTTATTAAGGCGGTAGCACAACAAACCAACCTACTCGCTCTCAATGCCGCCATTGAGGCCGCGCGAGCTGGTGAAGCTGGAAGAGGTTTTGCGGTAGTTGCCGATGAAGTTCGTAGCCTGGCGAAGCGTACCCAGCAATCCACCGAAGAAATTGAAAAGCTAATCTCCAGCTTGCAAAGCGGCACTCGAGAGGTATCCGCCGTTATGGAGAGCAGTCGTATATTGACTGACAGCAGTGTTGAATTAACTCGTCGTGCCGGAACCTCTTTGGCAAATATCACCCGCACGGTGTCTACGATCCAGTTGATGAATCAGCAGATAGCCTCAGCCGCTGAACAGCAGAGCGCAGTGGCTGAAGAGATCAACCGGAGCGTGCTCAACGTGCGTGATATCTCTGAACAAACTGCTGGCGCTAGTGATGAGACAGCTGCCTCAAGTATAGAGTTGGCACGCTTAGGTCATGAACTTGACGGTTTGGTTAAGCGCTTTCGACTATAGGGCTGGCCTAAAGCGCTCCCCAGTCTGAAAGCCGACATAGTGATAGATTGAAAATGTGGACACCAGGGTGGATACCTGATCGTCGCAGAATATTTAACAGATGCTACCTACTCAGCCTCAAAGGCGACTTTCATCCCCAAGGCGACAGCTGCTTTGTGGGCCTTGCCTCGATTTCCTTTTTTTGCGCCGGACAACCTGATAGGTGGTGAATTGGTCGAGCTCATGCTGGCGAGCCCTCATCAACCAACTGAGTGAGCATGGGCTGGATTGCATCAGCGCTCATGTCCAAGCGGTCGCACAAGGCGCTGTTGAGGTACTTAAACTTACCGATGGATGAGCGTGCGCAGAGATTTTTTGCATAAATTCCAGTAGCCAAGCGCCCCATAGGTGCTTGGACGCAGGCGTTCAGCGGGTGGGTTGAGTGATCAGCGTCCAACATCACAGCACGATTTTGCGCGGTGAGTCCAAACTTCATCCAGGTCAGCACATCCATCATCAGCTCTTGAGTGGAGTGCAGTGAAAAGGCCGGTAATAAGACATTTCCTCGTTTGGTTAAAAGCGTCTGCCCAATCACTTCGCCAACCCACGCGGTGGATGGTTGTACGCTCAGTGATGAGCGACAGCAACGCAGAGCATTGAAATACCAACTGAATATAGGTTCCCAACATGCTGAAATGTATAAGCACCACCGAGCTCTGCCTGGGCATGCATATCAGCGAATTATGTGGCTCCTGGATGGACTACCCCTTCTGGAGAAATCGATTCACCCTGACTAAGGAACACGATCTGGAGCAGATCCTGCACTCGTCCATCACCCAGGTCTGGATCGACACGGACAAGGGGCTCGATGTACTTGAGGGGCGTGCGAGCCTGTCGGTCGAAGAGGTCGAACGGACAGTCGAAGTTCGTCTGCTGGCTATTGGCGAAAAGCAGTCGTTAGCTCATGCCAGCATGAAAGAGGAGGTCGCTGCGGCATTCAGGATCTGTGCTCGCTCCAAGTCGGCGGTGGAGCAGATGTTCAATCATGCACGCATGGGGGCGGTGATCGAACTGGAGCAGATCGTCACTCTGGTTGACGATATCTCCAATTCGATCCTGCGCCATCCCAATGCCTTGATCAGCCTGGCACGCCTGAAGAATGCCGACGAATATACCTACATGCATTCGGTGGCCGTGTGTGCGCTGATGATTGCTCTGGCGCGTCAGCTGGGGCTGGACGAGGCGCAGGTGCACGAAGCCGGTATCGCCGGGCTGCTGCATGACATCGGCAAGGTGACCATCTCCGACACTATTCTCAACAAGCCGGGGAAACTCACCGATAGCGAATACGCAACGGTCTGCCATCACCCGCAGGCCGGTGCGGCGATCCTGGTATCCTGCCGGCATGTCAGCGCCCTCGCGGTGGATGTGTGCCTGCATCACCACGAAAAAGTCGACGGCAGCGGTTACCCCTTTGGTCTCAATGGTGAACAGATCAGCCTGTTTGCCCGCATGGCGGCAGTCTGCGATGTCTACGATGCGATTACTTCGGACCGAGCTTACAAAAAGGGCTGGGGGCCGGCGGAGTCGATCCAGAAAATGGCCCAGTGGCACGGTCATTTCGATAAAAAAGTATTCGACGCGTTTGTCAGGACCGTCGGAATTTATCCGGTGGGGTCTCTGGTGCGACTGCAAAGCGGGGGGCTGGCGGTGGTGATCGAACAACATGAAAAGTCGTTGTTGACGCCCAAAGTGAAGGTGTTTTTTTTGGCCAAGGGGCGCACCTCCATTTTGCCTAGGGTGGTCAACCTGGCCAAGTTAGTGGGCGTGGACAAGATCGTCGCACGAGAGTCGGCCGAAGCCTGGGGATTTACCTGCCTCGATGAGTTATGGGCAGGCAGGCGCTAAAGTGGGCGTTTATCTGCTCCAGGGTTAGCGACCGCTTGGGTGCATCTTCCACGCGTTTTTTCACGACCACCGGAGTCTCTACGTAGCTAACAAGGAACCCAAACGCCCTCAGCGCAGCAAAGCCTGACGCATAGGCGTTCGTAGGGTCCGATGGCAATGTCCGTGGAACGTATTTTGAGCAGGCGCTGGTGCGTTTGCGCGGTGGTGCAAACATGGCTCACGCCAGTGATGCGCCGATCGCCGAGGCCGTGACTGCGCTTAAGTGACGGCACATTGAGCGACCGCTTTTGGCCGCTAGTCGTCATTCATCAAGGGTGACGAACAGCCCCCTCACATCATCGTCACACCACCGCAGCTGCAATCGATTTGGAACGCCAAGCAAACGCCAACACCATCAGCAGCCCCAGACCCGCCATTGCCGCTCCGGCCAGGGAAATCGCCGGATAACCCAGCCCGGCATTGATCACCGCGCCCCCGAGCGCCGCACCGATCGCGTTGCCGAAATTGAAGGCACCGATGTTCATCGCCGAGGCCAGGTTGGGCGCGTCCTTGGCAGCCTCCATGACGCGCATCTGCAGCGGCGGCACCAGGGCGAAGCTGGCGATACCCCATATCAGGATGGCAACGGCGGTCGGCAGCGGCCAACGCATCAGTACGGTGAACGCCAGCAAGACGAGAATCAGCACGCTCAGCGAAACGATCAGGGTGCGATCTATCGAGCGGTCAGCGGCCTTGCCGCCCCACATGTTGCCCAGCGTCAACCCTACACCGAATAGCACCAGCATGGCGGTGATGTAGGCGGTGGACGCATGGGTCTCGCTGCTGAGGATCGGCGCGATGTAGGTGAAGACGGTAAACATTGCACTCGAGCCGACTACGGTCAGGGCCAACGCCCCCAGCACCGGGCCACGGCCCAGTACCCGAATCTCGGCCAATACACTGACGCCTCGCGGCGCCTGCAGGTTGGGCAAGGCGAACCACAAGGCGGCCATGGCCACCACGCCGAGACCGGTAATACCCCAGAATGCGGTGCGCCAGCCGAACAGTTCGCCAAACCAGGCGGCCAGCGGCACACCGCCGATGGTCGCCAAGGTCAGGCCCATGAACATTGCCGCAACCGCCCCGGCACGTTTCTCCGGGGCGACTACGCTGGCGGCGACAATGGCACCAACGCCAAAGAACGCACCGTGGTTCAGTGAGGTCACCACTCTGGCGACCATGAGGCTGTAGTAATCGGTGGCCAGGGCTGACATCAGATTGCCCAGGGTGAAAATCGCCATGAGTCCGATCAGCAGATAGCGCCGGGGAATTCTGCCGGTGGTCAGGGTCATCAGCGGCGCTCCGAGCAATACACCCAAGGCGTAAGCACTGACCAACAGACCTGCGGCGGGAATGGAAACGCCGAGATCCGCAGCGATGCCCGGCAACATGCCCATGGGGGCGAACTCGGTAACGCCAATGCCAAAGGCACCAATGGCGAGTGCGACAAGTGGTGGATTGATACGCATGGAAGGCTCCTTATCTATGCCGCCAATGCTACGATCCAAGCTTTTAAGGCGCTAGACGTCATTTCTGGCAATAACCTTTGCTTAAGGAGCACAAATGGACTTCAGCGGCAGGTCAGGAGAAATGGACGTGTTCGCCACCGTGGCGCAGGAAGGCAGCCTATCGGCCGCCGCGCGGGCCTTGGGGCTCACACCTTCGGCAGTCAGTCGGATCATCGCGCGTACCGAGCAACGTCTTGGCACCCGCCTGCTGTTGCGCACCACCCGAGCGATCACCTTCACCGCCGAGGGCGAGGCTTTCCTGCGCGGCGCCCGACGTATCCTGGCCGACATGGCCGAGGTCGAAGAAGCCATCGCCGATCAGGGCGTACCCAGGGGGCGATTGCGGGTCAGTGCCGCCCTTGGCCATGGGAGGCTGGCCATCGTTCCCTTGGTGGCAGCATTCAGTGCCCGTTACCCGAACATCGTCGTCGACCTCACCCTCGGCGACGAAGTGGTCGACATTCTCGGCGGGCAGGCCGACGTCGCGGTGCGCTTTGGCCATCTGCCCGACAGCCCGCTGACCGCGCGCAGGATCGGCGACACCGGCCAGGTAGTGGTGGCATCGCCCGAGTATCTGCAGCGCCATGGCATCCCCCAGGAACCGGAAGACCTGCTACAGCACAACTGCCTGCGCTTCAACTTCCGGCGTGCCGAACCCAACTGGCCGTTCATCCGCGATGGGAAAGAGTTTTCCCTAAAAGTCAGCGGCAACATCGAATGCAGCAGTGGTGAAGCGTTGGCACAACTCGCGCGAGTAGGTGCCGGCATTGCGCGTATCGGCGAGTTCAGCGTAAGCGAGGATCTGCAGCACGGTGATCTGATACCGCTGCTGGAAGCCTGGAACCCCGGCGACCAGGAACCGATTCATGCGGTGTTCGTAGGTGGCTCGGCAATGCCGGCGCGGGTGCGGTTGTTCGTGGACTTCTTGCTGGAACATCACCGGATGTAAGCGGAGGGGTAAGCTGATATTTCCGGGTACTTGGATTACGGCGAATCGGATGTTGGAACAGATTGAGCCGCGGTAATTTGATGTCGGATCGAAAGATCGCAGCCTCGTTGCACTCGACAGCTCCTACAGGGGCTGGGTTGGACGCATTTGTCCGATCGCTCGCCAGCCCAGATATCAGCGATATATCTACGTCGGGTCTCACGCAGCTCAAGTATTGTAGCGTCCTGGCATGGCTCTCCCTGTTCAAGACCACCGCCGGGAAGTCCCAGTAATTACCGGGCTTCGCCGGGCGAAGGAGCTTTGCTTCGAAGCGCGATTTCACATCGACTTTTGTCACGGCAACCCTCCGTGTGAACCCTAGCCACCTTGCGGTACCACCCGCGCGTCATTACCCGACCCCTGGATGTACACCTTCATGCCTTTGCTCAAGGACGAATTGATCGGCTGAGTCACCGATACCAGCACGCCGCTTCTTACCCGCACGATGATCTGCTGCGCCTCTACCGGCTGATCGTATTTTTTCTTCTCGGCGTAATTACCGCCGACCGCACCGGCAAGCGCGCCGGCTACCATGGCGACATCGCGGCCGGTACCGCGACCGATCAGGCTGCCTATGCCCAGACCGCCAAGGCCGCCAAGTACGGCGCCGACACCGCTGTCGTGGTTGGTCTGCATCTGCGTCAAGGAAATCTGCTCGATGGTCCCCGAGCGAATCTCGACCTCACCGGCACCACCGTCGGTGGAGCTCACGGCGGAGCAGGCACTGATGAGCACTGCCATTAACGTCAGCGTCAGCCAGGAATGGATTGCTTTCATTTGCGTGCACCTCGTTATTGATAGCGTATGGCAATCGCTTTGAGCTTGCGGCCCTGGATCGTTTCGATGTCGCGGCTCCACAGGGGGCCTGACACGTAAGCTGCGACGGGCTGGATATTGTCGTACACGACGACTGCCGCGTTTGCGCCGAGGGTGGCGGCTTGTTCACGCAGTTTCTGTTCGACCTGGGTGATGGGCGGCGCAGGGTCGACACTGGCATCGATCATGATTTCGCCCAGGCGCACATGTGGCCGGGTGGGCTCGGTACGCAGTACCTGAACTTCGCTGGCCAGCGTCGGTGCCGGGTGCTCCACGCCGACATAAGCCGTGGTTTGCGCATCGACGGTGGCGCACGCCGTGAGAGCGAGCGCGCAGGCGATCAATGCTGCGCCCAAGAGGGGGCGGTATACGCTGGACAATCCTGGTGATGGAGGCAGCATGTCGAATGTCCTCTGATTGAAAGGGATTCAATCACCAACCGAAGTCGGTGATTGCGCACTGGCTAGCTGCGGATGAAGGCCCATAGATCGGCGCTGACTTTGTCGATCGCTGCCTTGAAGTCCTTGGCGGTGATTTGCTGGCTGGCATTGGACAGTTGGCTGCCGGCCACCTTACGCACCACTTTGGCCACCGTCTGATTGTTGCTTGGGTCGATGAACTCGGCTTCGATGAACAGGTTGGTGTCCTGGTCGCGATGGCCGGTCGCCGCTTGCGCCGCCCCGACCACGGCGGCTACCGGAACGACTTCATACCACTTCATCCCTTCATTGGAAGCGCTTACCCCGGTAATGGCCGCACGCAGAATCAGGGGTTTTGAGCCGCGAGGGGCTTTGGCCTCGCTGGACACCACACGGTATTTCTGGCCCAGCACTCCACTGGCTTTGTCGCTCATGTAGTTGCGGATGTCATTGAGCGTCTGCTGGTTGACTCGCTCATCGGGTTTCGGTGCCGGATAGAGCTCCAACCCGTTGAACACGACCGTGTCGTAAGCATTGGCATTCCACGAAGGACTCACCCAGCGCATCGCTTTCTCACCGGTGGTGGTGGTCACTTGCTGCAGGTTGTTGTAGTTGGACAGGTAACCGGAATACTGCTCGCGCTCGGTAACCTGGGACGTGCAACCGCTGAGCAGGACAACGCTCAGTGCGCTGCCGATCAGCATTTTTTGTGAAAAATTCATGGTGCGGTGCTCCGTGGATTAAGTCGTTTTTTATATGGGCAATCAGAAACGCCAAGTCATGTTTCCGGTCACGGCTTGAATCCAGGCGCTGTCGAATTGACCGGAGATTCGATCACCTGAGAGGGATTTGGTCTGGTCCACCGGCATGTCGCCCAGCCAGACCAAGGCCCAGCTGAGGTTGATGTCAGTATCTTTGTTCAGCGCATAGGTGGCCCCCGTCGCCAGGCGCCAGGATTCGGCCATGGGTACGGTGACGGTGCGGTCATTATCCGAAACCGCGCTGCTGTCGTAAGCCACGCCCAGATTCCACAACAGTTGCTCGGTGGCCTGGTACTGCGCGCCGAGTGCCAGTTGCCAGGTGTCTTTGTAGTTGGCGTCGATGGTGGTCGATTGCGTACCGGCTACCGCCGTGTCGACCTGAACGCCGACATCGCCGAACTCGGACCAGTCCTGCCAATTGACCGAAGCGAGCAGGGCCCACTGCCGGTCCAGTTGCTGGAACAGGCTCAGGGTGACGGTTTGCGGCACCGTCATGTCGAGTTGGGTATTGAGGCCATTCAAGCGATTCAGCGCGAGGCCGTTGCCTTTGACGTCCAGCCCGTCCTCGAAGTCCAGGTCGACCTTGCTGGTGTAGGTTACGCCGATGCGCGTGCCGGGTTGCGGGGCGTAGATCACACCGACATTGGCGCCGAAACCCCAGTCCTCATCCTTGTATTTGAACTGGCCGTCGCCACGGTCGGTGAGGCCCAACGGTGAGCGGTCGATCGCAGTCTGCGCCTGAATCTTGCCGTACATGGCTTTGACGCCGACACCTACCGACCATTGCTCATCGAAGCGATACGCCACGCTGGGCACCATCGATAAGCCGAGCAGGCTGGAATTTTGCGCGAAGTAGCGTCCGGACCAATCATTGTCGTAGTTGACGGCAAGGCCGAAGTCGCCGTACTGGCCAAAGCCCACGCTCCAGTGGTCGTCGAGTTGATGGGTGATGAAGAAGCTGCCGCCGGGAATGGGGTCGAGGCCATTGCCACTGCCGCTGCCGGCGACATTAGTGTCGTTGTCGCGATCAAATTTGAGATTGCCGTACAGCACCTGCAAACCGCCGGTGATCTGCGTGCCTGGCAGGTAACTCATGCCTGCCGGGTTGCTGGCAATCGTTGAAGGGCCCTGGGCCCGGGCGGCGGCACCGGCGTTGGCCAGGCCGGCGTTATCGGTGCCGATTTCGTAAAGCATGATGCCGCCGCCAAAAGCCTGCTGGCAGCACAGCACCAGCAAGGGGAGGGCGGAAACCACTGCGGGTTTTATCTGCATGGACTTTTCCCTATGACTGTCAGGAAAACGGGTGGCTCATGACAGCCACCCGCGATCAGCCTGAAGAGCTACTTGCCCATGGCCGCCCGAGCGGCCTCAATCTTGGCCTTGACCGCCTCGAGGTTGAAGCTCGCGCCTTTTTGCATCGGCGGATATTCAACCGCGGTCATTGCCAGCTTGCCGACTTGATCCTGCACGAACACGAAGCGCCAGAACTGGTACTTGAACCATTCGAAGTAGGACAGCGAGCCGTTGGCCGTCAGGTTCTCGGACCAGCCCATGCGCTCGAACGGATCGAGCCGCAGATTGGTCAGCACCGGCATGTCTGGTTGTTCCTTGGCGCCGAGCCAACCGCCAGGCTGATTGATAAAGCGGTACTTGAAGTCATCGATGCGGATCGCGCCGAGAGTACTTTCACCAAAGTAGAAAATCTCATGGCGATTCGACGGACCTTTGCCGGTAATCATGGGCGTCTGGTCATAACCGTCCAGGTGAACCTTATAGGTGGTGTCGCCCAGTTGTTTGCCCTTGAGCAGCTCTTGCGCGATGTTCGGGTTGCCCGCCGCCGCGACGAAGGTCGGGAACCAGTCCATCCCCGACATGATGCCGTTGCCGATCGTGTTGGCCGGCACCTGACCAGGCCAGCGAACAATGGCCGGAACCCGGAAGCCACCTTCCATCACTGTGCCTTTGCCCATGGCGAACGGGGTCGTGCCGCCGTCTGGCCAGGTGAAGTTTTCCGCGCCGTTGTCGGTAGTGAAGACCACAATGGTGTTGTCATCCATGCCTTCTTTTTTCAGTTTGGCCATGACTTCGCCGACGATATCGTCCAGCTGCGCCATGCCGGCTTCCTGCTCGGACCAGCCGTTTTCCGAATTACGCAGTTTTTCGTATTTTTCGGAAAGGTGCGTGACGATATGCATCCTGGTCGGGTTGAGCCACAGGAAGAAGGGTTTGTTGTCTTGCTTGGCCTTGTCGACGAAGGCAAAGGCCTTGTCGCGGATTTCGTCGTCGACGGTTTTCATCCGTTCCGGATAGAGCGTACCGGCGTCTTCGATCTTCTGTTTACCGACCTTGCCCCAGCGCGGCATCTCGGTGGCGTCATCCGTGGTGGTGGCCCAGCTGTGGACCATGTTGCGCGGGCCGAATTTTTCCAGTTGATCCTGCGGGTAGTTGGGGTGCGCTGGGTCTTCCATGGCATCGAGGTGATAGAGGTAGCCAAAGAACTCGTCAAAGCCGTGAACGGTAGGCAGGAACTGGTTGAGGTCACCCAGGTGATTCTTGCCGAACTGGCCGGTGGCGTACCCCATGGATTTGAGGGCGGTGGCGATGGTGACCGCTTCTTTGGGAATCCCGATCGGTGAACCCGCCTGGCCCACTGTGGTCATGCCAGTACGGATCGGCAGCTCGCCGGTAATGAAGTTGGCGCGACCCGCCGTGCAACTGGCCTCGGCGTAGTAGTCGGTAAAACGCATGCCTTCAGCGGCAAGCTGGTCGAGGTTCGGCGTCCGACCGGCCATCATGCCCTGGTTGTAGACGCCGATGTTGGACCAGCCAATGTCATCGCCCATGATCACGACAATGTTCGGAGGTGGCTTGTCGGCTGCCTGCGTCACGGCCGGTAGAATCATTGCAGACAACAGTAAGGGAATAGCGAACATCAAGGATAGCTTCGTCCGGTTCATGTCGAAATCCTGCGAACTTGCGTTAGCACCATTAGGACAGCCCCCCGGCCATCCAGAAAATTGGGATCCCCCGCGAAAGAGCGTAGGTATGAATTTTGAAATATCCAGTAATTAATTGGCCGTCGGATGTCCGTTGTTTCACAGGGTTTACAGAGGCGTCAGCGATTCGAATGGCGATCGTCATAAAACCGGAATCTGCTGCTTAATTTAGTCCGCTTGCTGCTAAATCCGTTGCTACGCTTTAAAACCTGACTGGCTCTCTGCGGAGAACAAAAGATGTCGCACCTATTGCAGCGTGTCCGATTGTTCTCTCTTAGTTTGATCATGGGAGCGATTGCCGTTCCCTTGCAGGCGGCCCAACCCGCTGCCGTTGATGCGCCGACCAATCAGTTGGAGCCCAAGGCACTGGAGATTCTGAAGGCCATGAGCGTCAAGCTGGCCGGCACCCAGGGTATGAGCTTCACCGCCATTACTACCTATGAGAAACCCAGTCGACTCGGGCCACCCTTGGCTTACAACACGGTAGCGCTGGTCAATGTGCAGCGGCCCGACCGCCTGCGCGTGCTGACCTCGGGCGATGGTCCGGCGACCGAGTTTTACTATGACGGCAAGCAGGCCTATGCCTTCGAGCCCAAGCAAAATCTGCTGGCGCAGGCAGACGCGCCGCCTACCATAGATGCAACCCTTGAGGCCGCGTACCAACGTGCAGCCATCTACTTTCCCTTTACCGATGTGATCGTCACCGATCCCTATAAGGATCTGGCGCGGGACATGCGACTGGCGTTTTTCATTGGTCAGTCGACGGTGGTCGGCGATACGACTACGGATGTGATTGCCTACGCCAACGACGTCGTATTCGTCCAGGCCTGGATCGGCACACAGGACAAGTTGCCCCGCATGCTGCGTGCGGTGTTCCGTGATGACCCGACCCAGTCCCGGCATCAGGTCGCCTTCAGTGACTGGAAACTTGAATCTGCGCTGACGGCGGACTTCTTCAAACCCGAGCATGCCGAGACGGCGCACCGGATCGAGTTTTCTCCACCGCCGGACCTGCGAGCCCCGGACGGGGTTAAAGAACCGGTGACAAAACCCTGAGCGAGGAGGCTGAACCATGAACAGATCTATCGTGACGTTCGCAGGCCTGTTGGTCGCGTTGCTCAGTTGTAATCAAGCGGTGGCCTGGTCGCATGCTTCCAGCTTCGGGCGCTCATCCGGCGGTGGCGGCTCGTGGAGCCACTCCGGAGAGTACGGCTCTGCTTCAGGCGGTGGTGGCAGCTGGAGTGGCGAAAGCAATCGCGGCGGATCGGCTTCAGGCGGTGGCGGCAGCTGGAGCGGCTCAGGTTATCGCGGCGGCTCGGCTTCCGGTGGCGGGGGCAGCTGGAGTGGCAAGGCTGAAAACGGCGGAACAGCCTCCGGCGGCGAGGGATCATGGCATGGGACTGGCGCCGAAGGCGGCACGGCTTCCGGTGGGGGAGGTGCATGGCACGCCCAAGGCGAATATGGCGCAAGCGCCAGCGGCTATCACGCGGACGGGTATGGCACCACGGCCTACCATCCAGCGACGTACGGCACCAGCTACTACCATCCACCGACCGCCGTTTATGCCAGCAGCGGCTGCTACAACTGTGGTTATAACAATGACGTGAATCCCGCCGCCGCGGCAGCTGTAGGGATGGTGGCCGGTGCCGCTATCGCGACAGCGGCCAATAACAATGCCACCAACAATGCCTACGGCGCAGGTTACAACGCAGGGATGACGGCGTCCGCGCCGTCGACAATGCCCATGGGGACAACCTTTGTCAGTCTTCCCACGGGATGCGGGCTCAGAACCGTGTCTAGCCGTACTTACTATCAATGTGGAAATTCGTGGGTAAAACCTGCGTACGGTGCCAATGGTGTGTTCTATACCGTGGTGCCAATGCCGTAGGAGAAGCCGGATACGGCGCTATGGTTCCTTTACCTCCATGAGAGGATTCAGCATGACTGTAACTGCAGTGTTTGCTCGCTTACGCCATACCTGTCTGATCGGGGTGCTGCTGTTCGCGGGCGCTGGTGTCCATGCCGAACCGTTGCCTTCCTGGAATGAGGGGGCCGCCAAGCAAGCAATCATCCACTTCGTGAAGGTCACAACAACCGAAGGTGGCGCAGAGTTTGTACCAGTGTCAGAACGCATCGCGACGTTCGATCAGGATGGCACCTTGTGGGTTGAACAACCGGTTTACTCATTGCTGATGTATTGCCTCGAACAGGTGCCCGCGCTGGTCAAGGCCAAGCCTGCGCTAGCAGAGGTGGAACCCTTCAAAACAGTCATGTCCGGCAACCGTGAAGCGCTTACCAAACTCACGTTGCCCGACATCGTCAAAATTGCCGCTGCTACGCTGACGGGAATGTCCGAGGACGCGTTTGAGGCGCAGGCCAAAGAATGGTTGGCGAAAGCGCGCGATCCCCGTTGGAAGCGTCCGTACACCGAACTTGCTTACCTGCCGATGCAGGAAGTACTGAGTTATCTGCGCGAGAACGGCTACAAAACCTACATCGTGACCGGGGGCGGACAGGATTTTACTCGCGTCTATTCGGAGCAGGTATATGGCATTCCCCCGGAGCAGGTTATCGGCACAGCCGGCACCACCTCCTACGGGTACGATGCGAATGGCAAACCCCAACTGATCAAGGAACCCAAGTTGCTCCTCAACAACAATGACGTCGGAAAACCCGAAGGTATCCATTTGATGATCGGGCGCCGCCCTCAGGCAGCATTCGGCAACTCCACAGGCGATCAGCAAATGCTGGAGTACGCCAGCGCGGGTAAGGGGGCTCGCCTGGCCATGTTGCTGCTGCACGACGATAAGGAGCGAGAGTACGCCTATGGGCCCGCGCAGGGATTACCGGACAGCAAAGTAGGCACGTTCCCCCAGTCCCTGTATGACCAGGCAGAAAAGCAGGGTTGGACGATCATAAAAATGAAAACTGACTGGAAGCGTGTCTTCGCGTTCGAGCCTTGATGGATAACGGCGCGGGAACACTATCGATTCGTTGGTCAATACTCCAGCGAAATGGATTGCAAGTGTGCAATCCGCCTGGACTTTATAGATAGGGGAAAGCCGGTGAAACTACACTTACTGACTAAAGCAATTACGCTGACTACCTTGCTGTCGGTCGCCAGCTTCAGCGCCATTGCCGCGGATATTCCGTTAGCCGCCGAGGTGCTGAAGGATCGGATGGTGACCAAGGTCCTGGCGGTTGATGCTGCCAAACATCAGGTCGTCCTTGAAGGCCCCGAAGGTAGGCAGGTCCATGTACAACTGACAGATAGGGCCAAAGACCTGGGCAACCTCAAGGTAGGTGACAGTGTCAGCGTCGAAGTTACTCATGCGGTAGCGGCTTACCTCGACACAGATGTGGACAAGGGGCTGCCAGAGAATAGCGAAACCGTCGGCGATATTCGCGCCACCCCAAACAATCCGAATCCCGGAGGCGAGGCTTACCGCCAGGTGCGGGTCCAGTTAAAAATTACCCACATCGACCTCGATAAAAAACAGTTGACCTTCGAAAACCCTGCCGGACAGTCCAAGGTCATTGATATCGAAAGACCTGAAATCCAGGCGAAATTGAAGGACCTGAAGGTAGGTCAGAGTATCCGGGTTACCTACACCGATATTCTCAAAGTCACTAGCCAGCATTAAAGTTTCTGGTTAAGCGGTTATCGCGAGGTGCCCTCACACAAGAGGGCACTGATCGATAGCGGTTGATTCCATCGGGAGTTGAAGCATGCTGGTGCATCAACCGAAATACCTTCTGCTCAGTTGCAGTCTGTGCCTGGCTCCGATGGGACTGGCCCTCGCCGAGGATTCTGCTGAGCTGGCCAAAAAGGCGCTCAATCCGATTGCCGCGATGTACAGCCTGCCGATCCAGTACACCTGGGACCAGAAGATGGGGCCGACGGGTGAGGGCATGCACAGCGTGACCAACATTCAGCCGGTGTTGCCCTTCGAACTGAACAGTGAATGGAACCTGATTTCACGGACGATTTTGCCGGTGATTGACCAACATGGCCTGGCGCCGAATGGCGTAGCGGACAAATCCGGCATCGGCGACGTTACCCAGAGCTTTTTCTTCTCGCCCAAGGCGCCTACGGCCAGTGGCTGGATTCTGGGCGGCGGACCGGCGCTGCTGATTCCCACCGGCAGCGATGCACTGCTGAGCAGTCGCCAATGGGGATTGGGGCCCACGGTTGTGGCCTTGAAGCAATCCAACGGCTGGACCCGAGGCATCCTGGCCAATCATATCTGGAGTCTGGACGGAGAGGGCTCCAATGGCGCGCAAAAGGTCAACCAGACGTTCCTGCAACCGTTCCTGTCGTACACCACGTCCACCTACACCACCTTCGGGGTCAACACCGAGTCGGTTTACAACTGGCAGTCCCGGGAGTGGGCCGTGCCGGTGAATGTGACGGTCACTCAACTGCTGAAGGTCGCAGGGCAGCCACTGACCCTTCAGGTCGGCCCACGTTACTGGGCCGAAAGCCCGGAAGACGGCGCCAGAGGCTGGGGCGTACGGGCGGCTGTGACGTTTCTGTTTCCCAAGTGACCCACAAGCTTGAGTGGGGCGACTTGAGTCAGGTCCTCCCGAAGTGCGCACGTTGATGAGGTTGGTCTGTGCTTATTGCGCAAAGCCGGTTTTGCCGATGCGTTTGAGCATGTCGTTATACATTTTGCTGCGGCGGTGGGTGTTTTCGTAGCCGCCGGCGGCAGCGACTGTGCCGGCCTGGATGTGGTCCAGGTACTTGAATATCGTTCCGGGCGAAATGAATTCGACGGTGTATCCCATCTCGACCATGCGGTCTTGCAGCGTGTACCCAGGCACACGATCATCCAGCTGGAAATGCAGATCATGCTGCTTCATCAGCCCACAGTTCCACAGGGTGCAAAAACTCTTCAGGTGGACTTCACGCCAAGGCTTCGGGTCTTTGGAGCGCAGCCCCAAGGTTTGTTTCAGGCGGCGGTAATGGTGTTTGTACAGCCGCGAAGCATAACGCCATGAAGACCTGATCACCCCGCGATCCAGTTGCTCGACACAGCCTGCGGCCGCGACCTGCGGATTGTTGATGCATTTGCTCAACATCATGTCGAACACGGATTCATCGTAGATGAAGGTGTCGGTGTGCAGCAGGAACAGGTAGTCGGTTGTAACGCTGGCCAGGGCCATGTCGAGCGCTCTGCCATGCGCCATATGGCCCGCTTCCGGGCCGGCTGACTTGCGTTCGATCAGGTTGATCCAGTTCAGCGAGCGCAGGTACTGGACGCTCTCATCTGCGGAGTCGTTGTCAACGACCCAGACCGGGATATTTCGGTGCCCCACGTGTTTATATAAAAGGTCGAGGCAGGCTTTGGTGATGTCGAGTGTTTTGTAATTAACCAGAACAATGCTGAAAGGTGGGTTCGTGCTGTCCGAAAAATGCTTCATAACCTGAATGCCCAGTTATTGTTTGCGCTTGGTTTGTGCAGCGGTGTGAGTGGGCGCGAGAGTAATTAAGCGACCTTAAGTGAAACTTAATCTCGCCGGGTTCCAGCCAAAAACGCCGGCATGCGCTGATGTTGGAACCTGGTTGAGGGGGGTGAAACAGGCGGTGCAACCGGCAGAGGACCGCCTGCCGGCGCACGCCGGCTATCAGCTGATCTTGCGCGTAGACCCCTCCCAGTATTTCTCCCGTACCTGGCGACGCAGGACCTTGCCGACAACGGACGTTGGCAGCTCTTCAACAAACACCAGGGATTTGGGCGCCTTGTAGCCCCCCAGTCGAGCGCGGGTCTGCGCGATCAGCTCTTCGCAAGTAACCGTTTCCCCTTGGCGCAAGATCACTTCGGCATGCACCGCTTCGCCCCATTCAGGGTGTGGAATGCCAATGACGGCGGCCATCAGCACCGACGGGTGCGCCGCCAGCGCAGCTTCGACCTCCACCGCATACACGTTGAAGCCGCCGCTGATGATCATGTCCTTCAGACGGTCAACGATGTACAGGTAGCCACTAGCATCGATGTAGCCCAGGTCACCGGACTTCCATGCACCATCGTCAAACTCGGCCGCCGTGGCCTCCGGATTCTCGTAGTAACCCTTGATGATGGCTTTGCAGCGAATGCGAATTTCGCCGGTCTCACCAACGGGCAGCGGATTGCCATCCGGGTCGGCGATAAACACTTCCACACCGGGGGTCGGCTGGCCAGCGGATGACAAGTGTTGCAGGGCGGCGGCATCACCGGGTTGATGAGCAGCCTTGCCGAGGGCAGCGATGATCATCGGCGATTCGGTGGCGGCGTAACCCTGGACGAAGATCTGCCCGAAGCAGGCGACCAGTTCACCAAGCTTGTCCGGGCTCATCGGCGCAGCGCCGTATATCAGCGTGGTCAGCGACGAGAAGTCTTTCGGATCTGCCCGCTGCAGTTCCAACAAGCGATACAGCACGGTCGGTACCAGGAACGAGTGGGTGACGCGCTCGCTTTCGACTATTTGACGCCAGTTTTCCATGTCCAGCTGGTTCAGGGTGATGTTGGTGCCACCACCGAAAACGGTGGGGAAGAACAGCATCAGTGTGCCGTGGGACAACGGCGAGACGTGCAGCAGCCGCGTCATGCTCGACAGGCCCAGATCCGTATTGATAAACGCCGCGTCGCGACAGGCCATCCAGTTGTCGATCGAATACATCGCGCACTTGCCCTTGCCGGTGGTGCCACCGGTAAAGCGCAACATGCAAATGTGTTGGTCGGTATCGAGCGTCACGTCGTTATCGAGATCCGACGCCGCTTCTACCAGTGGCCAGAAGGTGTGCACGCCGGGCAGGGTAGCTTGCTCGTCGGTGGGCAGGTCCATCACCACGATCTCGCAATTGCGGCTGCGCAGCATGCCGTAGTAGCTATCCAGCAAGCGGGTTTCCAGAAACACCACCCGTGGTTTGACGAGGTCGATCTGCCGCGCGTGCTCGTCGAGCGGGTCGCGCAGGTTGGTCATGACCACCGTGCCTTCCTGCTTGAAGGTGCTGGGAAACATCATCAGGCTGAGGTTGTCGTTTTCCAGGATCAGCATGAAGCGCTCGCCCGCCCGCATTTCGAACTTCGAGCGCAGGACATCGGCGATGCGGTTGGTCAGCAGGTGATATTGATCGTAGGTGTACCGCCGATTGCGCTCGACGTTGACGATCGCCTCATGATCGCGGTGGCGCAGCGCGAGCAAGCGCATGATCCGGCAAAAATTCATTTTCATGGTGAGTTGCTCTAGTGGCTCAAGAAGACCGCAACGCGTTTAGCGGGCACGCATGCGCGAGGCGGCATCGAGACGGATGGTCTCGCCGTTGACGTAGGCGTTTTCAATCAGGAAGGCGCAGCAATGAGCGAACTCGCGCATGTCACCCAGGCGTTTGGGCGCTTCCATTTGCTCCTTGAGCGAGTTCAGGACTTTCTCGTCCAGGCCCGCGACCATGGTGGTCAGGAACAGGCCCGGTGCGATGGCGTTGACCCGCACCCCGATGGCGCCCAATTCACGCGCGGCGGGCATGTTCATGCCGATCACGCCAGCCTTGGTGGCCGCGTACGCACACTGGCCGACCTGGCCTTCGTAGGCGGCGCCGGACGACACGTTGATCACCACGCCGCGCTCTTCGCCGGCTTCTGCTTCGTTGTTGGCCATGTGCTCGGCGCACTTGGACATGACGTTGAATACACCATTGAGGTTGATCGAGGTGGCCAGGGCGAATTTCGACAGCGGCGCTGCCTTGCCTTCCTTGCCCAGCACCTTGAAGCCGTTCGGTACGGCAGCGCCGTTGATGCAGACGTGAATAGCGCCGAACTTCGCGACCACAGCATTGACCGCGTTTTGTACCGAGGTTTCATCGCTGACATCGGTTTGCACGAACATCGCCCGGTCCGCGCCAATCTCGGCCACGGCCTTTTCGCCGGCTTCGATGTTCAGGTCGAAAATCGCCACTTTGGCGGCTTTTTCGCCCGCCATGTAATGCGCCGTAGCCAGGCCCAGGCCTGAAGCGCCGCCGGTGATCACGATGACTTTGTCTTGAATACGCATGAGTGTGTCCTTGTTCGCTGCCCGGCTCGACGGAGCCGGGTTGTTATTGTTAGAGATGGAACAGGCGGCTGATCAGAACGCATTGACCCCGGTCAGGGCGCGGCCAATGATCAGTTGCTGGATCTGCGTGGTGCCTTCCGGAATCGGCACGATGATCGCTTCTCGGGCGAGTTTCTCGACCAGGAAGTCGGTGGTGACACCCGCGCCGCCGTGAATCTGTACCGCCTGGCGGGCAATGGTCACCGCGGCTTCACAGGCGAAATACTTGGCCATGGCGGCTTCCATTTCGGCCGGGATACCGGCACCGATCATCTCGGCGGCGCGGTAGGTCAGCAGGCGGGCGGCGTCGACGTTGGTGGCCATCTCGGCGAGCATTGCGGAGATCAACTGGTGGCCGGCGATCAACTTGCCGTGTTGCTTGCGTTCCTTAGCATAACGCACCGCTTCTTCCAGCGCGCGACGGCCGATGCCCAGGCCTTGAGCCGCTACAAACACCCGCGAACGCTCGAAGAACGACAGGGTGTTTTTCAGTGCCTGGCCTTCGCCGCCGATGATGTTGCTGGCCGGAACGCGCACGTCGTTGAGGAAGATCTGCGCGGTGGACTGGCTGTTCCAGGCCATCTTGTGGATGTTCTGCACTTCATACGGGTGTTCTTTGCGGTCGAGCAGGAAGTGGGTCAGGCCCTTGCGCGGGTCATCGCCAGTGCGGCAGGTGCAGATCAAAAAGTCTGAGTAAGAGCCGTTGCTGATCCAGGTTTTCTCGCCGGTGATGATGTAGTCATCACCGTCGCGGCGTGCGCGGGTCTTGATTTCCAGCACATTGGAGCCGACGTCCGGTTCCGAGATGCCGACGCTGACGAACGAGTCGCCGCTGATCAGGCCCGGCAAATAACGCTCGCGCAGGTGATCGGGGGCGAGCTTTTCCAGCATCTGCGCGCCGAAGGAGTTGATCACCACGGGTGTCGACAGGTCTACGGAGCAGGCCGCGACCTCTTCGAACAACATGGTCATGGTAGGCCAGTCCAGGCCCAGGCCGCCGTTGGCTTCGCTGACCGCGCCGGAGACCATGCCGAACTCGGAGAGCTGGCGCATGATCTCGGCCATTTTCTCTTTGGGCATGAATTTATCGCGGTATTCCTTGTTGAATACCGGGTCGATCTTGTCGGCCAGGAAACGACGGAAACTCTCGACCGCTTCGAGTTGTTCCGGGGTGCGCATGACGTGTCCCATGAGGGTTCTCCTTAAATTTTCTTGTTGGCGAGAATGTTGACGGCGACCACGGCTTCTTCGATGCCGAACAGCCCGCCGCCGTTTTCCTGGATGGCGATGCGCGCACCTTCGACCTGGCGCTTGCCGGCCTCACCGCGCAGTTGCGTGACCAGCTCATGGATTTGCCCTAGACCGGTAGCGCCGATTGGGTGGCCCTTGGATTCGAGGCCGCCGGACGGGTTGATTGGCATGCGGCCACCGACGGTGAAATCACCGCGCTCGGCCGCCGGGCCGCCTTCGCCAAAGGGCACCAGCATCAGCGATTCGGCGTTGAGGATTTCGCCGATGGCAGAGGCGTCGTGTACTTCGGCGACGTCCACGTCCGATGGGGCGATGCCGGCGTGGGCATAGGCTTTTTTTGCCGCCAGGTGCGCGACGATTTTTTCCGGCTCATCCAGGCGTCGGTCGGTGCCGGTCTGCACCACGCTGGCCAGCACGCGAACGGCGCGGTCGCCGGCGTTTTTCAGGCGCTTGAGGCCCTCGGCGTTGCACAGCAGCACAGCGGCGGCGCCGTCGCTGATCGGCGAGCACATGAGGGTGGTCAGCGGGTAACAGATAGGGGGCGAGGCCAGTACCTCGTCAATGCTGAATGCCTGCCGGAACTGCGAGAGGGGGTTGTGCACCGAATGCTGGTGGTTTTTCGCCGCGACGGCGGCGATCTGCCGCTGCGTAGTGCCGTAACGCATCATGTGGTTGCGACAAATCGCGGCATACACGTCCATGAAAATGCTATACGGACGCTCGGAGACGGTGCCTGGCGGCGGTTCGATGCCTTCGCCCATGGCCAGCAGCAGGTGCTTGTTGGCCTCTACGGTAGAGACGTCCCAGCCGCCGTCGAACACGGCGAACATTTTGGCTTTGTCCGGGACATTCATCTTCTCGGCACCGACTGCCAGGGCGATATCGCACTGACCTGCGCGTAACGCCAGCGTGGCGAGGTTGAACGCCGAGGAACCGGAGGCGCAGGCGTTTTCCACCGAAAATACCGGTACGCCTTCAATGCCGAGGCGGCGCATGGCGATCGGGCCGGGGATGCCGGTCTGGCCCTGCAACATGCCGTTGGTCATGGTGCTGTAGTACACCGAGCCGATGTCGGCGTTGGTCGCGCCAGCGTCCTGCAATGCCAGGCCGACTGCTTCGCCGACCATGTCGTACACGCTGCGCTCCAGCAAGCGGCCAAACGGCGTCATGCCGACGCCCACTACGTAAATATCGTTCATTGTCTGTTCCTGATAGAAACGCAATTGGGGCCTAGCGGCCCTTGAAATTCGGCGCGCGTTTTTCGCCGAAGGCTTGCAGGCCTTCCTGGAAATCGGCGGTGCGCAGGTGTTGACGCAGCATCACCTGCTCGTGCTGCAGGGCGTCGTCCCGGGACTTGTCTGCCGAGGCACGGGCCACTTCCTTCATGCGGCGCAGGGCAATCGGGCTTTTCTTCGCGATCTGATTGGCCAGTATCAGGGCCGCATCGGCGAGTTCGGCGTCGGCGTGAACTTCGCACACCAGGCCGTAGCCCTTCATTTCCTTGGCCGAGAGGGATTTTCCGGTCATCAGCAAGTACATCGCGATGTTCAATGGAATCAGGCGTGGCAACACTGCCGCGCCGCCGGCACCGGGGTAGACGCCGAAATTGGCGTGGGCATCGGCGAGGGTCGCGGTGTGCGCCGCCACCACTATGTCCGCGCACATCGCCAGTTCCAGACCACCGGCCATGGTCACGCCATTCAGGGCGGCTATGACTGGTTTGGGGAAGTTGCGCAGTTGACCGAACACCAGGTTGGCACGGTCAAGAAAGTCTGCTTCGCCGGCGGGCAGGCTGCTGCCGGCCAGGACTTCTTTTAAATCGGCGCCGGCGCAGAAGGCCGGGCCATTGCCGGTTAGGATCACCACCCGCAGTTCGTCGTTGCCGGCGATGTCGTTGAGGCAGCGCTCGAGCTCGGCGAGGGTCGCCAGGTTCAGCGCGTTCATGGCCCGTGGCCGGTTGAGCGTGAGGCGCGCCACCGGGCCGACGATTTCATACAGCAGGACATCTTCACTCATCACAACTCCCCTTTATTGTTAGTCGCGTAGTTGGCGTAGTCGATGAGCCGATAGTAGGAATGCGCACGGGGCGGTCGCAGGTCATTGCAACGAAAGCGGTGGTCCGCAGGGTAGGGGGAGGCGCAAACCAAGCCCCCCCCTGTAGGAGCTGCCGCAGGCTGCGATCTTTTGATCTTAAAAAAAAGGAATCGTATAGCCTGCGTCGGCGCCTGCAGGCCTGTGAAGACAGATGAATTGATTGAGAAGACCGGCACGCCGGGCGCTCTTGCTTGCACCATCGAAACGGTATTCGAATAACAATCAATGAGAGACCGTGCGATGAAGAAAATCCGTGTAGTGCTGACAGTGTCAGTGCTGGCCGCCAGCATTGTCGGGGCGCTGCAATGGTCGCGAGGGCAAACCGGGGTTCAGGTGCAAGCCGCCGAAACCAGCGCCGGGCAGGGGGGGGCGAAAGTGGCGACGGCAGCGACCATCGCCGTCAACGCCAATACGGCGCACAACATGCCCCCCGTCGACCACGATGTGGAAGCCGATATCCAGCACGGCTTCATTGCCAGCCTCCCCGATGCCGAAACCACCGCTGCCGATGGTCACGTCGTCTACAGCCTCAAAGGCTATGAATTCCTCGACAACCCCGATGCGCCTGCAACGGTCAACCCGAGCCTGTGGCAGCAGGCACGAAAAAGCATGGCCAACGGCCTGTTCAAGGTCACCGACGGCTTTTATCAGGTGCGCGGCCTGGACCTGACCAACATGACCATCATCGAAGGCGAGACCGGCCTGATTATTGTCGACTGCAACCTGGCCACCGAGGTGGCGCGTGCCTCCCTTGAGCTGTATTACCAGCATCGGCCCCGCAAACCCGTGGTGGCAGTGCTCTACAACCACAGCCATGTCGATCACTTCGCGGGGATTCGCGGCATCGTCGATGAGGCGGATGTGAAGTCGGGCAAAGTGCAGATCATCGCCCCGGCAGGCTTCATGGCAACGGCGGTCGCCGAGAACGTCATGGCCGGCAACGCCATGAGCCGCCGCGCCGAGTACCAGTTCGGTACGACCTTGCCGCGCAGCGCCCAGGGCCAGATCGACCTGGGTGGCGCCAAGGCGCTGTCCAACGGCACCATCACCTTGATCCCGCCGACCATCGAGCTCAGTCAACCGGTGCAGACGCTGACCATCGATGGCGTGGAAATCGTCAACATGCTCGCACCGGGCACCGAGGCGCCGGCCGAGTTCATCCACTATTTTCCGCAATTCAAGGTGCTCGATACGGGCGAACTGGCGCTGCCGACCCAGCATCAATTGCTGACGTTGCGCGGCGCAACCATTCGCGATGGCCTGGCCTGGTCGAAGTACCTGAACGAAGCACTGCATCAGTTCGCGCCAGGTGCCGACATCCTGGTGGGGCAGCACGGTTGGCCGGTGTTCGGGCATGAGCGCGTGGTTAACTATCTGTCCAAACAGCGGGATATGTACAAGTGGCTGCACGACCAGTCGTTGCGGCTGATCAACAAAGGCTACAAGCCGGTCGAGATCGCCGAGTACATGCGCAGTCACGTCCCGGCAAGCCTTGCCAATGAAACCTTCACCCATGGTTTCTATGGTTCGGTGCAGCGCAACTCCAAGGCGGTGTACCAGCAATACATGGGTTGGTATGACGCCAATCCGGCGAATATGGATGCCTTGTCCGACGTAGATTACGGCAAGAAGTTCGTGGCCTATGGCGGCGGTGCCGACGCTGTTCTGGCCCGTGCGCGCAACGATTTCGCCCAGGGTGAATACCGTTGGGTGGCGCAGGCGATGAGTCATCTGGTTTTCGCCGAACCAGACAACAGCGCGGCGCGTGAACTGGCCGCTGATGCCCTGGAGCAGTTGGGATACCAGGCCGAATCGGCGGTTGAGCGCAATAGCTACCTGGCGGCCGCCATGGAGCACCGCAGCGGTGGCAAGACGCTCGCCTCGCCGTTGCGCACGGCCAGCCCCGACATGCTTCGGGCGCTGACCCTCGACAATATTTTCGATTACCTGGGTGTGCGCCTGAAGGCCGCGGATGTCGAGGGCAAGCACATTGTCCTCAACTGGAACTTCACGGACGTCGGCCCCTCGGGCACGCGCTACATGCTCAACCTGGAAAACTCGGCGCTGACCTACATCGCCGATTACAACGCCGAAAAAGCCGATGCCACCCTGACCCTGACGCGCGAGACGCTCAACGCGATCCTGGCGGAGACAGTGTCGCCGATCGAGGCGGTGTTCAAAGGCGACCTTAAGATCGACGGCAGCAAGATCGCGGTCTACCAGGTGCTGGGCGCGCTGGACAAATTCTCTCCGGACTTTGAGCTGGTCGGGCCCAATCCGCCTGCACAATAGGAGCCGTACCATGCACTCTGCGTTGCACGACAACGAAAACGACACCCAGACCACGGCCAATGCCGCGATTGACGGCGTCCGAGCGGTGCTGGCCCGGCAGCAGGCGGCATCCCGGATTGAGGGGCCGCCTTCGGCCGAGTTGCGAATCGAGCGCATCAACCGGGTCATCAAATTGTTGGTCGATCACCAGCAGCGACTGTGTGAAGCGCTGGCCCAGGACTTTACCTGGCGCAGCCATGACCAATCGCTGATGGCCGATGTGTTGTTGCCGATCCGCGGGCTCCAATATGCCCGTGATCATGTTCGCCGCTGGATGCGCCCAGAGCGCCGCAAAGCCGAACTGGGCGGTGGCTGGCTGGGCGCGAGGGCGCACATTCACTATCAGCCCCTGGGCACCATCGGCATCATTTCACCGTGGAATTTCCCGATAGCGATCGCTCTGGGGCCACTGGCCGAAGCGCTGGCGGCGGGGAATCGCGCCATCATCCTGTTCTCCGACCAGTCACCGGCCACCGCGGGTCTGTTGATCGAATTGCTCGCCGAGCAGTTCGATGACAGCGAAGTGGCGGGGTTTGTCGGCGGTGCCGAGTTGGGCGCGGGGTTTTCCGCGATGCCGCTCGATCATCTGGTGTTTACCGGCAGCCCACGGGTCGGGCGGTTGGTGATGCGCGCTGCGGCGCAAAACCTGACGCCGCTGACTCTTGAGCTGGGCGGCAAGTCGCCGACCATCATCGGGCGCGGTGCCAACCTGGAAAACGCCGCCCGACGAATCTGGGGTGGCAAGGGTGTCAGCGCCGGCCAGGCCTGCATCGCGCCGGACTATGTGTTTGTGCATGAAGATGACTGTGAACGCCTGTTGAGCTGCATGCAGGTCGAACTGCGGCGGATGTTCCCCACGCTGCTGGACAATCCGGACTACACGGCGATGGCGACGCCGGCGCAGTACCGGCGCATGCAAGCCTGCCTGCAAGATGCCCGTGAGCGATGCGTGCGCGTGATCGAGGTCAATCCGGGGGGAGAGGACTTGAGCGCTTCGCGCAAGATCGCGCCGACTCTGCTGGTTGATCCGCCGGACACCTCGCTGGCGATGCAGGAAGAAGTGTTCGGCCCGTTGCTGCCGATTCGCGGTTATCGCCACATCAATGAGGTGCTCGACTACATCAATGCTCATCCCCGGCCATTGGCGTTGTACTACTTCGGCGCAGACCGCGCCGAAGCCCGGCATGTGCTGGAGCGCACCCATTCCGGTGGTGCCTGCATCAACGAAGTCATGCAGCACCTGTTCCAGACTGATTTGCCCTTTGGAGGCTGTGGCCACTCGGGCTTCGGTCGGTATCGCGGCGGGTATGGATTCAAGGCGTTCAGTCTGGAGCGTTCGGTATTCACGCCGCCGCGCTGGGATGTCATGGGGCTGCTGCGGCCGCCATATGGCAGGCTTTTTCGCCGGGTGGTCGGCGCTCTGTTGAAACCTTGAATCAAGGGATCGCAGCCTGCGGCAGCTCCTACATGGAATGCGATCCCCTGTAGGAGCGGCCGAAGGCTGCGATCTCTTGATCTTCACCGCACAAAGGATTTCGTGAATGATCCCGTTGAAACCGCTTGTTCTGGCGATGGTGTGTTTCGCCTTCGGCACCCATGCTTTCGCCGCCCCCAAACCCCCGAACATCGTCGTACTGGTCGCCGACGACTGGGGCTATAGCGATGTCGGCGCCTTCGGCAGTGAAATCTCCACGCCGAATATCGACACCCTGGCGCGTGAGGGCGTGCGCTTTTCCGACTTCCATGTCACCGCCTCGTGCTCGCCGACGCGCTCGATGCTGCTGACTGGCGTCGACAATCATCGCAACGGCGTCGGCAACATGCCGGAAACCATGCCTGACGAACACCTGGGCAAACCCGGCTACAGCGGCGTTCTCAACGACAACGCAATCACCGTCGCCAGCCTGCTCAAGGACGGCGGTTATCACACCTATATCACCGGCAAATGGCATCTGGGTAAAACCCCGGACACCTTGCCTGGCAACCGTGGCTTCGAGCGATCATTCATCCAGGCCGACAGCGGCTCGGACAATTGGCAAGAACGGCCCTATGTGCCGCTCTACGACAAGGCCGCCTGGTTCGAGAATGGCCAGCCAGCCCATCTGCCCAAGGACTATTATTCCTCGACGTTCATCGTCGACAAGGCAATGGACTACATCGCCGCAGACCGCCACGACGGCAAACCGTTTTTCGCCTACCTGGGTTTTCAGGCCAATCACGTGCCGGTCCAGGCACCCATCGAGGTCATCGACAAATACCGCGGTCGCTATGATGAAGGCTGGACGGCGTTGCGCACCGCGCGTCGCGACCGGGCGGTGGAGCTGGGGCTGATTCCAGCGGGCGTCGGCCTGCAGACCATGGCCAGCACCGCGGACTGGAAT
The DNA here is from genome assembly GCF_040310305.1 of Pseudomonas sp. HY13-MNA-CIBAN-0226. Taxonomy (NCBI): domain Bacteria; kingdom Pseudomonadati; phylum Pseudomonadota; class Gammaproteobacteria; order Pseudomonadales; family Pseudomonadaceae; genus Pseudomonas; species Pseudomonas sp. HY13-MNA-CIBAN-0226. The sequence goes on from NZ_JBEOPS010000002.1 coordinate 230,536, forward strand.
GCGCTGGACGAACAGGAAAAACGCTACGAAGCGCGGCGCATGGAGGTCTATGCCGGCATGGCCGAAACCATGGACCAGGAAATCGGCCGTTTCATTGCCCACCTCAAAGCCAACGGCGAGTACGACAACACGGTATTCGTATTCCTGTCCGATAACGGCAGCGAGCCGACTGATCCTTACGCGATACCGGCCATCCGCTTGTGGCTGGAGATGAACTACACCCGCCAGCTGGAGCGTCTGGGCAGCAAGGGCGCGTTCACCAGCATCGGCCCGAGTTGGGCCAGCGCCGCCGCTTCGCCGCTCAGCGGTTACAAGTTCTTTGCCGGCGAAGGCGGGTTGCGCACGCCGTTAATCGTTGCTGGCGTGCCCGGCATGCAGGCCAACCACATCGCCAAAGCCTTCACCCATGTCACCGACATAGTCCCGACCTTGTTGGAGGTGGCCGGCGTTTCGGCGCACAACGGTGAGTACAAGGGGCAAGCCGTGGAGCCGATGATTGGCAGCAGCCTGGTGCCTGTGCTGCAAGGCATGGCTGAGCGCGTGCATCCAGCTGACCAGGCCATCGGTTATGAGCTCTCAGGCAGCGCAGCCCTGTTCAAGGGTGACTACAAACTGGTGAAAAGCCTGAAACCGGTGGGTGACGAACAGTGGCACCTCTTCAACATAGTTGCCGACCCCGGCGAAACGGTCGATTTGCAGGCCCAGATGCCGGAGCGCTTCCAAAGCATGCAGGCCGACTACGCCGAGTACGCCCGCGCCAACGGTGTGCTGCCGATGCCCGTCGGTTATGACTACATGCACCAGGGGCAGATGTATGCCCTCAAACACGTGGTGATCCCCAAGCTTAAAGCGGTCGCACCGCCAGCCGGGGTGATCGTCGGGTTGCTGGTCGGTGTGTGGGTATGGCGCCGTCGGCGCAAGAGGGGGGCTTGAGTGATGATTGATGAAGTGGACGAGTGGGGTCGTCGCCTGATCCACCGGCGCACGGTGCAATGCCAGGGTTTTTTGCGTGCCGACGGATTGTGGGATATCGAAGGCCGGCTCAGCGACAGCAAGACGCACCCGGTGACTTTGGCTGAAGGGCGGACAGTAGCGGCGGGGCAGATCTATCACGGCATGTTGATTCGTCTGACCCTGGACGATGATTTTTTTGTGCGTGAGGTGCAAGTGGGCATGCCGGACGTTCCCACCAGCGAATGCCGTGGCGCGGCAGCGGCTTATCAGCAACTGCTCGGCGAGCAAATCGGTCCGGGGTTCTCGCGACGCATCAAGACCCTGTTTGGCGGAATCGGCGGCTGCGTGCATTTGACCGAATTGCTGCTGCCGATCGCCACCACAGCGTTCCAGACCATTCCAATGGCACGTGCGATGGTAGCGCCGCGCACGGCGCAGGATACCGAGGCGTATCGCAACGCCACCGGCAAACTGATCAATACCTGTCATGCGTTGCGCGAAGACAGCCCCGTTGCCATTTTCCTGAAAAAATAGGTATTCAAAAGCAAGATCAAAAGATCGCAGCCTTCGGCAGCTCCTACCTTGGATGGTGTTTGTGTCGGGGCTGTGTCGGCGTTGTGTAGGAGCTGCGTAGGAGCTGTCGAGTGAAACGAGGCTGCGATCTTTTCAATCGCATTTGAATCCCACGCAAAAGATCACAGCTCCTGCACGCGTTGTTGTTCAAGCATGAGTCAGTCGTTCAACCTGCGCGTCGCTCAATCCGGTTTTTTGCAGGATCTGTAAGGTGTGTTCCCCCCGCTTGGGTACCGCGCCGGCTGAAGAGGGCGTTGACGAGAAGCGTGGCGCCGGTGCCGCTTGCAGCACGCCTCCTTCGCGCGAATACACGCCACGCTCGAGCATGTGCGGGTGGGTCAGCGCTTCGGCGGGTGTCAGCACCGGGGCGAAGCAGGCATCGCTGCCTTCCAGGAGATCGACCCAATGCTGGCGCGGTTGGCTGGCAAATACCGCGGCCAGGCGTTCACGCAGGGCGCCCCACAATCGCGGATCGTATGGGCTTTTGAAATCCACGTCTTCACCCAGGCCAAGCTTGTTGAACAGCAACGCGTTGAACTGCGGTTCAAGGGCTTGCACGCAGATGAACAGCCCGTCGGCGCACGCATAGGTACGCGCCCAATGCGCGCCATCGAGCAACCCGCAACCACGCTCCAGCGGCTGTTGCCCGGCCGAGTGCGCCGACAGCAAGAGGTTCATCAGGTTGGCGCTGCCATCGACGATCGCCGCATCCACGACCTGACCGATGCCGTTGGTACCGGCACTGATGATCCCGGCCAGAATGCCCATCGCCAGGTACAGCGCGCCACCGCCCAGATCGCCCACCAGGGTTGGCGGCGCCATCGGAGGCTGGCCAGCCTCGCCGCTGAACCACAGGGCGCCGGACAGCGCGATGTAATTGAGATCGTGGCCGGCTGCTTGCGCCAATGGCCCGTGCTGGCCCCAACCCGTCATGCGTCCGTAAACCAGCCTTGGGTTGCGCGCCAGACAGACCTCGGGACCCAGGCCCAGGCGCTCCATGACGCCCGGGCGCATGCCTTCGATCAGCGCGTCGGCGCCTTCTATCAGGCGCAGCACCGCGTCGACGGCGTCAGGGTCCTTCAGATCGAGGGCTATCGACTGTTTGCCACGATTGACGATGGCGTGCTTGCCAAGGTCAAGCAAGTCGCCGCCCTTGGTGCCGGCACGTTCGACCAGAATCACCTCGGCGCCCATGTCGGCCAGCAACATGCCGCAGAACGGCCCCGGGCCGATGCCAGCAATTTCGACGATGCGAACGCCGTCCAGTACACCCATGTGAGTACTCCTTTGGATCAACAGAAATGAGGGGGAAGGTCAAAAGATCGCCGCCTTCGGCAGCTCCTGCGGAGGGGGCGGGGCATCCACGTTGTCGAAGCGTGGACGAATCCGTGCAGAAGCTGGCGAAGACCGCCATTTTTTGCGGTTAACGTCGCAACAACAGGCCCGCCATCACGGCATGCAAAACCACGGCGGGCCACAGCAACAACCCAGTGCTGACAAACACGCCGATATACGCCAGGTACAACGCTATGGCCCCGTTGTAGAACTGCATCGAGCGCATGGCGGCAGTGCTTTGCGGCCGCGGCCGCGGCCAGCAGGCAATGCCGAGGCCGATGAGGGCCAGGCCGAAGAACCGTGCAAACAGGTTGGTCATTTCGGTTGCCACAATGCCCAACAACAGATGGCTGAACAGACCGGGAGTGAGCAGCAAGGCCACGCCGGTGGCAATTTCCACTACGACGCAAACCGTCAGCAGCTTATGCGGGGTGATGACGCGCGCTTGATTCATGATCGTCCTCCAATGATTCAGCGGCGCTGGCGGCACGCGCGTGCCGAATGAATTCGGCGGCTTTTTCACCGATCATCACGGTGGCCGCCGTGGTGCTGCATCCAATGATAGTCGGCATGATCGAGGCGTCGACCACACGCAGGCCCTCGAGGCCGTGGACCTTCAGGCGGGCATCGACGACCGCCAGGTCATCGCTGCCCATCTTGCAGGTGCCAACCGGGTGATAAAGGGTGTCGGAGCGGTTGCGCAGGACCTGTTCGATTTCGGCGTCGGTATTCATCGGTGTTTCAATCACGTCTCGAGGATTGAACGCCTTGAAGGCCTTGGTCGCCATGACTTTTGCAATCACCCGATAGCCCTTGATCAACGTCTTGATGTCGTCAGGATGGGTCAGGAATGCCGGGTCGATCAGCGGTGGAACCAGCGGGTCAGCGCTCGCCAGTTTCAGTTGGCCAACGCTTTTGGGGTGCAGCAGGCAGGCATGCACGCTCAGGCCGTGGCCGCGATACAGGGTGCGGCCATGGTCAGCAAACATGGCGATGGTCAGCGCCAGTTCAATGTCCGCCTGGGCCAGTTCCGGCGATGTCTTGACGAAGGCACATGCTTCGGCAAAGTTGCTGGTCAGCGGCCCCGTGCGCCGACGCCAGTAGCTGAACGCGGCTTTGGTGATGTCCCAGACGCCCGCCAGAGACAGGCCGATCAGGCGGCGTGAATTGACCCGGTAGGAGTGCACGTAGTCAATGTGGTCCACCAGGTTGCGGCCCACTCCGGGCAATTCATGCACCACCGGGATATCGAGTTTGAGCAAGTCGTCGCTGGGCCCCACCCCGGACAGCAACAGCAGCTGGGGAGAGTTGAACGCACCAGAGCTCAGAATCACCTCATGGCGCGCCTGCACGCTGCGTTTCACCCCGTTTTGCACGAAATCGATGCCCACTGCGCGTTTGCCGTCGAACACTATCCGTGTGGCGTGGGCATGGGTTTCGATGTGCAGGTTCGTCCGGTGGCGATTTGGCGTCAGATAGGCTTTGGCCGCGCTGCAACGCTGCCCATCTTTTTGCATCACCTGCACACGACCGAAACCTTCCATGGTCGCACCGTTCTGATCGGGACAGGGCGGGTAGCCCGCCTGTACGCCGGCTTCGACGAAGGTTTCGCCAAACGGATTGGGCGAGGAGTGGAAGCGCACGTTGAGCGGGCCGTTCTGCCCGTGCAGCTCATCCTTGAAGTGTTCGTTGTGCTCGGCGCGCTTGAAGAACGGCAGTACGTCCTGATAGCTCCACCCGTGGTTGCCCAGTGCCGCCCAGCGATTGAAGTCTTCGGGATGACCGCGGTGATAGGCCATGGCATTGATTGAAGAGCTGCCGCCGAGGGTCTTGCCCCGCGGCTGATATCCGATACGGCCGTTCAGACCCGCTTGCGGCACTGTCTGGTACTGCCAGTTATTGATCGAGGTGGGCACCATGGCCGCGACACCGGCGGGCATGTGCACCAGCACATGGGTGTCAGGACCGCCAGCTTCCAGCAGGCACACCGAAACGTCCGGATCTTCCGACAGGCGACTGGCAACCACGCAGCCGGCAGCGCCAGCGCCAACTACGATGTAATCGAATAGCGTGTTCTCGTTCATGCGTTCTTCTCTTTGTTCGATGCACAACTTCAATGCATTGTGGGGAGAAGAGCGCAGCGCCACTGGTCAATAGAATCAATTCGACGGTCACTGCGACAGGTGACTATCGCGCCAAGCACCGGAACATCAGGCACGAGCCCCCTGTCGGTGATTGACCTGATACCGAACACAGAGCGAGTATCGCCACTCTCAACCCTAACAGGCAGGCCCATGTCAGGTTCGAAAACGGATACGCCCGGCCACTCGGTATCATCGAGTGAAGAGACTCTGCAGCCCACGACCATCGGCAGCTACACAGTAGCCATTGCCCGGGCGCTGGAGGCCAGTGGTGTGGACAGCAAACGGATCTTCACCGCGATGGGTATTGCGCTGGATGTCTCGACCGATCCGATGAACCGGGTGCCCGCCGCGACGATGACGCGCCTGTTCCGAGCCTGCGTCGATGTGACCAACAACCCGTATTTCGGGCTCACCGTGGCCAAGCACATACACCTGACTCACCTGCACGCCCTGGGCTATTCCCTGGCAGCCAGCGGCACGCTGATGGATTTCTGTCGGCGGCTGGAGCGCTACTTCCGCCTGGTGTCCCAAGTCGCCCACGCCAGTGTCACCCAGGCTGACGATCAGGTCTCGATGCGCTTTGATCACTTGGTCGGGCTAAGCAGCGAAACCGAAGATGCATTCTTCGGCTTTCTGATTCGCACCATGCGCCTGCTCTACAAGCAGGAGTTCAAGCCCGTACGAGTGGAGTTGTGCCGCCCGATGCCTCATGAAGGGTCGGGTCCTTATGAGGCGTTGTTCCGGGCTCCTGTGCTGTTCGGCCAGGCTTCGAGCCTGCTGGTGTTCAACAAGGATGATCTGGCGCAAACACTCAGCGGCTCCTGCCCGGAACTGGCACAGGTCAACGACAACATCATCATCAGTTACCTGGCGCGCCTGGATAAAAGCGATGTGATCACCGGCGTGACCCAGAAGATCATCGAGTTCCTCCCGGACGGTGATTGCACTCGGGACAAGGTGGCCAGTGCCTTGTGCATGAGCCCGACCAAGCTGCAACTGAAGCTGTCCCAACGCGGCACCAATTTCCAGCAATTGCTCGATGATACCCGCAAGGAACTGGCCTGCAGCTACCTCAGCCAGGCATCCCGACCGGTCACGGAAATCACCTTCCTGCTGGGCTTCAGCGACACCAGCAACTTCACCCGCGCCTTCAAACGCTGGACCGGTTTGTCCCCGACGGATTTTCGTCAGCAAGGTTAAACGTGTCGCAACGGCCTCGCAACATGAGCACTTTGTCGTGCTCACGTTGCGCTGACCGATGATTTGGCGCAATTGACCGGCGACCTCCCCACCCCTCGCGATACAACAGCCTCGACCGATTCGGTCCTTGCTCTTCCGGAGCAGGGTGCGGTGCCGTAGTCGGCATTTTTCCTGAATGACTTTTCGTGAAACCACAGAGAAGGCGAGCACGCTAGATGAATAACAACAATAAGATCTGCCATCCAAATCTGCGGCGTGGGCTGCTGGCATCAGCCGTGCTTGCCGGGCTGGGACTGTCGCCTGTACAGGCGCTGGAGCTGGATACCGGCAACGAGGACTTGTCAGTACGCCTGGACAACACCTTCAAGTTCAACTACGCCCAGCGGGTCGAAGCGCCCAACAGCAAGCTGGCGAATTCGTGGAACAACAACGACGGTAATCGTAATTTTTCCTCTGGCAGCCCGGTTACCCAGCGCCTGGATGTGATGTCTGAGCTGGACGTGGTGTACCGCAAACAGATGGGTTTTCGCGTCAGCGCCAACAGTTGGTACGACCACGCCTACGATGATGTCGGCAGCGAAAACTCCGCGACCAACCAACTGAACAATGGCCAGCCCGATTCGCGTCACCTGAGCGGCTATGCCGATCGCTACTACAACGGACCGTCTTCGGAGATCCTCGACGCCTTCGTGTTCGGCAGTGTCGAAATAGGTGATGAATCGCTGCTGAGCGCCAAGGCCGGCAAGCACACCCTCTACTGGGGCGAAAGTGTGCTGGCGTTCGCCCATGGCAACAGCTACGGCCAGTCGGGGCTGGATTTGTCCAAGGCGCTCGCGGTTCCTGGCACCGAAGCCAAAGAGCTGTTCATTCCGCGCAACCAGTTGTCCAGCAGCTTCACGGTCAATCAGGAGCTGACCCTGGCGGCACAGTATTTCCTCGACTGGGACGCTGCACGCCTGCCGGAGTCCGGTACGTATCTGGGCTTCAACGACGGCATCCAGAATGGCGGTCACAACCTGTCTCTGATCGCTGCGCGTAATCCTCTGTTCGGTGTTCCGGGCCCGGCCGGTGCCAATCAGTTCCTGCGTCTCTCCAATGGTCACACCTCCACCCCTGATAACAGCGGCGACTTCGGGCTCATGGCCAAGTGGAGTCCTGCCTGGCTCGATGGCACCCTGGGCCTGTACTACCGCAAAACCTCGGACATCCTGCCCAACCTGGTGCTGCAACCGGTGGCAGTCGGATTACCGCAGTTGATTTCGGGCAACGTCGGCAGCTACAACCAGTTCTACGTGGATGACATCGACGTCTACGGTTTCAGCCTGTCGAAAAACGTCGCAGGCGTGAGCGTCGGTTTTGACCTCAACTATCGCCACAACATGCCGCTGTCCAGCGTTCCGGCCACCGTCAACCCGACACTGGGTGCGGCGAAGGCTCCCGGTTTTATCGCCAGCTTCAACGGCGAAAACGGCGTGGCGCGCGGCAACACCGTGCACGCGGTACTCAACGGCCTGACGACTTTTGGCGACACGCCCCTGTGGGATTCCTCCTCATTGCTGGTCGAGCTCGGCTACAGCCGCTGGCTGGACGTGACCGAGAACAAGCAACTGTTCAAGGGGGAGGATTGGTACAACGGGGTCGACAAGGTCTCCAAGGACAACTACATCCTGGGGATGAACTTCAACCCGACCTGGTATCAGGTGTTTCCCGGCATCGATATGTTCATGCCGGTCAGCTACAACGTCGGCCTCGCTGGCCAATCCTCCGTGCAATTGGGCGGCAACAAGGGCACCGGCAGCTATTCGGTCGGCGTCGGCATGGACGTGCGCAGCCAGTATCGCTTCGACCTCAAGTATGTCGACAACTTCGGCGATTTCGATACCTGCGACTCTGCCGGCAGCGCCGGCGCGCCAGGCGATGGTGCCGCACCGGGCGCAAACGGTCAGTACAACTGCGTTCCGGGCCAGACCACTGCGTTTGCCGGCACCGTGGCCCAGCTCAAGGATCGCGGCATGGTCACTTTCACTTTCAAAACCACCCTCTGATCCTCGAGCCGTGCGTTAACAGGAGACACCCATGAATTTCATTCAATCCGTATTGGCCAGCGCCCTGGCGTTGGCGGTTGCAAGCTCCGCCCACGCAGCGGTCAGCGCCGACCAGGCGGCCAAACTCGGCACCAGCCTGACGGCAGTCGGCGCTGACAAGGCGGCTAACGCCGATGGCAGCATTCCAGCCTACACCGGCGGCCTGACCACGATCCCTGGCGCATTCAAAGCCGGCGACTCGTTCCGTCCCGACCCGTTCGATGCAGAAAAGCCGCGCCTGGTGATCACCGCGCAAAACCTCGCCCAGCAGAAAGACAAACTTACCGCCACCTCCCAGGCGTTGCTCACTCGCTACCCGAGCTATCGACTCGACGTGTACCCAACCCATCGCACCGTTGCCCTGCCGCAAGCAGTACTGGACAACACCGCGAAAAACGCCTTGACCGCCAAGACCACTGACGGTGGCCTGGGCCTGGAAAACGCCTTGCCGGGCGTGCCGTTTCCGATCCCTGCCGACGGTAACGAAGCGATGTGGAACCACCTGCTGCGCTATCAAGGGCAGGCGATGACGAACAAGTACGACTCCTGGAACGTTGATTCCTCCGGTGCGGCGTCGTTGAGCTCCACGGGCGTTTTCAACATCGAATACCCGCTATACGCGCCCGGGCGTCCGGCAGGGCCGGTCGCAGCGGATGAAACCTTCTACAAGATCAAGCTGACTTACACCGGGCCGGCCCGGCGTGCCGGTGAAGCGCTGCTGCTGCTGGACTCGGTCAATCCGCTGAAGCAGCCACGGCGGGCCTGGCAATACCTGCCGGGGCAGCGTCGGGTGAAACTCGCGCCGGACCTGGCGTATGACACGCCGAACCCAGGCACTGTGGGTGCCGCAACCTACGACGACGCTTTTCTGTTCAACGGTGCGATGGACCGCTACGACTTCAAGCTGGCCGGCAAGAAAGAACTCTACGTGCCGTACAACACCTACAAGTTGAGCTACCACAAGGAAGCGGCCGACGTGATGAAAGCCAACCACGTCAATCCTGACCTGCTGCGCTGGGAGTTGCATCGGGTCTGGGTGGTGGAAGCCACGCTCAAGCCAGGCAAACGCCACATCTACAGCAAGCGCACCTTCTACCTCGACGAAGACAGCTGGATTGTCCTGGCTTCCGATGAATACGACGGCCGTGGCCAGCTGTACCGCGGTGGTTTCTCGCACCTGACCTACAGCTATGACGTACAGGCGCCGGACACTATCAACCACATGCTCTATGACCTGATATCCGGCGCCTACAACGTGAACGGTTTCTACGGCCCTTACGGCGGCCTGAAATACATCGCGCCACTGTCGAAGGCGCAATGGTCTTCCGAGTCGCTTGCGGGAACCGGTATCCGCTAAACCCCTACGCCCCTGTTGGAGCTGCCGCAGGCTGCGATCTTTTGATGTTGCACCATTAAAAGATCGCAGCCTCGCTTCACTCGGCAGCTCCGACAGGGGGCTGTGGTGTGCATACGAGATAATAATAATGACGATGATCAAGTGGTTCCTGCTGGTGGCACTGTCAGCGGCAATGGCGGTGCCGTTTACCCGTCCGGTGATTGCCGGCGACTTTGTCGATGTCCTCGATACGCCAGCGCTGCGTAGTGAATTGGCGGCGCACTCCCAGATGACCGGTCTGACCCGAGCCGGCGAGCGCCTGGTTGCCGTCGGCCAGCGTGGGCACATTCTGTATTCCGATGACGCCGGCCAGCATTGGCAGCAGGCCAAGGTACCGGTCAGTTCCGACCTGGTGGCCGTGCACTTTCCAGTCCCGCAGCAAGGCTGGGCGGTTGGGCATGATGGCGTGGTCCTGCACAGCAGCGATGCAGGCCAAACCTGGGTCCGCCAACTGGACGGACGCCAGGTCGGCCCGATCATGCTCGACTACTACCGCCAGCAGCTCGCCAGCCAACCGGAGGACGCCGACCTGCAGGCAAAGGTCGCAGAAGCGCAGCGCATGGTCGAGGAGGGCGCCGACAAGCCGTTCCTGGATGTGTGGTTTGCCAGCGAGCAGGTGGGTTACATCGTCGGTGCGTTCAATCTGATCTTCCGTACCGACGATGGTGGACTGCACTGGACGCCGTTGCTCGACCGTACCGATAACCCCGGCGCATTAAATCTCTACGCCGTGCGCCCTGCCGGTGATGACTTGTACATCGTCGGCGAGCAAGGCCTGGTGATGAAGCTGGATCGCGGCAGCGATCGTTTCATGGCGACTCGTACGCCTTACAACGGCAGCCTGTTCGGCGTCACCGGTAAACCCGGTATGGCGCTGGTGTTTGGTTTGCGCGGCAACGTTTTTCGCAGCACCGACGGCGGGACGAACTGGACCAGGATCGAGCTCGGCCTGCCCCTGAGTATCACCGCCAGCAGCGTCACCAGCGACGGCCGCAACCTGCTGGTCAGCCAGGCCGGCCATGTGCTGGTGAGCGCTGATGAGGGTCGCAGTTTTCAACTCCAGGCCAACACCGTGCTGGCTCCGGTGGCCGCCGCGCAGGTGGACAGTGGAGGCTCACTGGTACTGGCAGGCACTCGCGGCCTGCGTCAACTGCCCCTCGAATAAGCCTGGCACTAATAAGAGAACAACATGATGGGTCACTACGAACTCGAAACAATGCCGGTGGTGCGCGAGCTCAAGGGCTTTGACCCGCGCTCCGGGAACCTGCTGGAGCGGCTGATTTTCAACAACCGCCTGTGGGTGGTGCTGGCTTGCCTGCTGGTCACGGTAGTCCTGGGTTACTTCGCTGCCACGCGGCTGACGCTCAACGCCAGCTTTGAAAAAATGCTTCCGCAGAGCCAGCCCTTCATCCAGAACTACCTGGCGAATCGTCAGGCCCTGCGTGGCCTGGGCAACGCGGTGCGGGTGGTGGTGGAGAGCAGCGACGGCGATATTTTCGACCCGCACTATCTGGATGCGCTGAAGGAAATCAACGACGAATTATTCGTGACCCCGGGCGTTGACCGGGCATGGATGAAGTCGCTGTGGACTCCGGCCGTGCGCTGGACCGAAGTCACCGAGGAAGGCTTTCAGGGCGGGCCGGTGATGCCCGACTCCTATGACGGGTCAGCGCAGGGCGTGCAGCAACTGCGGCAGAACATCGCCCGTTCTGGGATCGTCGGCAGCCTGATTGGCAACAACTTCAAATCGAGCATGATTTTCGTACCGCTGCTGGAGAAAGACCCGGTTACCGGGCAGGCCATCGACTACCACCAGTTTTCGAAAGTCCTGGAAGAGAAACTGCGCGACAAGTACGAGTTTGCAGGCGGCGCCCGTGTGACGGGGGAAGAGGGCAAGGGGCCGCTGAAGATCCGCGTGATCGGCTTCGCCAAACTGGTGGGCGACCTGATCGATGGTCTTGTGCAAGTGATGCTGTACTTCGGCGTCGCTGCGGTGATCGCCACCTTGATCATCTTCTATTTCACCCGCTGCGTGCGCAGCACCGCGCTGGTGATCATGTGTTCGGTGATTGCGGTGGTCTGGCAGCTGGGCCTGGTTGCGTTGTGCGGTTTTGCCCTGGACCCGTTTTCGATTCTGGTGCCGTTCCTGGTGTTCGCCATCGGCGTGTCTCACGGCGCACAGAAGATGAACGGAATCATGCAGGATGTCGGACGCGGCACTCATCAGTTGGTCGCTGCCCGTTACACCTTCCGCCGTTTGTTCCTCGCCGGCCTGACCGCGTTGCTGGCCGATGCGGTGGGTTTTGCCGTGCTGATGCTGATCGATATTCCGGTCATCCAGGACCTCGCGATCACTGCCAGCCTTGGCGTAGCGGTTCTGATCTTCACCAACCTGGTGCTGCTGCCTGTGTTGCTGTCTTACTGGGGAGTGAGTCGCAAGGCCGCCGAACGCAGTTTGCGTGCAGAGAACAAGGAACTGCGCGGCAAAGGCATGGGTGCCCTGTGGAGCTTTCTCGACAGGTTCACCGAGCGTCGCTGGGCGACCGGCGCCGTTGTGGTGTCCGGCTTGCTGGCGGTGGGCGGGATAGTCGTCAGCCATCACCTGAAGATCGGTGACCTTGATCCCGGCGCGCCTGAGCTGCGTTCGGACTCGCGCTACAACCGCGACAATGCCTATATTACGGCCAACTATTCGCTGTCCAGCGACCAATTCGCAATCATGCTCAAGACGCCCACGGAAGGCTGTCTGAAATACGAAAGCCTGGTGGAGGCCGATCGCCTGGGCTGGCTCTTGCAGCAGCAACCAGGCGTGCAAACCACCGTTTCGCTGGTCAATGCGGTGCGGCAGATCACGGCGGGTTCCTATGAAGGAAACCCGAAAATGCTGACCATCGCCCGCAATCAGAATGTCCTGAACTACGGCGCACAACAGGCCTCCGTGAGCAGCCCGGACCTGTTCAATAACGATTGTTCGATGATGCCGATCGTGGCGTACCTGTCGGACCACAAGGCCGAGACTCTCGACCGTGTGGTCCAGGTGGCCGAAACCTTCGCCCGCGAGCACAGCAATGGCGAACGCCAGTTCATGCTGGCCGCTGGCAGTGCCGGCATCGAGGCTGCGACCAATATCGTGGTGCGCGACGCCAACCGCACCATGTTGCTTTACGTCTACGCCGCAGTGATCGTGCTGTGCTTCGTCACCTTCCGCAGTTGGCGGGCGGTAGTGGTGGCGGTGGTGCCGTTGATGCTGACCTCGATCCTCTGCGAAGCCTTGATGGTCTGGCTGGGCATGGGTGTGAAAGTGGCGACCTTGCCGGTCATAGCACTGGGGGTGGGCATCGGCGTGGATTACGCGTTGTACCTGCTGAGCGTGCAACTGGCGCAGCAGCGTGCCGGCCTGTCCCTGACCGAGGCCTACCGCAATGCCGTGGCGTTCACCGGCAAGGTGGTGGCACTGGTCGGCATTACCCTGGCCGCTGGCGTGATTACCTGGGCCTGGTCCCCAATCAAGTTCCAGGCCGATATGGGCATCCTGCTGACGTTCATGTTTATCTGGAATATGGTCGGGGCGTTGATCCTGATTCCTGCTCTTTCGCATTTTCTCTTGAGGAATCTGGGTGACAGAGCGAGTTGAGGCTATCGTTGGCTACTACCCAGCCCGCTTTCAGGGCCGGGTAACGTCGCATTCGCGCCTTGGCAGGCGATGTAGTGTTATTCGCGATAGCTTGTAGTGGGGCTCGCGATTGGTCTTCCGGTCGGCGTCTGTTTAAGGTTTCTTCAGGACTTTTCATCTGTAGCGGAACAGCATGCGTTATCGACGTCTCGACCTGAACCTTCTGGTGGCCCTGGACGCCTTGCTCAGCGAATGCAGTGTGAGCCGGGCGGCGGAGCGCTTGTGCCTGGGCCAGTCTGCGGCAAGTTCAGCGCTGGGGCGCCTGCGCGAACACTTCAACGACCCGTTGCTGGTGCAGGTTGGGCGGCGGCTGGAGCCGACAGCGCTGGGCCTGGAGCTGCTGCCGAAAGTGCGTGAGGCCCTGGCGCTGACACGGGACATCGTCGATTCGCCGGTCGGGTTTGACCCGGCCACCTGTACCCGCCAATTCACGTTGGTGGCCTCGGATTATGTGGTGGGAGTACTCCTGCCTGCCGTAAGTCTTGAGTTGGCACGAGTTGCTCCCGGGGTGCGATTGAGCCTGCGCGACCTGCCTGCACCGCGCGACGGTGACGTGGTCAGCGAGGCGCTGGATTACCGTCGCAGTGATGCCGTGATAGTGCCGCAGCGCCGCTTGAATCCGGCGTATCCCCACGTGGCGCTGCTCAACGATGAGTTGTGCTGCATCGTCTGCGCGGGGCAGGCGCAGTTTGCCGATGGCCTGAGCCTGGCCAGCTACTGTGCGGCGGAACATGTGGTGCGCGAATTCTCCGACGGGCGAAACCTGGCGATGGATGCCGTGCACCTGCAGGAGCTTGGCGTGCAACGGCGAGTCGCGGTGGCCGTGGAAAGCTTTGCGCTGATTCCGGAGTTTGTGATGGGTACCGCTCGTATCGCTACGGTGTTTCGCCGTCAGGCCCAGGGTTTTGCCCGGCGTTACCCGCTGCGCATCCACCCCGCACCGCTGGCGTTTCCCGCCTCGACCCAGGTGCTGCAGTGGCACCCTTACCAGGAACATGATCCGGCGATGCGCTGGTTGCGCCGACTGCTGGTAGAGCAGGCGGCGATGCTCGATCAGCCTGGAGGTTGATCGCCGGTGTCCGCTATCAAGCCGACCTGATCGATGGCCTGCACTGCACAGCGTTCGTCGTTGTCCGAGGTATCGCCACTGATGCCGATGGCGCCGATGAGTTGCCCCTGGGCATTACGAATCAGTACACCGCCTGCCACGGGAATCACTTCGCCGCCGGTCAAACTGTTGATCGCATCAAAAAATGCCGGCATCGCTTGCGCACGCCTCGCCAGTTCACGTCCGCCGAAACCCATGCCCAGGCAGCCGCGAGCCTTGCCAGTGGCGATTTGCGGGCGCAGGAAACTGGCGTGTTCATCGCGCAGTACGGCCAGTGGATGACCAGCGGTGTCCAGTACGGCTGCGGCCATGGGCTTGAAGCCCGCTTGACGGGCGAGGCGAATGGCACGGCTCGCCAGGTCTGTGGCGGTGAGCAGATCGAGTTGTTGCATGTCAGCAGTCCTCATAAGGCCCACTTGCCCAACTGGGCTACGCGGTCGCGAGTGTACAGATCGGTCCATTTCAAAGAGTTGAAGTCGCTGACCTGCTTGGGGTTGTAGGGGCTGCGCTCCATGCTTACCGGCTGGCCGCCCTTGTACACGGCTTTCAGGCGAGAGCGATCCTGCAGCAGACGGATGTCCTGTAATGGCGAGCCGTCGAGCAGCAGGAAGTCGGCCTGTTTCCCTACTTCCAGAGTGCCCAGGGTCTCGCCCCGTGGCATGCAGCGCGCGCCGACGTTGGTGGCTGCATGCAGGGCTTCGGCCGGGGTAAAGCCCAGCCGCGTCACCAGCAATTCCAACTCGCGGGCGTGCCACTCGCCGTATGGCGTCACCGCAAAGCCGCTGTCACTGCCGCAGGCGAACGGGATGCCGGCCGCTTTCGCGCGTTTGAGCACGGCCGAGCCGATCTCCAGGGTTCGAGCGCAGTATCCGGCGTAACCGGTGGTGATGGCCGGGTCGTGGGGCTGGCAGAAATCCACGGTGTTCTGCGGAAACGTCATGGTGGGGGCCAGGATGCTGCCGGCTTCGAGCAAGGCTTCGATGCACGCGTCGTCCATGTAGAACGCGTGGAAGACCAGATCGACGCCGGCGCGCGCGGCGTACATCACCGCCTCGCGACCGTAGGCATGGGTGGCGACCTTGCAGCCCAGGCGATGGGCCTCGGCCACCATTTCGTAAGTTTCTTCGGCGGTGAACGCCGCGATGATCTCACCGTCGGGGCGGCGATGGGTGCCGTCCATGGCAATTTTGATCAGGTCGACGCCATCCTTGGCTTGTTTGCGGATTTCCGCCAAGGCATCGCTGCGGCTGGTCACCAGGCATGCGGTGAAAAATTCCGGGGCACCCATGCGGCTCGGGAACCAGTCGTTGAGGCTCTGCCGATTGGTGATGACCCGGCTGCTGGCGGCAATTCGCGGCCCTTCGAACAACCCGGCGCCGATGGCGTTGCGCACGGCGATGCTGAGCTGGCCACTGTCGCCGGGGCACACCATGCTGGTGACGCCGGCCGCTAGCACATGCTGGGCGAAGAACATGCCGCGCAGGGCGCGGAACTCGTCGCTGGTCCAGATATCGATGTCTTCTTCGCTCTGTGCATTGCCGAATGCCAGATGGGTGTGCACATCCACCAGGCCTGGCATGACAAAGTTGTCACCGGCATCCACCACGGTGTCGCCGGGTCGAGGTGCAGGCGCGGACAAGGTCGGGCCGACGTAACTCAGCAGACCGTTTTCTACCACCAGGGTTTGTTGCTGACGGGTGTCGAGGCCGGTGCCGTCGAACAGTGTCTGGCATTTCAGGTGCAGGCTAGGCATGGGGTTTTTCGCTTGGCTGATTGTTATGCGAAAAGAGGCTAGGGGCGCGGGCAGGTTCAACACCAACAGATTGCATCGATGGCGACGTATTGACCGGGTCAATAGGTCTGCAAGCCTTGGTTTACTGGGCTTGTGGACGATGGATGGTGTCGGAGGGAGAGTATCGCGAGTCACGATGGCAGGCATCTTCATCGACGATTTTTACTGCGCAGGTGCGGCGTTTATGGTGCGCGCTTGTCAATCCACCGAGAGTCAGGAAGATGCCTGTGAAAACCCAACTGCTGCAATTGGAAACCGAACGCCGCCGGGCGCTGGTCGAAGAGGATTATGCGCGAGTCGCCGAGCTGTTCGCCGATGACCTGGTGTACGTACACACCACCGGCCTGGTGCAAGGCAAGGCCGACTACCTGGACTACGCCCGGAGCGCGGTGCAATACCTGGCCATCGAACGAGGCGAATTGCAGATTCGCTTTTATGGCGAGCGCCTGGCGGTCATGACCGGACCACAGTGCAACACCTTGCAGAAGCGTGGCGGCGACCAGCTGATTCGAGGTGAAGGGTTTGCCACACAGGTGTGGGCCTTGGGGGAGAATGGTTGGCAGATCAGCTCGTTCCACGCTACCCGCCTATTCAGTTAAGGCTTTTTGCAGGAGCGAGCTTGCTCGCGAAGAACTCATAGGCAGCGCGTTTTCCCAGGTTTCCCGCGTTGTCTTTGACGTTTATCGCGAGCAAGCTCGCTGCTACACGTCCGGGGCTTTAAAATCTGTCAGCCAACGTGACCACCCAAGTTTTCAGCCACCCAGTCTGCAATGTACTGTCCGGCGTTAATGCTGTTATCAAAGCTTGAATGCTGCACCCCACCTTCGCGCTCAGTGAATATTTTCAGCTCGCGCTTGGGGCTGTTGACCAGTTGCTCATAGGTGCGATGCGCCCACTTCAATGGAATCTGTGAATCCTTTTCCCCGTGGGTCACCAGGAACGGCACCTTGATCCGGTCCAGCACGCCGTCCAGGTGGACGTTCTCGGCGATGCTCATGAACTCGTCGACATCGTTCGCGCCCCACACCCAGCACACGTGCGACCAGTAATGCGGTACCGGGAAGCTGCCTTCTTTTTCCAGGCGACGTTTTTGCACATCTCGCCAGTCGTGGTTCGCGCCCCATACCACGCCGCAAGCGAAGCGCGGTTCGAAGGCCACGGCGCGCGGGCAGTAATAACCGCCCAGCGAGACACCTTCCATGCCGATACGCCGGGCATCTACATCGCTGCGGGTTTCCAGCCAGTCGACGACGCGGCTGGCCCAGTGCTCGCTGTCGTAACGGGCAATCAGGTTGTGCAGGCGCAAGGCTTCACCGGTGCCCGGTTGGTCGATGATCAGCGAAGACACTCCGCGTTTGGCCAGCCAGGCGGGGAGGCCGACGCGGTATTTCATTTCCTTGGTCGAATCCAGTCCGTTGACCTGCACCAGGATCGGCGCCGGCCCGCTCACGCCTTCGGCGCGGACCAGCAAGCCGGAAACATGTGCGCCCTCGTAGGGGATTTCCACTCGCTCGCAGTTCTCCCGGGACAGTTCGATGCCGCGTTTGAACGTCTGCAGGAAGCGCTGGTACAGCTCGGTACGACCCGCTGCGCCATGGGCCTGCAGGCGCTCGCAGGTGAGGTAGTAGGTGGCGGCGCGGTTGTATTTTTCACCCGCTGACAACAGCCGGCCCGACGTTTCGTCTTCCTCGGCCAGGCCGCAGAGTTTGTCGGCCATTTTCGCCCAGGTCTCGCGGAAGGCTTTTGTACCGGCGGCGTCGGGTTGGCGGGCAGCCTCCTGCAGCGGCGCGCACATCTCTTCGATTTCGCCCATGCGGGCGCCCATCTCGATGGCCAGGTCGACAGAAAGATTCCACACGTAGTTGGTTGGGAAATAGCGGAACATGGTTTTTGTTGTCCTTATGGTTGCCTTGGCGTTAACACGGCACGTTAAGGACGACCCAACTATTTGGCCAATCGTGACGCGGGATGGGAGGTATCGCGAGCGGCGATAGGATGCTCCTCAAGGTGCTGGATGAATTCGCTGATGCGATCGCGCAGCCAGCGATGCATGGGGTCGCCGTCCACGCTGCGGTGCCACAGCATCACTTCACGCATCACCGGTATCTTCACCGGCGGCTGCAGGATCCGCAGCGGCAGATGCTCGGCGTACAACCGCGCCAGCCGCTGGTGCATGGTCGCGATGCGCTGGGTGCCGACGACCAGCTGCGGCAGGGTGTTGAAGTCGTTGGTAATCACTTCCAGCCGGCGATTGAAGCCGTACTGGTTCATGAACCATTCCTCGATACTCATGTGCCGGGTGCGCCCGAAACCGACTGAGACGTGGCCCATTTCCATGTACTGCTCAAGCGTCAGGCTGTCCCCCACTTGCGTATTGCCCTGCCATACCACGCACACGTGTTCTTCCTCGAACAGCAGCTTGGAAGGGTGGCCGTCGAGGGTGTAGCGCTCCGGCACGATCATCAGGTCGACCTCGCCGCGAACCAGCAACTCGCCGGAGTTATCGCTGGGGCCGAGCATCTCGAAGGTGATGTTGGGCGCTTCCTGGTGGATTTTCTGAATCACCTGGGCGAACAGCACGCTGATCAGATAGTCCGAGGTCACCAGCCGAAAGTGGCGCTTGCTGGTGGTGGGGTCGAACACCGGTTTGGCGGTGATGGACGACTGGATGGTCAGCAGCACTTCACGTACCGGCTTGGCCAGTTCCAGCGCGTAGTTGGTGGGCTGCATCTTGCGCCCCACCTGCACCAGCAACTCGTCTTCGAAATAGCTGCGCAGGCGTCCCAATACGCCGCTGGTTGCGGACTGTGTCATGTGCAGACGTTCGGCGGCGCGGGTGATGTTCTGCTCTTCGAGCAATACATCGAGCGCCACCAGCAGGTTCAGGTCCAGGTGATTGAAACGCATCAGGCACGTCCATTGTTGTATTTATTTTCGCGATACATTCGGACGAATACAGTGCCGCGTCAAGCCTGCCTCAAGTCAATCTGCCGTTGCATCAGGTATCGCGTTTGCTGATAGGTCGCATCCCGACATGCGATTAGTCAGCTGCCCAGGCTCCAGTCAATCTTCGCCGCAGTCGGGCCTTGAGCCGACACCACCACCGGGTTCGTTGCCAGGCTGATCCTGACGCTGAGCGTTCAGCTGCCGTTCCCGGATCATAATTTCAATGGAGTGGTTGCCATGAACATCATTGGCCTTGATGCCCTGATTTTTGGCGTCGATGACATCCAAGCCTGTACCGATTGCCTGCGTGACTACGGCCTTGAGCCGATTGCCGTGAGCAGTGAGGGCGGGCGGTTTGAAGCACTGGACGGCACTGCCGTGATCATTCGCCGAGCCGACGACCCCGGGCTGCCGGCGGCCATCGGCCCGGCGCCGTCAATTCGCGAAACCGTATACGGTGTCGCCAGCAGCGCTGACCTCGACGCGATCGAAGACGAACTGGCCCGGGATCGCCAGGTCAGCCGCAGCCCCGATGGCGTGCTGCACAGTGTCGATGACATGGGCTTTGCCATCGCCTTCCAGGTCACGGTGCGCAGGGCGTATACCGCCCCGGACGACCTGACCAATGCCGCCGGCCACGCGCCGCAGCGACCTCTCAACCAGCCGGGGATCACCCTCGACATGAGCGCGGCGCCGCGCACGTTGTCCCATGTGGTGTATTTCGTTCCGGACGCGGCCAAGGCCGAGGCGTTCTACGCCGAGCGCCTGGGTTTCAAGACCACCGACACCTTCATCGGTGCCGGGCCGTTCATGCGCCCGGCCGGTTCTGATGATCATCATTGCCTGTTCATGATCCAGACCCCGCCGCACATGAAAGGCTGCGAACACTTCACCTTCCACATGGGCAGCGGCACCGAAGTGCTGTTGGCCGGCACCCGCTTCGAGCAAAAAGGCTGGACCAGTTTCTGGGGCCCGGGCCGGCACCTGTTTGGCTCCAACTGGTTCTGGTACTTCAACAGCCCGCTGGGTTGCCACATCGAATACGACGCCGACATGGACAAGCACGATGACGCCTGGGAGGCGCGCCGCGCGCCGCTGTCGGCGGATAACTCGCAGTTGTTCCTGTTCAACTCGAAAGAGAAATGGGCGCCCGGTGGCCCGCCACCCAAGCTCGGTTGAAGGCGGGTTTGAGCGATGAACCAGCGCGCGATTGGGTTATGCCGCGCGGATGAACTGGAGGAAGGGCAGGCGCGCGGGTTTGATCCATGGCAGTGCGGCAAGGACAGCGTGTTCGCCGTGCGGCATCAGGGACAGCTGCGGGTTTATCGCAACAGTTGTCCGCATCTGGACGTGCGCATGGAGTACCGCAAAGACCGCTTTCTCAGTGCCGACGGCCAGTTGATCGTGTGTTACGCCCACGGCGCGCAGTTTCTTCCGCAGACCGGCGAATGCGTCTACGGACCGTGCCTGGGCCAGAAACTGGAGGCACTAGCGTGCAGTGTGGAGGAGGGCTGGCTGGTGTTGAAAACACCAGGCTGCACAGCGTAGCGGGGACAGATCGAGGTATCGCGTACGGCGATACATCGCATCCTTACTCGCGATTAGTCAAATCCCTGGTTTGCCGGGAAGCTGGACCCAACGACGCAGTGCCCGACGCTGCATCGAATCACAAGAATAAGAAGTGAGAATGCCATGAGTGCAGTGAACAACGTTCTGATCGTGGGCGGTGGTATAGGCGGTTTGTGTACGGCCATCGCGCTGCGCCGCAAAGGGATTGCCGTGGATTTGATCGAACTCAAATCCGAGTGGACGGTGTACGGCGTCGGGATTATCCAGCAGAGCAACGTGGTCCGCGAGATGGCCAAGTTGGGGGTGCTGGACGGCTACCTCGATGCGGCTTTTGCTTTCGAAGATGTGGCCATCTACGGCCCGGCCGGCCAGCAGCTGGCGCGCATTCCGGGCCAGCGCCTGGCGGGGCCGCAATACCCGGCCAACGTTGGTATCTCGCGCCTAGCGCTGCACAAGGTGCTCAGTGAAACCGCCCTTGAGCTTGGCGCCAAGGTGCGCCTGGGGCTCAGCGTGGAGTCCCTGGAGGATCAGGGTGACCACGTAGAGGTGCTGTTTACCGACGACAGTCGCGGGGTTTATGACCTGGTAGTCGGCGCCGACGGCCTGTTCTCCAAGGTGCGCCAGCTGGTGTTTGGCGACACCTACACGCCGCGTTTTACCGGTCAGGCGGTGTGGCGCTACAACTTTCCGCGCGACCCGCAGATCGATCACCTGGCCAACTACCAGAGTGCCGCCGGCAATGCCGGGCTGGTGCCGCTGGCGGGCAACCTGATGTACATGTTCCTGACCTCTCACGAGCCGTCCAATCCATGGATGGCGCCCGCCACCATGGCCGAGCAGATGCGTGAGCGCCTCAAGGGTTTCACCGGGCTGATCGGCGAGCTGCGCGAGCAGATCACCGACAGCAGCCAGGTGGTCTACAAACCCATGGAAGTGGTCTTCGTCAACGAGCCCTGGTATCGCGGTCGAGTGCTGCTGATCGGTGACGCTGCCCACGCCACCACGCCGCACCTGGGCCAGGGCGCGGGCATGGCGATCGAAGACGCCATCGTGCTCAGTGAAGAGCTGACCACCGATGCAGGCGTCGAGCAGCAGCTGCAGCGCTTCATGCAACGCCGGTTCGAGCGCTGCAAGTACATCAGCGAAAGCTCGGTGCTGGCCGGCGACAAAGAGATGCAGCACGACCGCGAGTTCGATCGCATCGGCCTGGTCAAGCAGATGCTCTCGCGAACGGCCGAGCCGATCTGATTCCATCCAGCCGTTCTTCCACAGCAGTTACCACTATAAAAACAAGAGGTTAACGCGATGGTTAGTTCCAAGACTGCGGCGCTCGCGCGCCGCCAGGTCAGCTCGTCTGCACCCTTTGGTTTCAGTTTGGCCGCGGCCCTGGTGCTGTGCAGCCAGGCGGCGCATGCCTTTCAGGTCGACACCGGCAATCCCGATTTCAAATTGCGCTGGGATAATACGGTCAAGTACAGCGCAGCATGGCGCACCCAGAACCCCAGCAGCAAGCTGACCCAAGGCCAGGTTGCGCTCAATCAGGACGATGGCGACCGGGCGTTCAACAAGGGCCTGATCTCCAACCGGACCGACATTCTTTCCGAGCTGGACCTGTCCTTCCAGAGTTTCGGCGCACGGTTGAGTGGCGCGGCGTGGTACGACACCGAGTACCAGCACGACAATGACAACGATGACCCGGCGCGTGCCAACCAGCGCTCGGTAGCGTACGACGAGTTCACCGATGACACCCGGCACCTGCATGGCGGCGACGGCGAATTGCTCGATGCGTTTGTGTACTGGAACGGCGAAGTCGCCGAGCGCGCCACCTCCGTGCGGGCCGGTCGTCACGGGCTGATCTGGGGTGAGAGCCTGTTCTTCGGCGCCAACGGTATTGCCGGCGGTATGGCCCCGGTGGACGTGGTGAAAGCGCAGTCGGTGCCCAACACCCAGTTCAAGGAAATCACCCGCCCGGTCAACCAGCTGTCGGGGACTTTCCAGCTGACCGACGACGTGTCGCTCGGCGCCTTCTACCAGCTCGAATGGGAGCAGACGCGCCTGCCCGGAGCCGGCAGCTACTTCTCCACCAGTGACACCATTGGCGAAGGCAATGAACGCCTGATCGTCGGCGCGCCGTTCCCCGCATTCCTGGGTGGGAATCCCAGCAGTCCGGCGGCGTTTTTCCACGGCAATGACAAGGAAGCGCGCAGTTCGGGGCAGGGCGGCCTGCAGTTGAAATACAGCGCCGAAACCGTTGAATACGGCCTGTACGCGATCCAGTACCACGACAAGACGCCCAAGCTGTATCTCAAGCCATCCACCGGCGCACCGAATTTCGCCACCGGGCAAATCGGTGAGTACTACTGGGTCTACCCCGAAGATATTCGCGCCCTGGGGGCGAGTTTCTCCACCACCATGGATGAATACAGCTTCGCCGGTGAAGCGTCGATGCGCTGGAACATGCCGCTGGTGTCCAACGGGCAAACCGTGCTGCCGGGTGTGGTGGCTGACAACGATGACGACGCGCTGTACGCCGTTGGACGCACCGCCCACGTCAACCTCAACGTGCTGGCTTCGTTCGGGCCGAACTTCCTGGCGCGGGAGTCGGGGTTTGTCGGCGAAATCGCCTGGAATCGCCTGCTCAATGTCACGAAAAACCGCGCCGCCCTGGACCCGAATGCCACGGATGACGGGCTTGGATTCAAGATGGTCTACACCCCGACCTATCGCCAACTGTTCTCCGGCATCGATATCAGCATTCCGCTGGGCGTCAGCTACTTCCCCCTGGGCAAGTCGGCGGTGGTCAGCTCGTTTGGCCCGGACAACGGCGGCGACATCAACATCGGCATCACCGCCACTTACCTGGATCGCGTCACTGCGGGTCTGACCTACACGCATTACTACGGCGCCGAGGACACCAACCTCAATGCGCTCAGCCAGTTCAATTACAAGCAATCGCTGAAGGATCGGGATTACCTGGCCTTTTCCGTCAAGACCACGTTTTAAGAGGACTTGCGCATGACCTCCAACAAAAACAATCCGGCATTCAAGCTCAAGGCCCTGTGTTTCGCGCTGCTTGGCAGCCTGGCTATCTGCAGCCAGTGCGCCGTGGCCGCCACGGCCGATGAAGCGGCCAAATTGGGCACGACCCTGACGCCCATGGGTGCAGAACGGGCCGGCAACGCCGATGGCACCATTCCGGCCTGGGACGGCGGTTACACCAAGGTCGATCCTTCGTACAAACCCGGTGGTAAACGCAGCGATCCCTTTGCCGCGGACAAACCGGTGTTCAGCATCACCTCCAAGAACCTTGCGCAATACGCCGGCAAGCTCACCGACGGCACCAAGGAAATGTTCAAGCGTTTCCCCGACACCTATCGCGTCGACGTCTACCCGACTCGCCGGTCGGCAGCAGCCCCGCAGTGGGTGTATGACAACACGCTGAAAAATGCGACCCGCGCCAAGCTGGTACAGAGCAGCGCCGGGCCGGTGCCTGAAGGCGCTTTTGGCGGCATCCCGTTCCCTGTGCCACACAACGGCGCAGAGGCCATGTGGAACCACTTGCTCAACTGGCGCGGCACCTCGTTGTCGATGCATTTTCGTCACTACCTGATGACCGCCGACGGCAAGCAGGTGATGACCACCGACGGCCAGGCGATCCAGGAGATGCCGTACTACTACCAGGACGGTTCGCCTGAAACTTTCGCCGGCGACTATTGGCTGTTTCGCCTGCTCAACGTCGGGCCACCGTTGCGTGCCGGCGAGCAAATCATGGGGCGCACCAACATCAACGGCGACAAGTCCCAGGCCCACGTCTACCTGACGGGCCAGCGTCGGGTGCGCAAGCTGCCCAATGCCTGCTGCGATACGCCGACACCGGCGACTGCCGGGGTCATGTCGTTCGACGAACTGAGCGTGTTCCAGGGCCGCATGGACCGTTTTGACTGGAAGCTGGTGGGCAAGCAGGAGATGTACATCCCCTACAACACCAACAAGGTACAAACCGCAGCCAAACCGGAGGACCTGTTTCTTGCTCACCACATGAACCCCGACTTCGTGCGCTGGGAACTGCACCGGGTGTGGGTGGTTGAAGCCGATCTGGCACCGGGCAAGCGTCACCAGTTGCCCAAGGGCCGCTATTACCTCGATGAAGACACCTGGCAAGCGATGCTGGGCGATCGCTGGGACGCCAATGGCCAACTGGCCAAGACGCTTTGGTCGCTGCCCGCCGTGCTCCCGGATTTGCCGGCGCAGGCGCAACTGTCCTCGGGTTTCTACGACCTGACCTCCGGCGCCTGGTTCATCCAGAACGTCTACACCGGCCTGCCGCAACAGTACGGCTTGGTGGATCGCTACAAGGCTTCGGAGTTTTCGCCAGCGGCAATGGCGGGTGCCGGGGTTCGCTGAGTCAGACCGGATCACGGTGGGGTCAACCGTGATCCGGTTCACAGGTTTTTCGAGGTCAGTGATGAATAGAATCGGTAGGTTGATGTGCCTTCTGGCGCTGCCGTGTCTGTGTCCGTTGGGCCAGGTGCAGGCCGCTACGGTGGGCGACACCTTGAGCACCCCGGCGATGCGTTCGCCCCAGGCACAGCACGCCGTGCTGTTGGACCTGGCCCGGGCGGGCGAGCGCCTGGTGGCGGTCGGCGAGCGGGGCATCGTGCTGCTTTCCGATGACAACGGCGGCAGCTGGCGTCAGGCCGAAGTACCGGTCTCGGTGAGCCTCACGGCGGTGCAGTTCGCCGATACCAGTAACGGCTGGGCGGTAGGGCATGCCGGTGTCGTGCTGGTTTCCCATGACGGTGGCGAGCACTGGGCGGTGCAACTGGACGGGCGCCGTGCCGCGCAACTTGAGGTGCGAGCGGCCCGCGACGACCTGCCCGGTGCAACCGACCAGGACGCCGCTGCTGCAAGAGTGCAAACGGCAGAACGCCTGGTGAGTGACGGGCCGGACAAACCGTTCCTGGCCCTCAATGTCGTCGATCAACAGCACGTCGTGATCGTCGGCGCCTATGGCCTGGCTTTTGCGACTCGTGACGGTGGGCGCAGCTGGCAGTCGCTGGTCGGCCACATCGACAATCCGATGGGCGCGCACCTCTACGCCATTGCACGCCAGGGCGAGCGCTGGCTGATCGCCGGGGAGCAGGGTTACCTGGCGCGCTCGGACGATGGCGGCAACACCTTCGCCGCCCTGGACAGCCCGTACCCCGGGAGTTTTTTCGCCCTGCAAATCAGCCAGGACGGCACTGCGCTGGCGGCCGGGCTCAAGGGTAACGCGTTCATCTCGACCGACTTCGGCGACAGCTTCCAACCTGCGCCCGCGCCAATGCCGGTTTCTTTCAGCGATGCGATTCGCACCGCCGATGGCCAGTTGCTGCTGGTGAATCAGGGCGGCGCGCTGTTTCGCACCGGTGCCCGGCCAGGTGCGCCGCTGGTGCCTTATGGCAAGCCACTGGGCAAACCGGTCGCCAGCGTGGTCCAGGCTGCTGACGGCAGCCTGGTGCTGGCAGGTTTCACCGGTTTGACTCGCGTATCGCCACCATCTGCCATTGCTTCGGAGTGAGGTTATGAAGTCTTTCGACAACGCCACGGCAAGCCTGGCGAATTTCGATCCGCGCTCCGGCTCGATGGTGGAACGCGCCTTGTTCAACCATCGGTTGTGGGTGCTGCTGGTGTGTGTGGTCACCACGCTGGTCTTGGGTTATCAGGCCACGCGTATCGAGTTGAACGCCAGCTTCGAAAAAATGATCCCGACCGAGCAGCCGTACATTGCCAATTACCTTGAGCACCAGAAACAGCTCAGTGGCCTGGGCAATGCGCTGCGCATCGTCGTGGCCAACCGTCAGGGCGATATCTACAACGCCGAGTACCTCAAGACCCTGCAGGCCTTGAGCGACAAGCTCTACCTGCTGCCAGGTGTCGACCGTGCGTACATGAAGTCCTTATGGACGCCGGCCACTCGCTGGGTGGCGGTCACTGAGGACGGCCTGGATGGCGGGCCAGTGATTCCTGATGACTACAGTGGCACGCAAGCCAACCTTGAAGCACTGCGGCGCAACGTGCAGCGCTCCAATGAACTGGGGCAACTGGTGGCCCTGGACCAGACCTCCAGCATCATTTACGTGCCCTTGTTGGCCAACACCAGCGACGGTCAGGCGCTCAATTACTCGACCCTGTCCGAGCAGCTGGAGTCGCTGCGCAGCACTTACCAAAGCGATAGCATCGACATCCATATCACCGGTTTCGCGAAAAAAGTCGGCGACCTGATTGCCGGCCTGAAGCAGATTTTGCTGTTCTTTGCCGTCGCCATCCTCATCACCACTGCCGTGTTGTTCTGGTACACCCGCTGCCTGCGCAGCACCTTGCTGGTGGTGTTGTGCTCCCTGGTGGCGGTGGTCTGGCAGCTAGGCTTGCTGCCGCTGCTGAACTACCAGTTGGACCCTTACTCGGTGCTGGTGCCGTTTCTGGTGTTCGCCATCGGCATGAGCCATGGCGCGCAGAAAATGAACGGGATCATGCAGGACATCGGCCGCGGCATGCACCGGGTGGTGGCGGCGCGGTTCACCTTTCGACGCCTGTTCCTGGCAGGGCTGACCGCGCTGCTGTGCGATGCGGTGGGGTTTGCGGTGCTGATGCTGATCAAGATCCAGGTCATCCAGGACCTGGCGGTAATCGCCAGCATCGGCGTGGCCGTGCTGATCTTCACCAACCTGATCCTGCTACCGGTGTTGCTGTCGTATGTCGGCGTCACGCCCCGGGCGGCGCAGCTGAGCCTCAAAAGTGAACAAGCCGAACAGGCTGGCCAGCGTCGCCATGCCTTCTGGCGCTTTCTCGACCTGTTCACCCGGCGCCGCTGGGCGACCCTGTGCATCGCCATCAGCCTGGCCCTGGCAGCAGTGGGTTTTCTGGTCAGCCTGCAGCTGAAGATTGGCGACCTTGATGCAGGTGCGCCGGAGCTGCGGGCCGACTCGCGGTACAACCAGGACGACGCCTTTCTCACCCGGCACTACGGCGCCAGCAGTGATCTGTTTGCAGTCATGGTGAAAACGCCCGCCGGCCAATGTGCGCGCTACGACATCCTCGCCAAGGTCGATGCCCTGGACTGGCAATTGCGCGCGTTGCCAGGGGTGGATTCGACCAACTCGCTGGCCTTGCTCAACCGCCGCATGCTGGTGGGCCTGAGTGAAGGCAGCCCGAAGTGGTATGAGCTGCAGAACAACCAGGCGATGCTCAACATGATCACCGCCAGCGCGCCCCGTGGCCTGTACAACGAAGACTGCAGCCTGCTGACCCTGTATGCCTACCTCACCGACCACAAGGCGGAGACGCTCACGCGCCTGGTTGAGCATGTGGAGGCATTTGCCGCCGCCAATAACACCGATGAGGTGCAGTTCCTGCTGGCCGCAGGTAACGCCGGCATCGAGGCCGCCACCAATATCGTGGTCAAGCAGGCCAATCGCGAAATGCTGTTCTGGGTGTACGGCGCGGTGATCGTGTTGTGCCTGATTACCTTCCGCTCCTGGCGTGCGACGGTGTGCGCGGTGATCCCGTTGATGGTGACCTCGATTCTCTGCGAGGCGTTGATGGTCTGGCTGAACATCGGCGTCAAGGTCGCCACGTTGCCTGTGATCGCCTTGGGTGTCGGCATTGGCGTGGACTACGCGTTGTATGTGATGAGCATTCTGCTGGGTCACCTGCGCCAGGGCGCGAGCTTGTCCGAAGCCTATTACCGGGCACTGGTTTCCACCGGCAAGGTGGTGATGTTGACCGGTATCACCCTGGCCATTGGCGTGGCCACCTGGATTTTTTCCCCGATCAAGTTCCAGGCCGACATGGGCGTGCTGTTGGCCTTCATGTTTGTCTGGAACATGGTGGGGGCCCTGGTGTTGTTGCCGGCGCTGGCGTACTTCCTGTTGCCCGCGCGCAGCGCTGCGGCCACAGCTGGCGTGCCGGTGAGTAAGAGCGCCGCGAAACTTCCAGTGGCTGACGTTAATCACCTGCGCGCCGAGGAGCCTTGCCATGGTCGCTGAACATTGTGTCTCCAACAGCCCTCGGCACGCCGGCTTGCCGCAATCCTTGCTCCTGCTGCTGGGCAGCTGCCTGCCCGTATTGGGGGCGGTGTTGCTGGCCCCGGTGCTGCCGCGCATGCAGGCGCACTTTGCCGACGTGGCGGGCAGCGCTGTCATGGTGCCGATCGTGCTGACGTTGCCGGCGCTGATGATCGCCCTGTTGGCACCGTTTGCCGGCCTGCTCGCTGACCGCCTGGGGCGCAAGCCACTGCTGTTGGTCAGTATGGCGCTGTACGTGATATGCGGGGTGCTGCCGCTGTGGCTCGAGTCGTTGCCCGCCATTGTGGCCAGTCGCGCCGGTATCGGCCTGGCCGAAGCGGGCATCATGACCTGCTGCACCACGCTGATGGGCGACTACTACAGCGGGGCCAGGCGCGAGCGCCTGTTTGCCTTGCAGATGGTCGCCACGTCGCTGTCCGCTGCGGTGTTTATCGCCCTGGGTGGCTTCCTCGGGCAGAACGATTGGCGCACCCCATTCGCGCTGTATGCCGTGGGCTTGATCTTTCTGCCGTTGATGGCGTGGAAACTCTGGGAGCCCCAAGCTCAAGCCCAACCCCTGGCGCGCACCGAGCAAGCCCAGGCGAGCATCGTCCCGGGCAAGTTCCCATGGCGTGCCCTCACGCCCATGTATGCCCTGGCGCTGCTGGCCGGTCTCAGCCTGTTTATCGTACCGGTACAGGCCGGGTATCTGCTCAACCTGCTGCACGTCGACGCCCCGCAGCAAATCGGCATGACCATGGGCGCCAATCAGCTGGGCGTACTGGTCGGTGCGCTGAGCTTTCGTTTATTCAGCGGCGTGCGCAGCCAGCATTTGCTGCTGATTGCCTATGTGCTGGCGGGTGTCGGCGGCTTGCTGATGGCGAACGCCGGCAGCCATGCGCAGGTGGTGGTGGCGGTGCTGGTCAATGGCCTGGGAATCGGCCTGATGCTGCCCACCCTCATCACCTGGATCATGGCCCAGGTCGGGTTTGATCAACGTGGCCGCGCGGCCGGCTGTTTTACCGCGGCAATTTTCGCCGGTGAATTCATCAGCCCGTTGGCGGTGCTGGGCATTACCGCTGGCGACAGCTCAGCGTTACCCCTGGCACTGGCCATCGTCGGTTGGCTGCAGATTCTGATCGCGCTGTTTTGCCTGGCGGTGCCCAGGTTGGGTGGCCTGTTGGCCAGCGCCAACGCGGACGTGCGCAACACCATTGGCAACGGCCATTGAACGAGGATTTTCCATGCAAGCGCTTCCCCACTTCAAACGCGTGGTCACCGGCCACGCAGCAGACGGCCAGGCCATCGTGGTCAGCAACGGGCCTACGCCCAGTGTCTTCCCGCTGCTGGCCGTGCCCGGCACGGTGTTTCATGAACTGTGGAACAGCAGCGCCAGCCCGGCGTTGCTGGATAACGCCGACGACCCCACGAGCAAGCCGCTGCAACTGAGTCCCGACCCGCACGGCAGCGTGATCCGCGTGGTAGACATCCCGCCGGACAGCGTGCAGAACCAGGTCAGCGATGAAAACGCGGCGGCAGTGTTTGCCGAAATCGGTGAGTCCCACGCAGGCACTGGCCAGGCCAATGCCCGGCACAAACTGATGCACCGCACCGAAACCCTCGACTACGGCATCGTGACCGAGGGGGAGGTGTGGCTGGTGCTGGACGAGGAAGAAGTGCACCTCAAGCGCGGCGATGTCGTGGTGCAACGAGGCACCAACCACGCCTGGAGCAACCGTACCAACGCCATGGCTCGCATGGTCTTCATTCTTCTTGACGGGCGCTTCGCTGCAGAACTGCGCAACGGCCCGGAGGCTTCTGCATGAGACTCGCCACCCTGAAAAACGGCAGCCGCGACGGGCAACTGGTTGTGGTCTCGCAGGATCACCAATGGGCACTGGACGCCAGCTGCGTCGCGCACACCTTGCAGCAGGCCATGGAGAACTGGGACAGCGTCGAACCCCGCCTGCAGGCGCTGGCCCGTCAGCTTGAGCAAGGTGAACGCAGTACCGCGGTCGCCTTCGACCCCGCCCAGGCCATGGCGCCGCTGCCCCGCGCCTACCAGTGGTGCGACGGCTCGGCGTTCCTGAGCCACGGCGAGCTGATGCAGAAGGCGTTCAACCTCGAGCCCATCGACGGCGCCGACCGCACGCCCCTGATGTACCAGGGGGCCGGTGACGATTTCATTGGCGGGCGCGACGATATTCCGTTGCCGAGCGAGAGCCAGGGTATCGACTTCGAAGGCGAGTTTGTGGTGCTGGTGGACGATGTGCCGATGGGGTGCGGGGCGGGTCAGGCGCTTACGCATGTAAAGCTGATTCTGCAGATCAACGATGTCAGCCTGCGGGCCCTGGCCCCACGGGAAATGCGCACTGGTTTCGGCTTTCTGCAGGCCAAGCCGTCCTCCAGCTTCGCGCCACTGGCCATTACCCCGGACGAGCTGGGTGAGGCCTGGTGCGAGGGTCGCGTACAGCTGCCGCTGCACGTGCTGTGGAACGGCCAGTGGTTTGGCCACCCCCACGGCGGACAGATGAACTTCAACTTCGGCGAGTTGATCGCCCATGCCGCACTCACTCGACGGCTGCGCGCCGGCACGCTGATCGGCTCGGGGACGGTATCCAATGCCGAGCGCAGTGCCGGTTCGGCCTGCATTGCCGAGCGTCGCGCGATCGAGATGATCGAGCACGGCGCTGCGCGAACCGGCTTCATGCGCTTTGGTGACCGCGTGCGCATGGACGTCCTGGGAAGTGAAGGTCAGTCGTTGTTCGGTGCGATCGACCAGCGCGTCATTGAAGCCCAGGGTTGAGGAGCGCCATATGCGTGTGTTGATTACCGGAGCCAATGGCTTCGTCGGCCGCGAGCTGGTGCGTTGCCTGCTGGCGCGGGGCAGTCTGCGGGGGCGGGTCATCCGTTCCCTGTTGGTGCTGGATACCGATCTGCAGGGCTTGCCGGATGATTCGCGGCTGCGCCGTCATGTCGGCAGTATCACGCAAGCGGCGTTGATCCGCCGTGTGCTGGCCGACGGCATCGATGTGGTGTTTCACCTGGCGAGCATTCCGGGTGGGGCGGCGGAAGATCAGTACGAGTTGGGCTATCAGGTCAACCTGCTGGCGAGTCTGGAGTTGCTCAACCAGCTGCGCAA
The DNA here is from genome assembly GCF_040310305.1 of Pseudomonas sp. HY13-MNA-CIBAN-0226. Taxonomy (NCBI): domain Bacteria; kingdom Pseudomonadati; phylum Pseudomonadota; class Gammaproteobacteria; order Pseudomonadales; family Pseudomonadaceae; genus Pseudomonas; species Pseudomonas sp. HY13-MNA-CIBAN-0226. The sequence continues at coordinate 262,497 of NZ_JBEOPS010000002.1, forward strand.
CAAGGCCGTGCCGCCGGTGCTGGTGTATGCCAGCAGTGTCGCGGTGTACGGCGGCCATTTGCCGGCAAAGATGAACGAGCAGGCCGAGTTGCGCCCGCAATTGTCCTACGGCACGCATAAGGCGATGGTCGAGCGTGTGGTCAGCGACCTCGGCCGGCGTGGCGAAGTGGACGGTCGGGTGCTGCGCCTGCCCGGAATCGTGGCGCGCCCGCGGGAGCCCAACGGTTTGCGCTCGGCGTTCATGAGCGATCTGCTGCGCGCATTTGCCGACGGTGCAGCCTACGAGTGTCCGGTATCGCCCGAGGCGACGGCCTGGTGGATGTCGGCCCGTTGTTGCGTGAACAACCTGATCCACGCGGCCGAAATCGATGGCCCGTTGCTGAGTCAGCGGGTGTGGCAGTTACCGGTGTTGCACCTGTCCATCGCCCAGGTGGTTGACGCCCTGGCGGCCAGTTATGGGCAAGAACGCCGCGAACTTGTTTCCTACGCCGCCGACGCCCGGCTGGAAGCTTTATTCGGGCGCCTGCCGCCGCTGAAAACCCCGCTCGCCCGTGCTGCCGGTTTCAACCATGACGGCAACGCAGCAGCGCTCATTCGCAATTCCCTCAATCCAGCGCCTCCCAGGCACTTACCGCTCACCGGAGAGACCCTTCATGAAGCCTGAACGTCGCCTCGTCGACCTGTCGGTCACCCTCGACAACAATCCCTACACCGATCCGCCTCCGCTATTGCCCAGGATCGACTACATGGACCATCAACAGGGTTGGCCGGAAATGGCTGCCATGTTCCCCGGATTGCAACTGGAGCAGATGCCCGGCAACGAATCCTGGGCGGCAGAGCGCCTGCAAATCACCACGCACAGCGGCACGCACATGGATGCGCCCTGGCATTACGCATCCACCACCGATGGCGGCCAACCGGCATTTGGCATCGACGAATTACCCCTGGACTGGTGCCTGCAACCGGGTGTGAAGCTGGACTTTCGGCACATGGCCGATGGGCATGTGGTGACGGCCGACGAGGTCGCCGCCGAACTGGCGCGCATTGAGCACTTGCTGCAGCCGCTGGATATCGTGCTGGTCAATACCCGCGCCGGTGCACTGTTCGGCCAGCCGGGTTACCTGGATGCCGGCATCGGCATGGGGCGCGAGGCCACCTTGTATTTGCTGGAGCGCGGAGTGCGGGTGGTCGGCACCGATGCCTGGAGCTGGGATGCGCCGTTCAAATACACTCGCGAGCGCTTCGCAGCCGACGGCGACGCGGCCATCATCTGGGAAGGGCACAAGGCCGGGCGAGACATCGGTTACGGGCAAATGGAAAAACTCGCCAACCTGGAAACCCTGCCGAACAAGGGTTTTGTGGTGTCTTGCTTCCCCTACAAGATCCGGCACGCCTCGGCAGGATTCGTGCGGGCGGTGGCGATTTTCGAAGAGTAAGCCGCGGTATCAATCAACGTTGGTCAAACACGATAAGAGAGGATTTATGGGTCTTTTGCGGATGCCGCCGGCGGCACTTTTTTGCGCGCTGTCACTGGGTAGCGGCCTGGCCATGGCGGCCACGGGTGAGGCAAGGCAACCCAATATCCTGCTGATTCTGGCCGACGACCTGGGTTATTCCGACCTGGGCAGTTATGGCGGCGATATCCAGACCCCGACGCTGGATCAGTTGGCCAGTCAAGGCCTGCAGTTCACCAGCATGTACGCCGCGCCGACCTGTTCGATCACGCGCTCCATGCTCATGTCGGGCACCGATAACCACCTGGCCGGGCTCGGTACCATGGCCGAAGCCCTGCAACCGTTCCAACGGGGCAAGCCAGGCTACGAGGGCTACCTGAACCAGCGGGCGTATTCGGTTGCCGAATTGCTCAAGACCGGCGGCTACAACACGCTGATGGTCGGCAAATGGCACCTGGGTCTGGAAGCGGATCAGGGCCCGGACCAGCGCGGCTTCGAGCAATCTTTCACCTTGTTGGAGGGCGGCGCGACGCACTTCAAGCCTGCGACGACCAACCCAGGCAAAATCGAGCAGGTGCATTACCGTGAAAATGGCCAGCCAGTGGAGCTGCCGGCGAACTTCTATTCCACGGACTTCTACACCGACAAGCTGATCAGCTACCTGCAAAACAGCCAGAAGGACGGCAAGCCGTTTTTCGCCTACGCCGCCTACACCGCGCCACACTGGCCGTTGCAAGCGCCTAAAGAGTACCTGGACAAATACCGCGGACGTTTTGACCAAGGCTACGACAGTGTCCGCCTGTCGCGTCTGGAGCGTATGAAAAAACTCGGTGTGCTCGCCAGTGAGGTCCAGCCAGCACCGCCGCTACCGGTCAACCCGAAGCTGCCGGGGTGGGACCAGTTGACCCCGGAACAACAGAAGGTCGAAGCGCGCAAGATGGAAATCTACGCCGCCATGGTCGATAACCTCGATCACAACATTGGTCGCCTGGTGCAATACCTGCGTCAAAGCGGCCAGTACGACAACACCCTGATCGTGTTCATGTCCGACAACGGCGCGGCAGCGGAGAATCACGCGCAGTTTTATCCGCCTGGAGCGCACACCGATAACAGCTTCGCCAACCTGGGGCAGCCGGGCTCGCAGATTGACTACGGCCTGCGTTGGGCTGAAGTCAGTGCCGCTCCGTTTCACCTGTTCAAAGGCACCACCGCCGAAGGAGGCATCAGTGTTCCGGCAATTGTCCAGTTGCCCAAGGGCCTGGCCCGCCAGGGAATCGAGCGCGGTGTGGCGCGGGTGGACGACCTGGCGCCGACCTTCCTGGCGCTGGCGGGCATCGCGCTGCCGGAGCAGGCAGAGGCGAGCAGGCATCCGATCACTGGCAAGTCACTGGTGCCCATGCTCGCGGGCAAGGGCAGCCCTCACCTCAACGATAACCTGGCAGGCGAACTGTTCGGCAATGCTTACTACCGCGAAGGCAACTTGAAGTTATTGGGTATGCGGCCCCAGGCAGGTTTCGGCGACAACCGGCTACCACCGCAATGGCAACTGTTCGATGTGGCTAAGGATCGCGGCGAAACCACGGACCTGGCGGCCAGCCAACCCGAGACGGTGCAGCGTCTGAAGGCGGCCTGGTTGCAGTATGCCGAGCGCGTGGGAGTCGTATTCGCACCGCGATAGTGGCGAAAGATTCGTCGCTGGGTTGAAGCGCTGGAGTACTTCCAGGACCGGGAAAGGTCGAACTTGAGCGCAAAGCGAATAAATCGGTTGAAAAAAACTCCTAAACGCCTTAAACGGGATGCTCGCCGGCACGTTGTTCGCAATCCGTAGGTGGGTATCGCCAGGTTTCTGGCCCAGGGAGCGTTAATGAGTTTTGATCCGTTGCACGGCTCCCCGCAGCCATCGAGCGAACGCGCAGCCGATGCCGCTCAGCCGCCACGCCCCGCAGACCCGCTCAGCCGGGCTCCGGCGGGCGGGCATGACGCGATAGAACGACTGCTCGATTCGGCGCGCAGCGCTGCCCACACCCGCCATTGGGCGGTTTACCGCGCCGGCGAGCAACTGCATCTGGTCGGGCAGGGCGAGCCGCAGGAACATTGGCCGGCCATCGTTGCCAACGAAGACTTCGAAGCGTTCTGCCTGAACAGGCGCCTGCACCGCTGGTCAACCGGCCGGGGCGAAACGGTGCTGGGGTGGGTACTGGCGCCCCAGGATGATGCCGCCGACCCGACGCTGGACGAGTTTGCCCAGCGCCTGGGCACCGAGGTGCAGACCAACACCCTGGCGCGCGCGCAGATTACCCAGCGAGTGCTCTATGAAATCACCTACCTGGCCAGTTCGACCCGCGACCGCTTCGTGTTCCTGGTGGGGGTGCACCGGCTGCTGGCCAGCCTGATCGACGCCGAGAACTTCTATCTCGCGCTGTACGACCCGCACACGGGCAAGATCGACTACCCGTACTACGTCGACATCATCGATGTGGATGCCGTGGAGGCTGAACACTACGAGTACCTGGACCCCGCGCACCTGTCGTTGACCGGGCAAGTGTTGACCAGTGGCCAGCCGCTGCTGATCGACGCGGCCGGCATGCTCGCGGCCCAGGAGGAAGGTCGCTTCTACTGCGTGGGAGACCGTCCGGAGTTCTGGATGGGCGCGCCGCTGAAAAATGCCTCTGATGAAGTGTTCGGCATGCTGGCCATGCAGGTCTACGAGGTGTCCCGCACCTACAGCGCTGAGGACCGCGCGCTGTTCCTGGTGGTGGCCCGTCACGTGGCCATGGCGCTGGACCGCATTCTGCACCGTGAGGACCTGGAAGCGACGGTGATGCGCCGGACCCTTGAGCTGTCGGCACTCAACGACGCGCTGCGCCAGGAAGTGGCGGATCGCGAACGCGCCGAACACCTGCAGAGCGCGCTGTTCCAGATCGCCGAACTGTCGAGCCGGCCGGGGGACATGACCGAGCTGTTCGAGACCTTGCATGGCATCGTCGGTGAGCTGCTGTTCGCCCACAACTTCTACATCGCACTGTTCGACGACGCCAACGGCGAAGTCACCTTTCCCTATTATGTCGATGAGCGCCAGACCACCCGCCCGCTGGCACGCCGTGGGCGCCGGGGCTTGACCGAGTATGTGATCCGCCAGCGGCGACCATGCCTGGTGGATTCGGCCGAGGCCGAGCGCCTGTCCGCCACCCATGAAACCGAACTCGCCGAGGCGCATATGCGTTCCTACTCGTGGCTCGGTATTCCGTTGTTCGATGGCGATGTGGTACGGGGTGTGCTCGCGGTGCAAAGCTATACCTCGCAGGTGCGCTATACCCTGCGCGATCAGGAGCTGCTGACGTTCGTCTCGCGGCATATCGACACGGCGTTGTCGCGTCGTACGGCAGCCGAGGCGATCCATGCCGCCAACCTCAAGCTTGAAGCCCGGGTACAGAACCGTACCCGTGAGCTTGATCACGCCAATGCCAAGCTGCAGCACGAGAACCTGCACGACGCGCTGACCGGGCTGCCCAACCGTACTTGCCTGCAGCAGCGTCTTGGCGTGGCCTGGTCGCGGTTCGGCAGCGAAGGCGGGCATCTGGCGGTGATGTTCATCGACCTCGACCGGTTCAAGATGGTCAATGACAGCCTCGGCCATCACTTCGGCGACCTGCTGTTGATGCAGGCCGCGCAACGCCTGCGGGGTTGCCTGCGGGAAACTGACCTGCTGGCGCGCCTGGGCGGCGACGAGTTTTCGGTGCTGGCACCGGACGCGCCGCTGGAAGTGGTGATCGACATCGCCGAGCGGATCCTGGTGGCGTTCGACCTGCCGTTTTTCATCAACGGCCTTGAGGTGTTTTCATCCTGCAGCATCGGTATCGTCAGCGCCGACAGTCAGTTCCATCACGAGCCGGCGGACTTGCTGCGCGATGCCGATGCGGCTATGTACCGGGTCAAGAGTGCCGGGCGCGACAGCTTTGCGGTGTTCAACCAGGAAGTGCGCCGTGAAGTCTCGGACCAGGTCGAGCGCGAAGGGGCGCTACGCAACGCGCTCAAGCGCACCGATGAGTTGCTGCCGTATTTCCAGCCGATCGTCAGCGTCGCAACCGGCGAACTGCTGGCGCTTGAAGCGCTGATTCGCTGGCATCAGCCTGGGGGCCGGGTAATCGGGCCGGGCGAGTTCCTGCCGGATGTCGAGGGCTTGCGCCTGATCGGTCGCCTGGACCTGTACATGCTCAATTGCATTGCGGTGATCCTCGCCCAACCGGAGCACGCCAACTGGCCGCCGGTGCACGTTAACTGCTCCAGCTACAGCATGACGCGTCCGGAATTCGCCAGTGATGTCCTGGCCCTGCTGGCCCGCCACCAGGTCGCGCCTTCGCGCATCTGCCTGGAGCTGACCGAAGGCGCGCTGGTGGCGGAGCCGGCGATAGCCCGACTGACCATGCAGCAATTGGCCGACAACGGCATGTCGGTGGTGCTCGATGACTTCGGCGCCGGTTTCTCCTCCCTGAGCTATGTGCACCAGTACCGATTCAGCGGCTTGAAGATTGATAAGTCGTTCATCCTCGAACTCACCTCCAGCCCGCGCAGCCGGGCGATCGTGCGGGCGATTGTGCGCATGGCCGAATCGCTGGACCTGAGCGTGGTGGCCGAAGGCGTCGAGGACCAGGCGACGCTGGACTTGCTGCGCGAAATGGGAGCGACGCAAGCCCAGGGGTATTATTTTGCCAAACCGATGAGTTTGGAGGCGCTGCTGGAGACACTGCCGGTCAGTGTGTAGGGCCGTTTCTAAGACAAACCTGCTGGCGTGCCATACCTGGCAGGTATCGAACGCCACCCAATCGATATTAGACCCTGGCCGCACGGCGACTTAGCCTGTGATTCGGCAGGCTCTGCTTGCGCGAAAAAAACTATAAAAATGCCCTTCGATTGGAACCGCCATGAGCACTCACTATTCGATTCCCGACCTAATCGACAGCCATCGCCTCAGCCCCTTCCAATGGCGAGTCTTTGCCTTGTGTTTTTTCGTCGCCATTCTCGACGGGTTCGACACCCAGGCGATTGCATTTACCGGACCCACCATCATCCAGGCTTTTGGCCTTAGCGCGGGCGCGTTGGCGCCGATCCTGACCGCAGGCATCGTCGGCATGGTGCTGGGTGCCATGGGATTGGGGCTGATGGGCGATAAATTTGGTCGCCGGCCGACCATCATCGGTTCAGTCGCCTTGTTTGGTGTCGCCTCCCTGGCCACCGCGTTCGCCCAGACCACTGAGCAGATTCTACTGCTGCGATTTATCGCAGGTCTGGGAATGGGCGGAGCGACGCCCGTCGTCCTGTCGCTCGCGGCCGAGTACGGGAGTGCCAGGCATCGCGGCACGATCATGACCACCGTGCTGCTGGGCCTGCCTGCAGGTGCCATTCTGGGAGGTTTGCTGGCTGCGAAAATGCTGCCCTCGATCGGCTGGCAGGGCATTTTTGCAGTTGGCGGTATTGTGCCGCTGATATTGCTGGTGGTGTTGCTGTTCGCACTGCCGGAGTCGCTGTATTTCCTGACACGGCGTCGGGCAGATGGCAGTCGGGGGAAAATCAACCGCATCGTGGGGAAAATCACCGGGCGTCAACCGGCTGCGGACACGACTTACAGTGTTCCGGAAATGGACGTGAAAACCCGTGTCACCTCGCTGTTCGCCAGCGGGCTAGCGCGCAATACCCTGGGGATATGGACAATCTACCTGTTTAACTGGATTGCCTGGTTCATGTTCCTGTCTTGGTTACCTACCGTGCTCAAAGCCACCGGGCTGCCAGCCGACCAGGCGCCCATGGGGACCGTCGCGGTCAACGCGGTGTTTGTTGTTTGCGCCATACCGTTGTCGATCATTCTGCCGAAGATCAACACCCGGCTACTGCTCCTGATGCTGTTTGTCTTCGGCATTGTGCTGTGCCTGGGGCTGGCCAATAGCGCCAGCAACTGGACTCTGGTATTCATCCTTGCCGGCTGCGCAGGCCTGGGCATCGGCGGGCAGCAGATCGTATTGAACTACATGGTTGCCCAGGCCTACCCCACGGCATTGCGAGCAACGGCGACCGGCTGGGCAATTGCCTTGGGCCGGGTGGGCGCGATCATCGGCTCGGCAAGCGGTGGCTGGTTTCTCGAACACGGAGGGCCTTCCGGTTATTACCTGGCGTTGGCAGTGCCGTTGGTGATTGCCGCAGCCGGCTTGATGATCATTCGCCCGCAAGCCGATACGGTGCAGGGGCGACCCCTGTCAGTACACTGAAGGCGTGTCTGCCACACCGTACCTCGCGCTCGGCAACCTGCGGTGTGGCCAACCTCAAGCGGGCGCAATCAGGGTGGACGTCTTCTCATTCGCTGGCACATCATGCAGCGAAATCCTTGAAGTCTCGCGCAGGGCCAGGCCGCCGGCGAGCGCCAGCAAGGCAATGGCGATCAGGTAGAACGCCGGCGAGAGATTGCTGCCGGTGGTGCTGATCAGCCAGGTCGCCATCAGCGGCGCGGTGCCGCCGAACAGGGTGTAGGCCATGTTGTAGGTGATCGCCGACGCGGTGTAGCGAGTGCGGGTCGGGAAGGTTTCCGAGAGCAATGCCGCGGTGACCACGTTGCACAAGACTGCGCCAATCGCCAGCAGCAACACGCCCAGGATAGACGCGGCAAACGACCCGGAACTGGCCATCAGAAACGCCGGGTACACCACCACAATCAACAGCACGCAGGCGCTCGCTACGGTCATCCGTCGCCCCACCCGGTCTGAGTACAACCCGGCCAGCGGGCAAATCAGCGCGGCAAAAATCAGGGCGATCAGCGACACCAGCAACGCTGTTGCCCGACTCAGGCCGCCGGCAACTTGCAGGTACGTCGCAAAATAGGTGGTGAACATGTAGAACGACAGGGCCGTCAGCGAGATGAAGGCGCCCAGGCAGCAGATGGCTTTGCCGTGGTCGCGAAACGTGTCCCTGAGCGGGGAGTGTGCCACCGCATGCTGTTGGGTCACGGCCTGGAAAGCCGGCGTTTCATCCAGCCTCCAGCGCAGATACAGGCCTACCAGCCCCAGTGGCGCGGCAATCAGGAACGGCAGGCGCCAGCCCCAACTGCCCATGGCTTCAGCGGACAAGGACGCTTCGAGCGCGTAAGCCACCACCGCCGCCGAGGCGAACGCCGCGAAGGTCGACACCGGAATGAAACTGCCATACCAGGCCCGTCTGTCATCAGGCGCATGCTCCATCAGATAGGCGCAGGCACCCGCATACTCACCGCCGGCGGAAAACCCTTGGGCGCAGCGGATCAGGCTCAACAGCACCGGGGCCATGACACCAATCGCCGCGTACGTGGGTAACAAACCGATCAGGGTCGTCGCGCCGGCCATCAGCAGGATTGTCATCGCCAGGGTGCGCTTGCGCCCAATCCGGTCCCCCAGCATGCCAAAGAAAATCCCGCCCAGGGGCCGAAACGCAAAGGCCACGGCGAACACGGCGAAGGTTTTCAGCAGTGCGACGCTCGCATCGCCACTGGGGAAAAATTGCTGGGCGATGGTCGTTGCCAGAAAGCCGTAGACGGCAAAATCAAACCACTCGACAAAATTGCCGATAGCGGCGGCGACTATCACTTTTCTCAGGGTCTTCGGGCTGACCTGCTCTGCGGCGGCGCTTGTCATGCTGAACCTCGACGTTTCATCCGTTAGCCTGCGATTATCCGGGCAACGGCTGAAACGTCTCAGCTCAAAAGTGTCGTTGACGTATTCAGGACCGACTACTGTCGTCCATTCAGCCAGGCCTCATAATCTGCGGCAGGCATTGGCCGGCCATACAGGTACCCCTGTGCCTGATCGCAGCCTGTCTGCTTGAGAAAGCTGTGTTGCGCTTCGGTTTCCACGCCTTCGGCAATGATCTTGAAGCCCAGGGCATGCCCCAATTCCACGATGGTTTTGGTGATCGCCACATCGCGCGAATCGTTGGGTAGATCGGAAATAAAGCTGCGATCGATTTTCAGATGGTCAATGGGTAAGAGCTTGAGGTACGCCAGCGATGAGTAGCCTGTGCCAAAGTCGTCGATGGAAGTGGTTACGCCAAGTCCTTGCAACGTGCCGAGGACTTCCCTGGAATGCTCGGGACTGGCCATCATCAGGCTTTCAGTAACTTCTACCTCCAGCACATGCGCGGGCAAGTCGAAGGCTCGCAAGGCACTTTTGAGGGTTTCGACGAAATCGCTGCGGTCGATTTGCAGAGGCGCCACATTGATGGCGATGACACCGTGCACTATCTGCAGATCAGCCCAGCGCCTGATATCCCTGCAGACCATTTCGATCACTTGCTCGCCGATCTGAATGATCAAACCGGTGTTTTCCGCCAAAGGTATGAATTCGCCGGGGAAAATCAGGCCCTGTAAAGGATCGCGCCAGCGAACGAGCGCCTCGGCTCCTGCAACTGTATTGTCCAGCAGGTTGATTTTTGGTTGATACCACACTTCAAATTCATGGTTGAGCACTGCACGCCTCAAGAAGCGCTCGCCATTGAGTCTTTCCTGGGCTCGCAAGGTCATTTCAGGCTGGTAAAAACGGTAGTCGTTGCGTCCCCCCTCCTTGGCGCCGTACATGGCCGTATCCGCTTGCCTGAGTAATTGCTCAGGCGTCTCGGCGTCGTGGGGCGCCACTGATATGCCGATGCTTGCCGTCACCAAGGTGGAAGTGCCTTTTAAATCGAAGGGTTCCTGAAGTGATACCAGGAGTTTTTTTGCAACGATGATGGCGTCGGTGGGGTGGGCAAGATTGTTCAGTATCAGCGCAAACTCATCACCTCCCAGACGGGACACCGTGTCCTCGGAACGCACACACGCCAGGAACCTGGACGATGCCAGTTGCAGAAGCAGGTCACCAAGGGAGTGACCCAGGCTGTCATTCACTGTTTTAAAGCCATCAAGATCCAGCACCACCACTGCCAGGAACTGGTTATAGCTCAGCGACAAATCGAGGGAATGCTGCAGCCGTTCATTGAACAAGGCTCGATTGGGCAGGGCGGTCACCGGGTCGTAATGGGACATTCGCTCCAGATCGGATTGCGATTGGTTGATCGCTGAAATGTCCGAAAAGACCGCAACGTAGTTATTGACGTTGCCATCTTCATTGTAAACAGCGTTGATGGTCAGCCATTCCGGAAAAAGCTCGCCGTTTTTTCGCCGGTTCCATAGCTCGCCGCGCCACAAACCGCTGGTCTTCAGGCTTTTGAGAATCTGCCGGTAAAAGGCGTTGTCTTGCTTGTCAGTGATGAGTATGTTCGGCTTCAAGCCTATGGACTCCTCGGCACTGAAGCCTGAAATCTTCATGTAGGCTGCGTTGACCGAGAGTATATGTCCGCGTGCATTGGTGATGATCACACCGTCAGCGGTGTTGTCCAGAACGATTCCCGCAAGACGCAGCTGATCGGTGCGTTGTTTGATTTCGGTGATGTCGGTGGAAATCCCCAACACCCCTGAAGCCTGCCCACTTGGCCCTTTCAAAATGCACTTGGTCGTCAGGTAGGTGCGCGTCATACCCTGTTTTTTGACCTGATCCTCAAAACGTAAACTGCCGCCGCTCGAAATCACGTGTTGGTCGTTTTCGCGCAGGGTTTTGGCCTCGATAAAGGGCAGATAACTTTCGCGGGTTTTGCCCTCCATTTCCTCGAAAGTAAGACCAGCAGCTTGTTCGAACATGCGGTTGCACAGTCGAAGTTTGCCCTCAGTGTCGTAGACGTAAATGAGTGATGGGGCGTTGTCGACGATGTCGAGCAACAGGGCTTTCTGCGTCCGCCGTTCTTCAACCTCGTGGGCTAATTGAGCATGGCGTTGGCGAACCAGCAGATGGCTCTTGCTCAGTTGCGCGGCGAAAAAGGTGAACAAGCCGGTGCAGGTGAGGGCCACCAGAAACAGCGGCGATTTGAACAGGGAACTCGCCGGCCAGCCCTGCTGCGGCAGCGCCGCGAGCTCCCATTGGCCACCTGGAACATCAACTAACGTGGTGACTGCGTCACCCTCGAATATTTCAGGCGCACCGTAGATCATCGCGCCGCTTGCACCTGTTCCATCTTCTCCGCGAAGGGCCAGTTGCAAGTTTTTATTGTCAACGATACCGCTGGCAGTGAGCAGTTGAAGCACATCTGCGACGACTGAAGCATTGCCCCAGTAAGTTTCTTCGCCGCCAGAGTGGCTGATGAAAACGGGTCGACGATGGATAAATTCCAGGCCGCCCTGAACCAAATGTACGGGCCCAGCCAAAAGCGCTTCTTTTTGTTCGCGAGATCGTTCGATCGCCCGGTATTGCTCAGGAATCTTGCGATAGTCCAGCCCCAGGACTTTGCGGTTTCCTTCCAGCGGAAAGATATTGCGCACGACGTCGTCAGGCGCCAGCGCAATGTGGCGAATATGCGGCTGGGATGAAATCGCCTGCCGGGCCATTCCGTCGAAATGAGCAGATGAAATTTCACCATCTACTCTCACCAGCTGGCCAATGCCTTCAGTCACATCAAACGTTGAGCGCACTTCGCTCTCAAGGTGCGCCCTGATATTGGCCAGCGTGGACATTACCTGGGCTCTCGCCGCCTGGGATTCTTCTCGTGAATCCAGGGTGCCAAGGGTGACGGAGAGGACGACTCCGGTCAGGAAAATGCTGCCTGGCAGTGCGAATGTCCGCCACGATCGTGGTTGGGCAGTAACCGGGCCATCACTTGTGTCGTTCGCCGTGCCAGCTCGGGTTCTTCTCAAAGCGTCAATCCCTGAAAGTCATCATTGAAATCGAACGGCGTAAACCGGTGGCGATTATGCATATCGATGTTGGATGAATTTGACTCTTCAGTGGTTCCACTGATCCGACGACCGCCGCTTATTGAAATCCATACCATTGGCCGACACAATCGCATCCCGATCCGGCTACGGCCCGGATACCCGTGCAAGAAGGAACCGCAGTTGAACCAACATACACTGTCCATGCGTCTTGAGCGCGTTGCGGCGCAAGTGCCGGCCGGGGCGCGCCTGGCGGATATCGGCTCGGATCACGGCTACCTGCCGGTGGCCTTGATGCGCCGTGGGGTGATTGCGGCCGCGGTCGCGGGTGAGGTGGCGCTGACGCCGTTCCTCTCGGCTGAGCGCACCGTGCGTGAAAGTGATCTGGATCAGCACATCACCGTGCGCCTGGCCAATGGCCTGGCAGCGATCGAGCCGGGTGACGGGATTACGGCCATCAGCATCTGCGGCATGGGCGGCGAGACCATTCGCGACATTCTCGAAGACGGCAAGGCGCACCTCGGCGGTCACGAGCGCCTGATCCTGCAACCCAACGGCGGCGAGCCGCCATTGCGCCAATGGCTGATGGACAACGGTTACCGCATCCTCTGCGAGGAGCTGCTGCAGGAAAACCGCTTCTATTACGAAATCATCGTGGCCGAACGGGATGTACCGGTGCAGTATTCTGCCCAGGAGTTGTACTTCGGCCCGCTGCAGATGCAGGCCCGCAGCCCGTTGTTCCTGGCCAAGTGGCAGCGTCTGCTACAGCAAAAGCACAAGACCCTGGGCAGCTTCGCCATGGCGCGCAAGGGCGTCGCGGAGCACAAGGTGCAAGACCTGGCCCGTCAGGCCCGGTGGATCACCGCGTTGCTGGGGTGAGCCAGGCCGGTGAAAAACAATTGCCCCCCGCAGACTTTTTCGCTTCCCCGGGTTGTCCAACCCTGAGACTGCCGTCACGGCTTTTCCAAACCAGATAGCTGGCCTCAGCTAAGGACAGATGATGACCTTTCTAATATTTCTCATAGCCTGCGGTGCTGCGGCGAGCACCGGGATCATTTTCAAACCCGGGCAATGGTACGAAGAACTCAATAAACCCAGCTTCACGCCGCCAAAATGGCTGTTTCCTGTGGCCTGGTCGATTATCTATCTGTTGCTCGCCTGGGCGGGGTATCGCTTGAGCCTGATGCCCGGAAGCCAGGTGGTACTGGCCCTGTGGGCGGCACAAATTGCCTTGAATACGCTTTGGACTCCGGTGTTCTTTGGCGCCCACCGGATCTTCGCCGGGATGGTGATCATCTCGCTGCTGTGGCTGGTGGTCGCGGCGATGGTCGTGCTGGCTTTGCGCCTTGACCTAATCACCGGCTTGATTCTGTTTCCGTATCTCATCTGGCTGTGCGTAGCCAGTGCGCTGAACTTTTCGATACTGCGCCACAACTGAGTGCCTGGTTCAGCGGTGAATCGTTACGCTAACCGTAACGGTTCGTCGCTGTGCTTGATTGATGCACCCCCGCAACACTCCTAAGGTGAGACCACGACAGCGAACCTCTGGAGTGGTCATGACAACAACAATATCCCCCGACCCGCGATGGACGCGGCGACGCAGCGAGAAGCAGCGGCGTCTGGAGCTGGTCAAGGATTTAGCCGACGGCGCGGTGCTGCCCACCGAGAAGATCGTCCAAGCCCTGCAAGCGTTGATCCTGCCCGGCGATCGCGTGGTTCTGGAAGGCAATAACCAAAAGCAGGCGGATTTCCTCTCCCGCTCCCTGGCCCAGGCCGATCCGGCGAAACTGCATGATTTGCACATGATCATGCCCAGCGTGGGGCGGTCCGAGCACCTGGACCTCTTCGAACGCGGCATCGCCCGCAAGCTCGACTTCTCGTTTGCCGGCACCCAGAGCCTGCGCATCAGCCAGTTGCTGGAAGACGGCCTGCTGGAAATCGGCGCGATCCACACCTACATCGAGCTCTATGCGCGGCTGGTGGTGGACTTGATCCCCAACGTCGTGCTCTCGGCCGGTTTCATGGCCGACCGTGCCGGTAATATCTACACCGGGCCCAGCACTGAAGACACGCCCGCCCTGATCGAGCCTGCCGCGTTCCGCGACGGCATTGTGATCGTCCAGGTCAATCAACTGGTGGATGACGTCAGCGAGTTGCCGCGCGTCGACATCCCGGCGTCCTGGGTCGATTTCGTTGTAGTCGCCGACAAGCCGTTCTATATCGAGCCGCTGTTCACCCGTGATCCACGGCATATCAAACCGGTGCACGTGCTGATGGCGATGATGGCGATTCGCGGCATCTACGAAAAACACAACGTGCAGTCGCTCAATCACGGCATCGGTTTCAACACGGCCGCCATTGAATTGATCCTGCCGACCTACGGCGAGTCCCTTGGCCTCAAGGGCAAGATCTGCCGCAACTGGACCCTCAATCCGCACCCGACCCTGATCCCTGCGATCGAAAGCGGCTGGGTGGAAAGCGTGCACTGCTTCGGCACCGAACTGGGCATGGAACACTACATCGCTGCGCGGCCGGACGTGTTTTTCACCGGGCGCGACGGCTCCCTGCGCTCCAACCGGATGTTTTGCCAACTGGCCGGGCAATACGCCGTGGACCTGTTCATCGGCGCGACCCTGCAGGTGGATGGTGACGGGCATTCCTCGACCGTGACCCGCGGGCGCCTGGCCGGTTTTGGTGGCGCGCCGAACATGGGCCACGACCCCCGCGGGCGTCGTCATGACACCCCGGCCTGGCTCGACATGCGTCACGGCGATGCGCCCGAAGCCATGCTCGAACGCGGCAAGAAGCTCGTGGTGCAAATGGTTGAAACCTTCCAGGAGGGTGGCAAGCCCACGTTCGTCGAAACCCTCGACGCAGTGGAAGTGGCCAGGAAGAGCAGTATGCCGCTGGCGCCGATCATGATCTACGGCGACGACGTCACGCACCTGCTGACCGAAGAAGGCATCGCCTATCTGTACAAGGCGCGTTCCCTGGAAGAGCGCCAGGCGATGATCGCCGCCGTCGCCGGGGTGACTGCCATCGGCCTGCGGCACAATCCCAAGGACACTGCGCGCATGCGCCGTGAAGGTCTGATCGCCTTGCCTGAAGACCTCGGCATCCGTCGCACCGACGCCACTCGCCAACTGCTCGCGGCCAAAAGTGTCGCGGACCTGGTGGATTGGTCCGGTGGCCTCTACAACCCGCCCGCCAAGTTCAGGAGCTGGTAATGCACGCATTCAACCTGCAAGCCAAACCCGTGACCCTGGCC
This sequence comes from Pseudomonas sp. HY13-MNA-CIBAN-0226, assembly GCF_040310305.1. Taxonomy (NCBI): domain Bacteria; kingdom Pseudomonadati; phylum Pseudomonadota; class Gammaproteobacteria; order Pseudomonadales; family Pseudomonadaceae; genus Pseudomonas; species Pseudomonas sp. HY13-MNA-CIBAN-0226. The sequence goes on from NZ_JBEOPS010000002.1 coordinate 277,969, forward strand.
GAGCGGCTGGCGGACCTGGCCGTCGAGGCGTTGATCGATGAAGCGGACCTGTCGCCCAAACCCGCTCTGGTCGACCGTCGCGGTAACGGCGCTCACACCGACCTGCACCTGGGGCTGATGCACGCCTCGGCGCTGACCCTGTGGCCGGCCTTCAAGGAAATGGCCGAAGCCGCTATCGAATTCGGCGAAGTGGGCTTGCCCCTGCGCGAAGCGATTGGCCGCATTGGTAGGGAAGGCGAGCGAGCGATGCTCGCCACCACGGGCGGAATCAATACTCATCGAGGCGGGATTTGGGCCTTGGGATTGCTGGTCACGTCCGCAGCACTGGCGCCGCAATCCCGGGCGGCCCATGCGGTGGCGGCACGTGCGGCGCGGCTGGCGCTGCTGGATGACGGTGATGCACCGCGTGTGCCCAGCCACGGCGCCCAAGTGGCGCAACGTTACGGTGCTCGCGGTGCGCGGGAAGAGGCACAGGCGGGTTTCCCGGCAGTGATCCAGCGGGCTTTGCCGCAGCTGCAACGCAGTCGCGACGCCGGCCATGGTGAGCAGAATGCCCGGCTCGACGCGTTGCTGGCGATCATGGCGCAACTGGCCGACACCTGCGTGCTCTATCGCGCCGGCGAACCGGGTTTACACGCCATGCAGCAGGGCGCTCGGGCGGTGCTCGACGCTGGTGGCAGCGCCAGTCTTGCCGGGCGTCGCCGTCTGCACGAACTCGACCAACAACTCATCGCATTGAATGCCTCGCCCGGCGGCGCCGCGGACTTGCTCGCAGCCTGCCTGCTGCTCGACCGTATCGAATCTGGCGACGGCATGATTCAGGGAGCGTTCTGATGGAAACCTTATCGTTTGAATTCCCCGCCGGGCAGCCGTCTCGCGGCCGTACCCTGGTGGGCTGTGTCGGCTCCGGGGACCTTGAAGTGCTGATCGAGCCGGGTCAGGCCGGCAAACTGACCATCGCCGTGCAAACCTCGGTCAATGGCAGTGAACAGCGTTGGCAGCACCTGTTTGCCCGGATGTTCGAGGGGCAGGCCTACCCGGCAATGGCCATCGAAATACATGATTTCGGCGCCACTCCCGGCGTGGTGCGCTTGCGCCTGGAACAGGGCTTCGAGGAGATCGGCCATGACTGACTTAACCACGTTGGCCAACTCATGCAGCCTGGTCGAACTGGGTGCCCGGCAAAGGGCCCAAGCGTTGCTCGATACCGGCACGTTTCGCGAATTGCTCGACCCGTTCCAGCGAGTCATGTCGCCGTGGCTGGCGCGCCAGGGTGTGGTGCCTCAGGCCGATGACGGCGTGGTCATCGCCAAGGGCCTTCTCAACGGTTTGCCGGTGGTGATTGCCGCCATCGAGGGCGCTTTCCAGGGCGGCAGCCTGGGTGAAGTCGGCGGCGCAAAAATGGCCGGCGCCCTGGAGCTGGCCGCAGAGGACAACCGTAACGGGGTGCCGACCCGCGCCGTGCTGCTCCTGGAAACCGGCGGTGTAAGGCTTCAGGAAGCCAACCTGGGCCTGGCGGCGATCGCCGATATCCACGCAGCGATTGTCGATCTTCAGCAGTACCAGCCGGTGGTGGGCGTGGTGGCGGGCAGCGTCGGTTGTTTTGGCGGGATGTCGATCGCGGCCGGGTTGTGCAGTTATCTGGTGGTTACGCGCGAAGCACGTCTGGGCTTGAACGGCCCGCAAGTGATCGAGCAGGAAGCCGGACTTGAGGAATACGATTCCCGCGATCGGCCCTTCATCTGGAGCCTCACCGGTGGCGAACAACGTTTCGCCAGCGGCCTGGCGGACCGCTATGTCGCCGACGACGTGGTGCAGATCCAGCAGCACATCAGTGAATTACTCCAACAGGGTTTGCCGGCCCGGCGGCGCAGCCAGCAGGCGGCGCTGTTCCTGCACCGTCTGGCGCAACTGGACACCGAACCGCAAATCGAGCCGGCAACGGTTCGCGACCTGTACCGAGGAGAGCGCTCATGAGTTCGTATTCCCTACGCGGCCTGCATTGGTTCCAAGCCTTGAGTGCAGGCGCAAAAATGCTTGAGGGGCTGCCGCCATCGTTGCGAGTTGCAGACGCGGAGCTGGGTGGTAAGGCCGCGCGCTTTATCGCAGTAGTGGCCGATCCGCACAACCGCTTTCCCCGGGCCCGTAACGGCGAAGTGGGGCTGCTGGAGGGTTGGGGCCTGGCGAGTGCCGTGGATGAACTGATCGCAGCCGATCAGGATAAACCTTGCAAGCGCGCGGTGATCGCCATTGTCGATGTCCCAAGCCAGGCCTATGGCCGGCGCGAAGAGGCGCTGGGAATTCACCAGGCATTGGCCGGGGCGGCGGACAGCTACGCCCGCGCCCGTCTGGCTGGTCATGCGGTGATTGGCTTGCTGGTGGGCAAGGCCATGTCCGGGGCTTTTCTGGCCCACGGCTATCAGGCCAACCGCTTGATTGCCCTGCGTGATCCGGGCGTGATGGTGCATGCGATGGGCAAGGCATCGGCCGCCCGGGTGACACTTCGCAGCGTCGAAGAACTGGAAACCCTGGCCGCCAGCGTGCCGCCCATGGCGTATGACATCGACAGCTACGCCAGCCTCGGTCTGCTGTGGGAAACCCTGTCGGTGGAGCAGATCGAGCGGCCCACCGCCAACGATGTGGCGCGGGTGACGGAGTGCCTGGGTCTGGCGGTTGCCGATGTGGCTGGCGGCAGTCGCGACCTGAGCAGTCGTTTGGGTGCGACTAACCGTGAGGCTTCGAGCAAGGTTCGCCAATTGCTGAGGGCTCAGTGGTGAACGGGTACCTGGCCCACGATCTGCTCTGGGGCATGACTGTGCAGCAGCTGCCGGCAGACGCGCCTGAGTGGGTGTTCGATTCGATCCGCGCAGGGCACCCGGTGGTGGTGCGGCGAGCGCTGGGTCCCGCGGGTGAAATACCGGTCGGGGTGCGTGGGCGTTTGCGTGAACAACGCTTTGCCGCGGTCATGCGGGTTGATTCGGTTTGTCAGCGGGTGCAACCCGAATCGCTGTGTCATGTTTCGATCGAGCGCGACCTGCCAGCGCTGCATACCCTGAAGCACCTGCGGCCAATGCTTGATGACTGCGGTTGGGTCTGGGGGGTGAGCGGCAGCGCCGGGTTCGAATTGGCCAGCGTCGGGTTCGAATTGGCCAGCGCCGGGTTCGAACTGGCCCGCGCCGGGTTCCATCTCGCCAGCGCAGCGCTGGCCTTGCACCCGCACAGTGACCTGGACTTGATCCTGCGCACGCCCGAGCCGTTGCCTCGGCTCCAGGCCCGGGAGTTGTTGAAGATTCTGGATAGCGCAGCATGCCCGGTGGATATGCAGTTGCAGACCCCCTTGGGCGCGGTGGCATTGCGCGAATGGGCTGGGCGCTCGGACCGGGTATTGCTCAAACAGGCCTGTGGTGCTTGCCTGACTGCAGATCCATGGAACCAGCGTGAGCAGGCAGCGTGAGCAGTTTGCTGGTGTTTCCGGGGCAGGGCACCCAGCAGCCGGGGATGCTCCAGCGGCTGCCCCGCGAGACTGTACTCGAAGCGAGTGCAGTGCTCGGCGAAGATGTCCTGCTGCTGGATTCAGTGCAGGCCCTGAAGTCGACGCGGGCGGTGCAACTGTGCTTGCTGATCGCTGCAGTTACCGCCTCGCGCCAGTTGGCGACAGCGCCCGATTACGTGGCCGGCTTGTCCATTGGCGCCTATTCCGCTGCGGTTGTGGCCGGTGCCTTGAGCTTTGCCGATGCACTGCATCTGGTCAGCCTGCGCGGTGAACTGATGCAACAGGCCTACCCGGCCGGTTACGGCATGACCGCGATCATCGGGCTCGATCTGGCGCGCTTAGAAACCCTGGTAGCCCAGGTTCACGGAGCCGACTCGCCGGTGTATCTGGCTAACATCAACGCCGATAACCAGGTGGTGATTGCCGGCCGCGATGACGCCATGCAGGCGGTCGCTGTACTGGCGAAGGCTCACGGGGCGGGCCTGGTCAGGCGCCTGGCGGTCAGCGTTCCTTCCCATTGCCCGCTGCTCGACAGGCCTGCGGCAACCCTGGCTGAAGCCTTTGCCAAGGTGCAATTGAACACCCCGAAAACCCGCTATCTCAGTGGCAGCCGCGCACGGCCAATCATCAACACCGAAGCCTTGCGTGATGACCTGGCCTTCAACATGTGCCGCGTCGTCGATTGGCGCGGCACCGTGCAAAGCGCCTATGAGCGCGGGGTGCGCCTGCAGATTGAAATGCCACCCGGTGCGGTGCTGACCGGCCTGGCAAAACGGGTATTTGAACAGGGCACGGTGATTGCCTTCGAGGGTGCGCGCCTCGACACCTTGCAGCTGCTGATGCATGAGGAGGGAAGCCGCCAACCCTAGACCACGCTCAGGCCTTCGAACAACAAAAACAACATTCGACGATGCACATTGAGGAACTACAACAATGATTATTTACGGTGTGGCGTTGCTGGCGATCTGTACGCTGGCAGGGGTGATCATGGGTGACATGCTCGGCGTAATGCTGGGAGTGAAGTCCAACGTGGGTGGTGTGGGTATCGCGATGATCCTGTTGATCTGCGCACGTTTGTGGATGCAAAAACGCGGCGGCATGACCAAGGATTGCGAGATGGGCGTCGGCTTCTGGGGCGCCATGTACATCCCGGTGGTGGTAGCGATGGCAGCCCAACAGAACGTCGTCGCGGCGCTGCACGGTGGCCCGGTGGCGGTGCTGGCGGCGATCGGTTCGGTGGTGATCTGCGGCGCAACGATTGCCTTGATCAGCCGGACTCATAAAGGTGAGCCCTTGCCCGACGAGCCCGAGGCCCTGAGCCCGGTCGGCACGCCAGTGGGAGGTCGCTGATATGTGGGACCTCATCGAGAAAGGCCTTGAGCATAACGGACTGATTACCGCCTTTGCGTTTGTTGGCGTGATCATGTGGGTGTCGGTGGTGTTGTCCAAGCGCCTGACGTTTGGGCGGATCCATGGTTCGGCGATTGCCATCGTCATCGGGCTGGTACTGGCGTGGGTCGGAGGCACCCTCACAGGGGGGCAGAAAGGCCTGGCGGATCTTGCATTGTTCTCCGGTATCGGTTTGATGGGTGGCGCGATGTTGCGTGACTTTGCAATCGTCGCGACGGCGTTTGAAGTGCAAGCCACCGAGGCAAAAAAAGCCGGGCTGATCGGGGTGATTGCGTTGTTGCTGGGCACGATCCTGCCGTTCATCGTCGGGGCGAGCATTGCCTGGGCTTTTGGGTATCGCGATGCGGTGAGCATGACCACCATCGGCGCCGGTGCAGTCACCTACATCGTCGGGCCGGTCACCGGCGCGGCCATTGGGGCGAGCTCGGATGTGGTGGCGCTGTCGATTGCAACCGGCCTGATCAAGGCGATCCTGGTGATGGTCGGCACCCCCATGGCAGCGCGCTGGATGGGCCTGGATAACCCGCGCTCAGCCATGGTCTTCGGCGGGCTGGCCGGCACGGTCAGCGGCGTGACGGCAGGGTTGGCTGCGACTGATCGGCGGCTGGTGCCTTATGGGGCGCTGACGGCGACTTTCCACACCGGGCTTGGGTGCCTGCTTGGGCCTTCGTTGCTGTACTTCATTGTTCGGGGGATTGTCGGGTAGATTCTCGGAGCTTGTTAACGCCCGTCTCCACATTCACCGGTCCATGAGCTGCTCGGTGAAATGTGGAGTTACACAGATCTAACCTTCACAAAGGTGGAGTAGGCTTGGATTGGCGGGGCTGAAATTTTATGGGAAAGTTAAAATTCTTGTTCGATGTCATTTGGAAGTTTTTGCTGTGGCTCGAATAAGAGTTATGGCTAGGCAATATGCCGTCATTAGAGCAACTAAGCTATAACTTAGGCCCTCAATTATCCTCTCAGGATTAAAAATTAGGCTGCTCGCAGTGATGATGAGGATGAGGGTTAATGTTGTGGCAAGTTCGCTGACAAGAAAAAAAGATACTGCATCGCTATCGCTCGCGTTATGGAGGACTTCATTTGATGTTAGGCGGGTAAATATCGTACCGATCACCACGCCTAATAAACAAAACAACGCCAGCGATAAAAAGAAAGCAATGTCCTTGCTTGTAAGTGCCAGCAGTAGAGAAGTGATAACAGTTGCAATCAAGCAGGAGGATGAGAGTTTGATGTTGGATCTGCTGATGATAAATCTGGATATCGCAAGCCTCCCTAATATAGTAGATGCCAAAAATACGATGTACGCAATCAGTGAGCTCCCTAACCAAGAAAATTGCTGGGCTAAGCCCAAGAGGTCACTATGCCGATAAAGCAAACCTATTGCGTACATAAATATCAACGATTCAAATACGTTTCCCGCAACATAGCCTGTTATTTGCACTGGGTATTTCGTCGTAATAGTGAAATGCTTAAGATATGCGTGATGTCCTGAATGTAAAATAGTTCTACTTGCGTTGATGGGTCGAAGGTCGCTGTTCGATATGTATATTTGCGTTGATCTCAGTAGTAGTAGCATCGACATTATTGTTGTTGTGGCATAAAAATAGGACGTAGCATTTATTAGAAGGGAGGCCGTCAGTAATAAAACCAATGGGGTTCCAATGCGAATGTATAGAAGATGGTTGAATGCTTTGATGTAATCAGCGGCTTTGCCAGTCATTTTTATATGTAAGGTGTTATAAGCTGGTCGGAAAGATGCTTTTAAACAGCCTGTTCCTGCTGAGTCGCACACGAAAGCCATCAGAATCAAGCTCCAGCCTGTGTACCAATATCCAAGCAATGATGCCCAAAATCCCAGCATCAGGAAAAAAGCGCATGCCAGTTTGAATATAAAACCATAGATGGTGGTATTGGCAGTGCCCAATCTACATACAAAGTAGTGACCAATGTAAAATTCCACAAATAAGGAGATGATTAACTGCGTTGCAAGCGAGAATTCCAACGAAAACTGGCCTAAACTTGGGCTGCTTGCAATTAGTGCTAGTTCGAGAATGGTTGCTCCCATTGCAACGCCACCATACAAGGCATCTGATCTAGCGACGAGTGTGTGTGCACTTTTCATTCGTTTGCTCTATAAGTTATACCGGGCTCTAGAGTAAGGTTTTTATATAGGGTGGACGGCGCGTAAGCGCGACCGTAAAACATCAGTGTCGTATATATTGAGTCCAGATCGTAAGGGATTAGTGTGAATTTCTCAAAAGGTTGCTTCGTGGTATACACTGGAGTTCCAACTTTGCCATTTCTAAAGTCTTCGTAAAGTAATAACTCGAAATCAGTATTTGAGTTCTTGGTGGTATCGTTAAAAAAAATACCGCAGGCAGCATCGTTGAGATTTCTATAGGTGCTCCCAGCCGTGTGCATTTGTTCAAATACGTTGGTTAAAATATTATCTCCATAGATTGATTGTAGATATCTGATAGTATAAGGCCATCTTCTATTCAAATGCCTGGATATGTCTAGATATCGTCTGACACAGTCAAAAGTGAAATGTTTATCATATGCAGAGGTCGGGTGGGTGAGAATATTTTTAGATTTATATATTTCAGTGAAGATCAAGTCGATAGCGTCAGTGTTTTTTATTGTCATTTTCTGAGACCTCTGCGAGCGTTTTTTTTACGAGGTTGATGTTGTATTGCTCAACTTCAATGGAAGCCCCTTCCATTTCCAGCAAAATGTTGTCTGTATTGTACGCCTGGATGATAGTTGGCTTGAAAGCTTCCATCAGTTCAATATTGTAGGGGTCGGAGTGCTGGTCGAGCCACACGGGAATGCCATTCCACATCCAGGATTTTATTCCTGAAATATGCAACGTTTTGATGAAGCTCCATATTTCATGTTTTCCGTCAGGAATGGAGAAATCAAGATCTTTGCTTTTGCAATAGCCCAAGTAATGTCCGATGTCAAAAGCCATGGAGCAACCAGACTGAAAGCATAGCTCTAAATAGAAGTCCCAAAACGGTATGCTTCCGAACTCGCTGTATACGGGTGGATTCTCTAATAGTAGGGGCAGTTCAAGAAAATTCTTTACCATATTGGCGTTAATTATTGTTGTTTGTAACGATTTTTTGTTTAAGGGTGGATTTGTTTGATGGGCGCCGAGAAAAAGATTCTCATTTCTCCATATGCCTATGTCTTCTTCGATGTATCTTACGGGGAGAATGTCAGTTATTTTTTTGAGATTTGCTAACTCTGACATATCGATCACTCCAGAGAAATTTATATCTACTGGGTGAACGGAAATAGTGAAGTCAGCAGTCGCGCAAACATCAATTATTGAGTTCTCCAGTTTTTCCCATGGTCGCACGCCCAGGCTAAAGTGCTTGATCGGAGCTCCACGGTAAATGCTACTGGTGTTTGAATTGAAATCAATAAATTGTTTTAACTTGTTTATATCGCCGCTCACACCTAGACTTATCGAATCGATGTTCATGAAATTCACCCGCCCGAATGATAATTATGCAGACTTTCCGATTAATTCACCTTTTCTACCACCAACACCAAGAGTAAAGGTTTCTAAAGCGACTCGTTTCGGCGAATTATTGGCTTTTGTTCCGTTCGAGATTTTTTTTAAGATATAGGTGTATGTTAGGAACTCTTCCCCTCTAAATATCGTCCGCCGCTCGCCCGTCAGCTGGCAGAGCCCCCACAGAATTTTGAATGGCATATGTCTTAGGTAAATATTGAGCAAGGATAGATGTGCAATTTCTCCCCTCGAGGTGCTTTGTGATATTTTCTCTATATTTATAATAATGGCGTTCTCTAGGGAGTTGAGTAGAGGTTTTGCAAAATGATCTATATAAGCATCGTAGATTTCCTTCACCTCTTGATTTTCTATAAGTTGTCTACTGTTTGGTAAGGCGATCAAATTGAACTTAATACCCATTTTCCTTTCGATATTATCTCTGACAGGTGTGCCTGGATATATCATCATGATATTGAAGTAATGATCAAAGGATTCATGTTCAGTCAAACCGGCGTGAAGCAAAAAGCTCAGATTTTCTATGATTTCTCTTTTTTGTTGATCATGATAAAACATGATAAAATCGAGGCCGATGTCGATGCCATTGATCTGTAGGGCTATGATTGCGTCTGTATTATTTTTTACTGTAACTCTTTTGTTCATATAATCGAGTTGAGTTTGCGAGCCAGACTCGATACCCATTTCGACAAGTCTTAATCCTTGTGTTACTAATTTTGGTAATTCTGTGCGCAGCTTAAGTAGGTACCCTACTGTAGAGGAACTGCTCCATGTAACCTCGCCGCCGAATAGCTTGTATAGTTTTTCAGAGAAATCCAATACTCTTTCTTTTCGTACAAAAAAATTAGCATCCATCATGTAAATATGTTCAAAAGAGTATTTTTTGTGAGCCTCTACAATCCAGTCAATCAGGGTGGTTGCGTCGACGGCACGCCACTTAGGACCATCTTTATCTGCCGCAACGATGGCGCAGAATGAGCACGCTAAAGGGCAACCACGGCTACTAGTGAGTGCTATTGCTTTTCTTTTTTTTCCATCTCTTCTGTCCGTGAAATAGAGGTTTTGTAAACGCTCTGAACAATATTCCAACAATGGATTTTCCCATTCGGTTGCGGGTAGTTGTATCTTCTGTTTATAGGTTTCGTGCGTTTCCCCGATTTCGGAAATCCAAACTGCATTTGGTATTTCTTGTATGTAGTTGTCTATAAGTATTTTTTTGGGTATAGGGTTGTTGTTGGTATTCTTTGTGGGCGGAGAGTCTGATGCTTCTTCACGTGATTTGTTGAATAGTTTTAGCAGTGTTGCTGTTGAGTGTTCTCCTTCACCATAAAGCGCCAGTTCAAAAATACCATTTGATACGCGTAGAAAATCTTTCGCTGCAAGGCTTATATGCGGGCCGCCGCAGAATAAAACTGTCTCAGGTAGAGCGCTTTTAATTAATTCACCCCAAGCGATCGCTGCTTGAACATGGCTGCTGAAAATAGATATTCCTACCAGTGCAGGTTGCCAGTCTATCAGGTCTTTTAATTCGTGAGAGTCTGAGGTGTATAAGTCAGAATAATCAAATATTTTGCATTTTACATGTGTTACATGTTTTTTTACGTAAGCTGATATGTTCTGGAGCCCCAAAGGCATTACTTTTTGCGGACCTTCGCCGTATGGCAGCGAAACTAACGCTAGTCGAGTAGGGTCGTAATTATCACTGTCCTTATTTAGTAAATTGCAGCACGCTTCGTTCATACGCACTCCTTGCTTCTTTGTCCTCAGACATATTGAAGAAAGCTGGATACCGCTCTGTTAGCGCCAAGGATTTTTCATGGGAATCCAGTGCTTCAATAAATTTTTTTTTCGGAATTTTCAGGAGGTGTGTGCCATTGTGAAAAAAACAATACCCGAGTTCTGTCAAGCATAAAACACCTTCATTGATTGCAGCTCTCATCTGTTGGCAGCCTTTGAGTTTAGAAGTGGGCATCGTTACACGATGCCCTGGTTGCTTCATCAAAACTCTGGCGCCGTTTTTCCAGCAACCATGTCGTACGTTCCATCTGGAACAGGAGTCATAACCTCAATATCAGAGGCTAAATCATCTAAGTAATTTTCATCATAAGAAGTTTCTTCATTCATACCTTTCTCCTTTTGAAAGGTGACAGTTAAGTCACAAGATTTTTCCTGTTTGACAACGTCGGAGTTAGAAAGCTGCGTATATGTAGCTGTGCACAGCTTAAAGTTTAATCTCCTGCCATTGATGATAGCCACCCTTGACGGTTTCATATAAGTATTGAATCTGATTGGAGTCAAATAAAAAATCAAACTTCCGAAATTTCCTACGGGAATTTTGATGTTGTAGGTCGCATCCTACTTCAATAAGGCAGTTATCCTACAAATTGTGGTTAATATAGATTCTTGGATTTGCCGATTTGGTGCGATGCGTAAATTAACCTTTCGGTTTTATGTCTGTAAATCAGTGCGTTAATTTTAAACTGAGGTTAGATTTTTTCATTGCTGTGCAGTGATTAATAGTCAGGACGCAGCACGCTGGATGGGCCTGGATAACCCGCGCTCAGCCATGGTCTTCGGCGGGTAGGCCGGCACGGTCAGCGGCGTAACGGCAGGGTTGGCTGCGACTGATCGGCGGCTGGTGCCTTATGGGGCGCTGACGGCGACTTTCCACACCGGGCTTGGGTGCCTGCTTGGGCCTTCGTTGCTGTACTTCATTGTTCGGGGGATTGTCGGTTAACCCGCTCTGACGCCATCGCGGGCAAGCCTTGCTCCCACAGAAGCAAAGTGCAATTCATGTGGGAGCAAAGCTTGCTCGCGATTGATTCACCCCGGTGTCAAGCATGCCGATTGGCATACATCCGACACTCCGCCAACAACGCCAGCAAATTCGGGTCGCGCTCCTTGGCCTTCAGGAACACCACCCCGATATGCTGCTGCAACCGATACCGCGCCTGCAACGGAATCAACTTCACCCGGTTCTCATACACCGCCGCAATCCTCCCCGGCAGCAACGCATAACCCACCCCCGAGCTGACCATGCTCAGCAGGGTGAAAATGTCGTTGACCTGCATGGCCACTTTCGGCTCGAATCCCGCTTGCTTAAATACTCGATTGCCGTCCTGATGGGTGGCGAAGCCCTGGGTGAGGGTGATGAACGTTTCATCGCGCACTTCCGCCAGGTCGACTTCTGCGCGCTGGGCGAATGTCGACTCGGCGGGCGTGGCCAGGAAGATATCGTCCGAGAACAGTGGGATTTGCTCGCAGTCCGGATCGTTGACACTGTCATCCAGCGACACCAGGATCGCGTCGACTTCCATGTTCTTGAGCTTGTACAAGAGGTCGAAATTGGAGCCCAGGATCAGGTCGATATTGAGTTCGCTGCGGCGAATCTTCAGGCCCATGATCAGCTGCGGTACGGTCTTCACAGTCAGTGAATACAGCGAGCCCAACTTGAAGCGTTCGGCGGAAAAGCCTGCCGCTTCACGGGTCAGGCGCACGCTCTCGACGACGTCCTGAATCAGCTTCTGCGCGCGCTCTTCCAGCACATAGGCGCTTTCCAGCGGCGTCAGGTTGCGGCCCTCATGCTTGAACAGCGGGCAGCGCAAGGCGCTTTCGAGCGAGTGAATGGCGCGGTGCACGCTGACGTTGCTGGTCTGTAACTCGGCGGCGGCCCGAGCCAGGTTGCCCGTGCGCATGAAAGCCAGGAACACCTCGAGTTTTTTCAGGGTTAGCTCTTCATCGATCAGCATGGGGGAGACTCTCGTTGGAAGAGATCGATTGTGCCGAATTTTCGGCAGGCCTGGATCAATAAATCCGGGCCTCATCGCGGGCAAGCCTTGCTCCCCAAGCTTATTATCGAATGGCCAGCCCTACCTGCCGGCCACTCCAGGTACGTCCATGTTGATCTTGCGCCATGCAGCTTCGGCAAAGCTGTAGACCGAGAATGCGATCAACCCCAGGGCCATCACCATCAACAGCACAGCGCCGGCCGGTAAGTTCTGCAAGGCATCGAGGGCGTCCTTCATCCCCGGTGGGTCCATGGCCTTGTAGTTGGAACCGCTGATCGCCAACAGAACAGCAATTTCGAGAAACACCACCCCCCGGGCGATCAAACCGAAGCGCGAGACGGGGCGGACGTAACGCATGACGTCTTCATCTGCTTCAAAGTACTTCTCGAACGTGGCCTTCCAGCCCTTGATCAGGTGAGCAATGCCCACGCCGAAAGGGATGAGGGCGATCAGGTAGATCAGCAGGTTCGAATGTTCCCAGGACAGAATTTGCGCCAACAGGTCCCTGGTTTGCGAACCGCCATCACCGCCAGAACTCTTGAGGCCACTGACCAGCAGGCCCAGGGCAAAAAAGGCCAACGCCCCGTTGACCAGGCCTCCTGCCAGCAAGCCGGCACGAATCACCAGCCCCTTCAAGTTGCTGCCGTGATGATCAACGTCGCGCACGGCTTGCAGCACCCGCCAGGCTGCAAAGGCAAGCAGTCCGGCCACCACCAGGCCGACCAATACATAACCGAATGGCTGACTCAGCAATGCCTCGAGGCTGCGGTGACTGTCCTTGGGTTTTGTCGAGTCCTGGGCGGCGAGCAGGGCGAAGATGCCGATGATCAAATAGATGACGCCTCGAGCGGCGTAACCGCCCCGTGCAAGGACGACGAGGCTCTGGTGAGCGGACATGGGTGTGATTCCAAAGGAGTGATAGAAGAGCAGACCTGTGGAGCGGGAAGGGGTTCGATCCAGCCCGCTGAAGCTGCCAGGCGGCAGCCCTATCGGGTTGTAACGCGGCAGGTACCTGGGGCAGCGGCCAGGGTATGAAGGAATGCTTCAATTTGCCCGGCACCACGCAAGTGCACGACTGGAATCTGCGGTGCTATGGCCAGGCGTACCGCCTCAATGCCGGGGCGATAGCCAAGATCGAAAGTCCACACGAACTTGAGGAAGGTCAGGAACTCCCGGTCGAGCTTTTCTGAACAGCCGGCGGGGATGTCGGCACGAGGACGGTTCATGACACTGCGCCGGATCACCCGGTTGAAACAGGTGAGGCGCGGCGTGTCGAGCCAGATGATCAGATCCGCCCGGGGCAAGCGCAGGTCAAAGGTACGCCGCGCATAGTTGCCTTCGCACACCCAGGCATCCGTTGCGATGGCCTCCCGTACCCGTTCGCGAAACTGCCCGGCATCTGGCTCGACCCAGCCGGGTTCCCAGAACAGCTTGTCCAGGTGCACAACGGGCAAGCTCAACTGTTGGCCTAAAGCGCGGGCCAGAGTGGATTTGCCGCTACCGGCATTGCCCAGAATCACAATCCTTTGCATGGGAGTTTCCTATCGAGAAAAAAAGCCGGTGATTGTGCAGGGTTTGGGCATTTAATTCTCAACTTCGGTCGTAACCCCTGCTGAAATGGATACCCCCAGCAAGTAGAGCATTCCCCCGGCTATCACGAACATCGCAAGCATGTAGAAAATGTAGTGCGCAGGTTGCATGGCCAGAACTATTCCGCAAAGGACCGGCCCGAGTGCTGCGCCGACGTTGCTCAGGTTCTGAGCTGCGTAGTACATGCCCCGCAGGTGATTCGGTGCGATGTTGTCGATGAACATGTATTCCGCCGGGAATACGATGATTTCACCGACGGTGAAAATGGCCATGGAAAGGACCCAGAGCAGCAAAGTGGTCGACAGTGCAAAACCTGCCAGCCCCAGGATGAACATGCCGAGTCCCCCTGCGAGCCACAGGTTCAGGTGTCGGTGGCTGATCCGTTTGCCGATGCTGTATTGCAGGCTGATCACCATCAAGGCGTTAGTCGCCACTACCGTACTGATAATCCGGTACGTCTCTTGGGGTGTGGTGGTGACCACGAGGTACTGCGAGAGATACGCGGTGAATTGGCCGAAAACCACGGCACTGAGCAACCCGCCCAAGGTGAAGCACACCAGCCGGTAGTCACGCAGCAACAACCTGCCGACTGCCAGGAATGGCGTCGGCTGCAGGCCCGGGCCGGCACTCGTCAGGCGCCTGTCACCCCACACGAAGTAGACCAAGGAAAACCCGACGCCCAGTCCCGCCGACAGCAAAAAGGGCAGGCTCATGTCCAGGGCCGCCACCCCGGCTCCCAGAAATGGCCCGACGGCGTAGCCGATATTGGTCAGTGTGTACTTGATGGAAAACGCTTCGCTGCGGCGGTCCATGGGGAGCAGGCTGCCAAATCCGGATTTCACTGCGATGTCGATAACGGCATACGCCAGGTTGATCAGCACCAGGCATAGGTAGAACAGCCACAGGACGGGTGCCAGATACGCACCGAGAAATCCGCCGCTGAACACGCCGCAGCCTATGAGGATGAGCTGGTAACTGGACATCCTGTCCACCAGGAAGCCGCCATACAGGCTCAGCAGCGAGCCGATGATCAGCGTGCTGCCGATCGCCAGGCCGATATCGGCGACGCTCAAGCCAAAGTGGCCCGACAAGTAAATGACCAGATAGGGCAAGGTGATCGCGCGGGCAAGGGTCAACACCAGTGACGCGCCCAGCAGCAGGTTAATGGAGGAGGGATAGCGTTTAAGCGTGGCCAGCATTCGAGAACCATCATCAATGTGTTGATTCCCAGTTTACTGTTGCCCTGGGTTCTGATTTAGGATGCTTTTTATCGAAGCACATGAACTGAATTCATGAATACAGGGTGCATATGTTTTCCTCCGAACGCTTGAAAGGTATCGATGTATTTGTGTGCGTCGCACAGTTCGGCAGTTTCACGGCGGCTGCGGAGAAAATGAACCTGACGGCCTCGGCCATCAGCAAAGGCATCGCCCGGCTGGAAAAACGCCTGGGGGTGCAACTGTTCCACCGTACAACGAGGAGGCTTTCGCTAACCGACGCCGGGGTCGCATTCCTGCGTACGTGCAAGGGCGTGCTTGCCGATCTCGAAGAGGCTGAGCTGTCACTCCAGAGCGAAAACAGAGAGCCTCGCGGCTGTGTGCGCCTTGACCTGCCGGGTGCATTTGGGCGCACCCGGGTGCTGCCGATCCTCTTGCAGTTTGCGAAGGATCATCCCTTGCTGACGCCGCACATATCCTTCAGCGATGGTTTTATCGATCCGCTGCAGGAAGGCGCAGACATTGTGCTGCGCATCGGGGGCGCGAACACCTGGCCGGAATCGGTAGGGCATCGCCTGCTGGGGCGCGAGTGGCATATTTTTTGTGCATCCCCCGACTATCTGGCCCGTCATGGCACTCCGCAATCCGAACACGACCTTGAGCAGCATCATTGCATTGCCTATGGCTGGGTGGATGGAAGCATCCATCCCTGGAGCTTTGCGGGCGAACAGGGCGCAACGCACAGGAGCCAGGTAAACCCGCCTCTGGTGGTGGGCAATGGCGAGGGCTTGAGGATGGCTGCGTTGGCTGGCTGCGGCGTCGCGCAGTTGCCACGGTGGCTGGTGGAGCAGCAGCTCAAAGACGGGACCTTGGTCGAGGTGCTTGCGCAATTGGCCTGCGACGGGATGGAGATCCACCTGACCTGGAGCAAAAGTCGCGAGGCGCTGCCCAAGGTTCGGGTGTTGGTTGATGCGCTGGTTGTTGGGCTGAGGGTGCTGGGTGAGGGGCTCTGTGACTGATCCTTGTATCGCGTTTTCCTGTCGGTAAATGCTCAGAAGTTTAAAATTATGCCCTTCAGCATGATCCAGTAGAGCGGAGAATCGCAACGTCCTTGTTGCCAAGAGGCCAATGACAAGCACATCGTAATTTCTTGATCGATAGTCAGATTTACTCGGAGAGTGGCAGGTATTTTAAGGATTCTGAAATGGCCAGCGATGACCTCTGCTCAGTTCCGTCCGGTACAAATGGCTGTTTAGCGCCTGTTGCGACTAAGCACAAGCCAAGTGGAGTGCGCGCAGCCAAAGGTTGCGCGCCGACCGCTCGTCGTCGACGTTTAAAATAGGCTTTGACAGCAATGGGGCTTTGCGTGACTATAACTACATCGCATGCGATCAAGTCGGCAGCGATTGAAAATAACCCAATCGCTGGAGACCCGGGCATGAACACCAAAAGTACCTGCTACAGCCCCATCTGCACTGACCCTGCTGTTCGTGGCCACAACGGCAATAACTGGATCATCGGATCCGCCGTTTAAGTTCTGTTATATGCATCGCATGCGATTAGATCGTACAAATACATAAAGTCCTGAGGATTCAATCATGAGCAAGATCGAAAAAGTACTGGTCACCGGCAAAACCCACACCACCTATAACGGTAACAAGGGCAACCTCGACATCGAATTGTCGTCCCCCTCGAACGCCACCCCTGAGCACGTGTTCACCGGCGTCCAGCCGCACCCGAAGGCCGAGCAACTGTTCGCCGGCGCCTGGTCGGCCTGCTACATCGCAGCGGTAGGCCTGGCCGCCCAGCAAATGAAAGTGACCCTGCCAGCCGATACGGCCGTCGACCTCGAAGTGGACTTGGGCCAGACCGGCGCAGCCTACTTCCTGCAAGCCCGACTGACCCTGCGGGTACCCGGCTTGACGCACGAGGTGGCCACCGAACTGGCGCATAACGCGGATGCCATCTGCCCGTACTCCAAGGCCACCCGCGGCAACATTGAGGTCGCTATCAACGTGCGCACTGAGTAACCCAACGCAGCGCCGGCTTGCCAGGATCGATTCTGGTGGGCCGGTGTTGGCGCATTTCGCTGAGACCTGGGAGGAGGGGAGCACTACCGACACCATCGCATGCGATGTATAGTCCGGCCATGCGCCCATCCGTCGCTGACCACCGAGAATGCTGATGAAATCCGATGAAAAGACCGCCGCCCTTGATCTGAAGCTTTCCGACTTCCTGTGCTTTGCCGTGTATTCCTCCAACCTCGCCTTCGGTAAAGCCTACAAGCCAATGCTTGAACGGCTAGGGCTGACCTACACGCAATACATCACGCTTGTTGCGCTGTGGGAGGAGGATAACCAGACCGTTGGCAGCCTTGGCGAGAAACTGTTTCTGGAATCCAATACGCTGACCCCCATCCTGAAGAAGCTCGAAGCCATGGGTTATCTGCGCCGTCAACGCGACCCGGAAGATGAACGCCAGGTGCGCATCAATCTGACCAGTGAAGGCCGCAAGTTGCGTGAAGGGCTCTCGAAAGATGGCTTCCCGCAGACGGGGCTTGATCCGGAGGATTTCGTGAACATGCAGAAAGCGATAGTGAAGCTGCGAAATAACCTGATCCGCACAACGAAGGATCGGGATTGAGTTGCAAGGGTCAGTAGCAATCGCTGATTCGCCAACGAATCTAGGTGCGGGCAGCGTCGAGACCCGCTTCCTGCCCCAACCACTGCAGAAACTCCGAAAACCCACTCGAATGCTTGACCCGCCGCGGATACACCAGCGTGTACCGCCCCCCGGTCACGATGCGGCCCGAATGCACTCGCACCAGCTGCCCACTGCGCAATTCGTCATCGGTCAGCACCGCATCAACCAGCGCAATCCCCTGGCCGCATTTCACCGCGACGATGGCCGACTCCAGCGTATCAAAGGTCAAATGAGCGTTATCGATGCCGGTTGAGTCCGGGTAGTACTCAGCCCAGCGCCGCCAGTCCAGACGGTCCATGCTCGAGTCTACCAGCCGCGCACTCTTGAGCAGTTTTTGCGGTGTGGTCCCGGCGAGCAAGGTCGGGGAGCACACCGGGATCAGTTCTTCTTCCCACAATTGCAGTGCTTCGAAGTCCGGCCAGGTGGCGGTGCCGTAGGCGACCATGGCGTCTATGGATTCGAACGCGAAGTCAGGGAAGCGGTGATACACCGTATCCACGCTTACGGTGACTTGCGGGTGCATACCATAAAACGTCGTGAGCCGCGGGATCAGCCAACGCGCTGCCATGGTCGGGTGAGCACGCAGGCTGACACTACGGCCGACGGTGGCGAGCATGTGCGAGGCATCGCAGAGCAGGCCGATGACCTGTTCGGCCACCGGCACCAGCGAGCGGCCCTCGGCGGTGAGGACGATCCTGCGGGTGTGGCGTTCGAACAGGCGGCTGTCCAGGCGCGCCTCCAGTTGCGCAACCTGGCGGCTTACCGCGCTCTGACTGAGGTTGAGCTGCTCGCCAGCCTTGCCGAAATTGCCGGTCTTCGCCACCGTCAGGAAGGCCTGCAGAAGCTCGATGGATGGCAGTTGGCGGCTCATGTTCTATGCGCTCCTCACATGGGATTAATGCAGATACATCACTGTTATTTCGCCAGTACGGGGCACATTCTTGATTGAAACAACGACGCGGCGCTACGCGTCTTTTTTCCAGCGGACGGTGGCCCTCATGAACACTCCAGCAATGGCATTCGATAGCCGCTCGGCGCCCCAGGACCAACGCCTGCCGGAAGCAGTCGACGTGGCGATCATCGGCGGCGGCCTGATGGGGTGTGCCTGTGCGTACTACCTTAGCAAAGCGGGGGCCAGGGTTCTGCTGATTGATAAAAGCATCATTGCCGGGCAGCAATCTTCGCGGGCCTGGGGCTTCGTTCGCCAGCAGTCCCGTGACGAAGCCGAAGTGCCGTTGATGCAGGCCAGTATCGGGCTTTGGCGTTCGCTGGAGCACGACCTGCAGACCGACCTGGGCTGGCGCAATGACGGCTGCCTGTTCGTCGCCGGCAACGAGGTTGAGCGCGAGGGTTATGCCTCCTGGCTGTCAGTGGCACGCAGTTTCGCGGTCGATACGGTGATGCTTTCGCCTCGGGAGGTGCAAAAAAAACTGCCGGGTTACGCAATGCCGCAGCTTGGCGGCCTGTATACCGCCAGCGACGGTCAGGCCGAACCCACACGTGTGGCCCGCGCCTTCGCAATGCGCGCCCGGGATCTCGGCGCGCAGATCATTGAACAGTGCGGTGCCAAAGGCATCGACGTCGCTGCCGGCCAGGTGGTGGGAGTGGAAACCGAGCGTGGCTACGTCAAGGCGAAAACCGTGGTGTGCGCGGCAGGTGTCAGCACTTTTCGACTGCTGAAGATGCTGGGTATTTCCCTGCCGCAGCAATTGGTACGGGGCACGGTGGCGCGTACCAGCGTTGGGCCGACCCTGAGCGGTATTTCCACGATTGCCAACGGTGTGGGCTTCCGCCAGCGGCTGGACGGCAGCTTCAACGTGGCCGACGACGCTCATGTCGACGTCGACATGACGCTTGGCCATCTGCGGGCTTTGCATTGGTATGCGCCTTCGCTGTGGGCACACCGCAAATCGTTTCGCTTCAACCTCAACGGCGCCTGCCTGAGCGATCTGCACCAGCGCATGCCGTGGTCCGAGGCATCGCGGCTGGGCGCCGGGATTCACCAGCGCAATCCATTGCTGCAGCCCAATGAAAAGGGCCTGGGAAGCGCGATGCGTGCGCTCAAGGCGGCGTTTCCCGATCAGGTGAATACGCAGATCGTTGACCGCTGGGCCGGCGGCATCGATGTGTTGCCGGACGGTATTCCGGTGATCGACGCGCACACCTCGCCCCGCGGCCTGGCAGTGGCCACCGGCTTCTGCGGCCACGGGTTTGCCATGGGCCCCATCGTCGGCAAGATCCTGGCGGACTGGATCGACTCGGGCAATCCGGGCCTGGACATGCGCCAGCTGCGCCTGTCGCGATTTGCCGAGGGCGATGTCAAGCCGCCTTCTTCGCTGTTCTAGTCAATTACTGTGCACGTCCTTGCGAGGGTACAACGATGACAAAACCTCTCGATCCAGACACCTATTACGATCCCGCTTCGGTGGCTGGCAAGGCTCCGCCGGTCAGCGACGAGACCGATATCCTCATCGTGGGCGCCGGGCCCGCGGGGCTCGCTGCCGCCCTGGCTGCTGCCGGGCATGGCCTGCGCGTGACGCTGGTGGACGAAAATCCACTGCCTTTGGAGACCATGGGAGAAGAAGTGCCGTTGCATTTCGGAGGCCGTATGGGCGCCGCAGTCGCCAATCGCAATAGCGTGCTGCAGACCCTGCTTGATGCGCGTCCGCAGATCGCCGAGGCGCTCGACGCCGGGGTCGATGTGCGACTGGGCACAGCGGTGTGGGGGTTGTTCCCGCAACAGCGCACCACCGCCTGGATCGAGGGCTCGATTGCCGGCCTGGCCGACGAAGACAAGGCCAGTTTGCTGCGCTTCAGGCAAGTGATAGTCGCCGCCGGACGACGGGACATGGGCCTGGCGTTTGACGGCTGGCATCACCCCGGCGTAATGGGGGTCAGCGCTGCGCATCGTCTGGCCACTGTCTATGACGCGCTGGAGTGCAAACGTGCAGTGTTACTCGGCAGCGACACCCAGGCGCTGGTCTCGGCCCATGCGCTGATCGCCAAGGGTGTGCAGATCGTGGCCATCGTCGAGCAGGCTGACCGGGTCAGCGCTGACCCTGCGCTACTCGACCTGTTGGTGGCGCAAGGCGCCCAGGTGTTGAGCGGGCATGTGATTGGCGAGGCGCGCGCAGATGCGCGCGGCGTGCAGGGGATCACTGCTGTTGCGATCGATGGGGCGGGGCGTCCACTGCCCGGGGTTGCAACAGAGATTGAATGTGACACGGTACTGCTCGGCTTGGCCGCTATTGCGGCGATCGAACTGGTCGAAGCAGCCGGCTGCCGCACCTCCTTCCAGGCCGGACGCGGCGGGCATGTCCCCGACATTGATCGGGCGCAGCGCTCGTCGTTGCCGTTTATCCTGGTGGCCGGGGACTGCGCTGGAACCTGGACGGCGAAAAGCCTCGACGATGCCATCGCAAGGCACGAAGGCCGGGTGGCTGCGCACACCGCGCTGGCGGCCCTGGGCGTAGTCACGCCGCCGCCCGAACCCGCGCCATTGCCGGACGGCCCCGTCTTCGATGTCGCCGCAATTCGTGCGGCGTGGGTCCGCGCATCCACTGTGCATGCCCGCAATGAGCCCTACGTATGCCTGTGCGAAGAGGTCACAGCCAGTGAAATCATAGGCCAGCAACCGCCGCGCTATCTGCAATGGACACCGGCCGATGCTGCCGTGCAGAGTGCGATGACTTCGTCGCTGCCGAATCCGGACGTGACCAAGCGCCTGACCCGCGCCTGCATGGGCCCGTGCCAGGGGCGGCGCTGCCGCGAACAGGTGGCGACCTTGCTGGGGATCAGTGCCGGCTTGAGTGTCGACGGTATCGCACTGGCCTCGTTTCGCCCGCCCGTGCGGCCGCTGTCGATGCGACAGTTGGGTCAGGTCGAGGAAACGCCGCAGATGTTCGGTCATTGGGATGCCTGGTTCGACATGCCGTCCCAGTGGACGCCGTTCTGGCTGTGCACCGGGCAACAAACGGTGGCCCGGCGCCCGACGGGCACCACCCATACGCCACCTGTCGAGGGCTGACACCATGCGCGCAGTGAAGAAATCGTGCATCCGTGCATCCGTGATCGTCGTCGGCGCAGGAGTGACTGGCCTGAGTGCCGCCTGGTGGCTGGCCCGCGATGGCGTTGACGTGCTGGTACTTGAAGCGGGCCTGATCGGTTGGGGCGCCTCGGGCCGTAATGGCGGCGGCTGTTCCCACCACCACAGTCCGCTGTTCGTCGAAGAGCAACGGCTGTGGCCACTGATGGACGAACTGCTCGGTTATCCCACCGAATATCGTCCGGATCGCATCAGTATCGATCTGACCGAGCATCAGGTCTCGATCGATGAAAAGGTTGTCGACGAAGCCGCCTGGTACGGGTTGCGCGTCGACCGGCTCGACCCCCAACAGGTGCGTGACGTGGTGCCCATTGCCGGCGACAACGTATTGGCCGGCTACTACTACCATTTTGGCGGCCACGCCAACCCGCATCGCACCTTGCAGGCCTATGCCTGGGCACTGAAGAATCTTGGTGGCCGTTTGCTCGAGCACTCGCCGGTTCTTTCCATCGAGCGTCAGGGTGACCGTGTCACCGGCGTGCGCACTGCGCAGGGGCTGATTTCGTGCGACCAGTTGGTGATCGCCGCAGGCCCGCATACCGGTGAACTGGCCGCTCAGCTCGGCGTCGAGATTCCGTTGGTGACTGCACGCGCCGAGATGATCGTTACCGAGCCACTGCCGCTACTGGAGGTGGGCGGGGTGGATGGCAATGGCCTGTACGGTCGTCAGACCCTGCGCGGCAACCTGGCGTATGGCGGCGGGCCGCATGAGTGGGTCGACCTGCGCGACGTCAGCCGCAACCGTGCGCAGTCCACTCCGCTGCAATGCAATATTGCCCGACGGCTCGCCGAACTGTTTCCCAAGGTGGCGCACAAGCGGGTGATCCGCAGTTGGGCCGGGTTCATCGAAAATACCCCCGACGGGCGCCCGGTGATCGACCGGCCCGCCGCGCTGGATAATGTGACGGTGGCCACCCTGTCGGGGGTCGGGTTCGGCCTGTCGCCGGCGAGCGGTCATGCGATTCGCGATCTGGTGGTCGACGGCCGTTGCAGTTTTGCCGACATCTCCAGCTTCTCGCTGTCACGTTTTGCCGCCCTCGAAGCGGACTGGCAAAACATCCAGGGCTGGCTGCCATTGCCGTCACCCGGGGTGTAGCAAGCCGCGCTATCGAACCATTTTCCTGAGAAAAAAGGACTGACCATGAAATCAATGCTGCGCAATTTGACGTTGTTGGCTGCCGTCGGCATGACGTTATGTTCCTTCGCGGCTCCCGCCAGTGCAGCCGAGGACAAGCTGCGCTTTGGTGTGGCCGCCGAGCCTTACCCGCCATTCCTGGTGAAGACGCCCACCGGGCAATTCACCGGCTTTGAACCCGACCTGATCCGGGCACTGTGCGAGCAGATGAAAGCCGAGTGCGAGATCAAGGAGGTGGCGTGGGACGGCATTATTCCGGCGTTGCTCGCCAACAAGTTCGACGTGTTGTTCAACTCCATGGGCATCAGCCCGGAACGGCAGAAAGTGATTGCCTTTTCCCGTCCGTACTACGAAACCACAGGGATTTTCGTCGCGGCCAAGGACACCCGGCTGACGCTGACCCCACAAGGCCTGGCAGGCAAGTCCATCGGCGTGCAGGGTTCCACCACCAACGCCGAGTTCATCCGCAGCGCCTACGGCAAGGACTCCGAGATTCGCATCTATGCCACCCAGGATGATTGCAACGCGGACCTGCTGGCCGGGCGTATCGACGTCATGTTTCTCGACAAGCTCGGCGATATTGCTTTCCTGAGCTCCGCAGATGGCGCGGCATATGAAGAGAAAGGCACCGGCAGCGTGAAGATGGACCCCTTGCTGTACGGCCTGGGCGTCGGCGCCGGGCTGCGCAAAAGCGATACCGCGCTAAAGGAGCGCATCGACCAGGCACTCACGCAATTGCATGAGACGGGCAAGTACACGCAAATCTCGCAGAAATATTTTCCGGTCGATCTGTGGCCACAATGAGCTGCACTGGCAAAGAACAACATGAACGACCTTGAGCACAGCCCTTGAGCCGGGCGGTCGTGGAGGGTGCCCAGGTTAAACGCCCGGGAGACGCTGTTCAGCCACCATCAGCAACGACTGCGGCAACGGACTTTGCGGGTGCTGCGGCTCTTGCAGGCCCACCAGTTGAAAGCCCGCCATGTCCAGCGCGTTGAACCAGCTGGACAAGGTGCGCAGGTACCAGGGCATGGGTTGCCAGTGCCCGGTAAACCCGGCGAAGGTCTCTGATCGCCAGCCATCCTGATAGTCGCCTGCTGCCGCAGCCCAGGGATGCAGCGTCTGGATCACCAGCGCGCCGCCGGGGGCGAGCAGGGCGTTCATGGCGCTGAGCAGCGGGATGATGTCCTGGTGCAGCAGGGCAAAGTTGGCGCAGATCAGGTCGTAGTCGCGGCCGATGTCGACCTTCGCATCGACCAGGGTTTCATAGCTCGCCAGGTAGACCTGTGGGCTGCCCGCCGTCCGCGCGGCCTCGACCAGTGTCGTATCGCCGTCCACTCCAACTGCGGTGATCCCGCGTTCAGCCAGCACCCGCAATAACCAGCCTTCGCCACAGCCCAGGTCCAGCACTCGCTCAGGCTGGCGGCCCATGATTGCCAATAAAATGGCCTGGTCGGTGACCTGGCGGCGGCTTTCGATCGAGCCACTGCGGACAGCGTCGATCCAGGCGCGGGCGTTATGGTGCCAGCTTTGCAGCAGGGCGGACTCAGGGGTGGTCATGACGCTACTCGCAGTGATCAATTGAGTGGAAGGATAGGCCATGACCCCGCGCTGCTAGACTCAATCGGCTAATCCTTTGTTGGAGAACCTTCTTCCAAATTCTGCAACTCCCACAGTAATCCCTGCCAGCCACAATGGATTCCTGTTGCCAGTCTCCCTGCGCATGACACAGATCCGCCGCGTCAACCATCCACACCATCGCGCAGCAGCTGTAGACTATGCCCGCTCAAGGCGTACCCCAGCCGATCACTTTATGAAAGAGACCCCCATGGCCAACCAAGACATCACCTTCGTCCCTGATCCCGACGCCGATTCCATCTCCTCCGACGTGGCCGGCTTCGGCGGTCTGCTGGTTTCCACGCAGATCCCGACCCACGCCGATGGCAGCCTGGAGCTGGGCGATATCACCCTGCAAAGCGAATGCACCCTGCAGGCACTCAAGGTTGCGCTGGAGCGCGCCGGCAGTTCCATGGATCGTGTCCTGCACCTGACCATCTACCTCACCGACATGGCCGATCGCGCCGCCTTCAACGAAGTCTACAAGCGCTTTTTCGCCAAGCCATGGCCCGTACGCGCCGCTGTCGGCGTGGCCTCGCTGGCGGTGGAAGGGATGCGCGTGGAAGTCACGGCGATGGCGGCCAAGGGCTGAATCCGATCTGTCCGGCGGCCAGGTCAAATGAGCCAAGTCGCCGGTGCAAACCTGCGAATACGATAAGCAGCTGTTTTAAAACAAAATTATTTCCACTTTTTGCTTCCAACATGGCGCAGAAGTTGGTAAATTTGCGCCCATTCCTGCACAGGGCCTCAGCGGACTGGCAGCGAACGTAGCAACGCTCGCCGTTGCTCACCCGCTTCACCATCAAAAAAGACAGTGCCCAGCACTCGTCGCGATCGATACAGGGGCGTCGCCAAGCGGTAAGGCAGCAGGTTTTGATCCTGCCATGCGTTGGTTCGAATCCAGCCGCCCCTGCCATTTTTCTGATTCATATTCCACTGCACAGACGCACCCATCGACTGTAAGAGCTTGCTCGCGATGGGCGTTAACGCTGGCGCTGCGTACCTGAATTTCCACATCGCTCTTGCTCACATCGCGAGCAACCTCGCTTCTACATTGGGTTGTCGATCCTCTGCAACGCCTGAGCCAGATCCGCACGCAGATCCTCCACGTCCTCAACCCCCACCGACAAGCGCACCAGTCCATCGCCGATGCCCAGTTGTGCCCGGGTTTCGGGCGGGATGGTGGCGTGGGTCATGATGGCCGGGTGTTCGATCAGGCTTTCTACACCGCCCAGGCTCTCGGCCAGGGCGAAGATGTGAACGTTCTCCAGGAAGCGCCTGGCGCCGGCCAGGTCGGTGTTGAGGTCGATGGAGATCATGCCGCCGAAGCCGCGCATTTGGCGTTTGGCCAGCTCGTGCTGGGGATGTGAAGGCAGGCCGGGGTAGTAGACGCGGGCGACTTGCGGTTGGCGTTCCAGCCACTGCGCCAGGTCCAGTGCGTTGCTGCAGTGGCGCTCCATGCGCAGGGCCAGGGTTTTTATGCCGCGCAGGGTGAGGAACGCGTCGAATGGGCCGGCAATGGCGCCGACGGCGTTTTGCAGGAAACCCAGGCGCTCGGCAAGTTCAGGGTTCTGGCCGACCACGGCGATACCGCCGATGACGTCCGAGTGGCCGTTGAGGTATTTGGTGGTCGAGTGCAGCACGATGTCGAAGCCCAGCTCCAGCGGGCGCTGGATCCACGGACTGGCGAAAGTGTTGTCGGCCACGCAGATGATGCCTCGCGCGCGGCAGATGCGGGCAATCGCGGCGAGGTCGGTCAGGCTCAGCAGCGGGTTGGTCGGCGTCTCGACCATCACCATCCGCGTGTCGTCCTCCAGGGCTGCTTCGAAGGCGGCCAGGTCCGTCATGTCGACGAAGCTGAAACGGTGCCCGGCGCTGCGTTTGCGAACTTTGTCGAACAGGCGGAAGGTACCGCCGTACAGGTCATTGCCGGAGACGATGTGGGCGTTGGCGTCGAGCAGTTCGAGCACCGTGGAGATGGTCGCCAGCCCCGAGGCGAAGGCGAATGCCTGGGTGCCACCTTCGAGGTCTGCGACGCAACGCTCCAGGGCAAAGCGCGTCGGATTGTGGGAGCGGCCGTAATCCAGGCCCTTGTGCACGCCGGGGCTCTGTTGCAGGTAAGTGGAGTTGGCATAGATCGGCGGCATCAACGCCCCGGTGGATGGGTCCGGCGTCTGCCCCGCGTGAATCACGCGAGTGGCGAAGGCGTGGGCCGGGGCGTTTTCGTCATGCTGGCTCATGCAAGGGATCTCCGTAGGTGGTTGAGCAGGTCGAAGCGGGTGATCAGGCCGTGGAAGCCCGAGGCGTCAGCGATGATCGCCACCAGCCCGCGGTCGAGCTCGGCTTGCAGTTCCGCCAGGCTGGCAGCGGGTGCGAGGGTCTGGACTTTGTCGGTCATGGCGCTGGCGACGCTGAGGCGAAAGTGCGAGGGGTCCTCCTGCATGCCGAACAGGATGTCGGATTCGTCGATGACGCCCACCAGTTGCTTGCCGTTCACCAGCACCGGCAGTTGTGAGACATCGGCCAGGCGCATGCGCTGGAAGGCGGTGAGCAAGGTATCGTCCGGGCCCACGCTGATCACCCGGCCGTCTTCGAAACGCCGCGCGATCAGGTCGCGCAGGTCGCCGTAGCGTTTGTACTGAAGCAGGCCCTGATCATTCATCCACTGGTCGTTGTAGACCTTGGACAGGTAGCGGGTGCCGGTGTCGCAGACGAAACTGACCACGCGCTTGGGCTGGGTTTGTTCGCGGCAGTAACGCAGCGCGGCAGCGAGCAGGGTGCCGGTGGACGATCCACCGAGAATGCCTTCGACCCGCAGCAGTTGGCGCGCGTGATCGAAGCTTTCCTCGTCGCTGATCGAGTAGGCCTTGCGCACGCTGGACAGGTCGCAAATGGAGGGGATGAAGTCTTCGCCGATGCCTTCCACCGCCCACGACCCGGGCGTGCCGAGCGTGCCGCTGCGGCTGTATTCGGCCATGACCGAGCCGACTGGGTCGGCCAGGACCATTTCCAGGTCCGGTTGCACCCGTTTGAAGAAGCGGGTCAGGCCGGTCAGGGTGCCGGCAGAACCGACGCCGACGACGATGGCGTCCAGGTCGTGCTGGGTTTGCGCCCAGATTTCCGGCGCGGTGCTGCATTCATGGGCGAGGGGGTTGGCCGGATTGTTGAATTGATCGGCGAAGAACGCGTCGGGAATGTCCTGGGCCAGGCGTGCGGCCACGTCCTGGTAGTACTCCGGATGGCCCTTGCCGACATCGGAACGGGTGATGTGCACTTCGGCGCCCATGGCCTTGAGGTGCAGGACCTTCTCGGTGGACATCTTGTCCGGCACCACCAGTACCACCCGGTAACCCTTGGCGCGACCCACCAGTGCCAGGCCGAGCCCGGTGTTGCCGGCAGTCGCTTCGACGATGGTGCCGCCGGGTCTGAGGCGCCCGTCACGCTCGGCCGCGTCGATCATGGCCAGGCCGATGCGGTCCTTGATCGAGCCGCCGGGGTTCTGGGATTCGAGTTTGAGAAACAGGGTGCAGGGGCCGGTGTCGAATCGGCTGACACGCACCAGCGGCGTGTTACCGATCAGTTCGAGCACGGCAGGGCGGGAGTCGCTTGGCATGTCATCACCTCGCTTGTTTATCGGCAATGGAGGGTCAGTGATTGGATCGCGATAGGTATGGAAAGGACCATAGGTCGGGATGGCGTGGTTGGCAACCACGGGGCGCACGGACGGGTTGTGGCAATAGCCGCGCTGGCATGCAGGGATACCGGCGGTCAGGCCGGTTGAATCTTGCACGATGCCCGCACTCGATGTTTCACAGGGCTTGGCTCTGCAATGGCGGTGCTATCCGCCCGGGGTTCACTCAATGACATCGGTCGAAGACTTCAGAATACAATCGCACTCGCTCCTGATCGAACTGGACGCCGCAACAATGGGCATGATGCTGCTGGTATCTGCCCGATGCGTTTCCGGGCCTGCGTGGGATGAAGCGACCCAAAGGCACCACGATGCGTATGCGCTGTGGAATGCCTTTCTCAATGTTCCGGATTCGGGTCTCGACGCGGCGAATCAGTGAAAAAGCGGACCGCTGTCGGCGGTCCGCCGTGGCAGTGTCAGGCCTGGCAAAACCGGATGCGGTTGCCGAACGGGTCATGGACTTCAAGGATCTTGCCCCAGCCTTGCTCGACGATATCGGGCCGGCCATAGCCGTAGCGCTTGGCCTGGAGTTCGTCACGGAACATTTCAATATTGTCCATCTGGACAAAGGTCGTCGCGCCCGGGCTCGCATCGCCGTGATGCTCCGAGAGATGCAGTTGCAGGCTACCGCGCTGGATCCCCAGATACAGGGGCAGATCCGCTTCAAAACGATGCTCGAACTCCACGCTGAAGCCGAGGAAGTCGAGGTAGAACTCCCGCGCCTTGGTTTCGTCAAACATTCGCAGGATCGGAATGGCTTTAGTGAAGGTGACCGCCGTTTGCCGGACTTGCGCAGGTAGCAGCGCCGCAGCGGTGTTCCAGTCCTTGTAGCCCAACTGGTGGGCAACCAGTTCCAGCGCCATGGAATGGGACGCTTGCTGGTCGTGCGCTTGCAGTGAGGCGCGCAGGCGCTTGGCCATTTGCTTGGCTTGTTCGATAGAAATCATCACAGCTCCTTTGATCAAGGCATGTTGGTGCTCGCGTTGCCAAACCTCGACCGTCAAGAGTTGCGACTGGATTTGGGTAATGAATACATGCTTTCACCCTTCCTTGCGGAAGCGAGCGGCGGGCAGCATCGGCCCGCGCTGATAGTACACAGCCGCTGGCGTGTGGGGAAGAACCTGCCCACTTACGTAAGCTGGACCTCGCGTCGTGAGTCGTGGTTGCCCGCCTTTGCGCTGGACAGGCACTATGAACAGGATCGGGAGTCTTCTGGACGCTTTGAGCAATAGCAACTGCGGCGCCTCAGGGGAGCGGTAGTCTGGCGTAATCAGGAGGACGGTAATGCTGTTTGTGGTGATGCTGGGAGGCAAACATCCCAGGGCGCGGATTGAGGTTCATGATGTTGTGTTTGCCGTTGCGGATGACCTTCAGGGTACCTATGGGCAATTGCGAGAAGGCTGGTTTGGCCATCCAGCCGGCGTGCACATCGACTCGTGGATGCGCGTCGATGGTGTGGAAGGATGGAAAGTCGAGTTGAGTCCGATGGCACCGGCAGCGGATTCACCGCGCCTGTACTTCATCAACCTGGGTGGTTATGAAACATCGGTGTTTGGTGAAGCTCACCATTACCTGTTGGTGGTCGCCCGGAACAGGAAAGAAGCCGCTGCCAAGGGCAAGCGCCAAATGCCGGCACACTGGAGTCAGTCGCATACTGATGCGCTGATGGACGTGGATGATTGCCTGCCGATCGACCTGGTGGGGGGGCGGTATATCCATCTGGTCGAGGGTGAGCACAGCGGGATCATCCAGGGGAACGACTACATCGTTCTCCCACAGGGGCATGCGTAACCTAGTGTGGCGCATAACCCTGTGGGAGCAAGGCTTGCCCGCGATGAGGCCGCCTCGGTCACCTGATTCCAGCGTTGTGAATACTCAGGATTTGCCCTTTGCGCGCTCGGGATAGTTCAGCACGAACTGCACGTGCGCCTTCACCCCGGTCGCGAAGGTGGCTTCATCGACGGTGAAGTACGGGCTGTGGTTGTTGGGCGCTTTGGACATGTCCTGGCCTTCAGGGGTGGCGCCCAGGAATACGAACAGGCCGGGTACCTTCTGGGCGTAGTAGGAAAAGTCTTCGCTGGGCGACAACGATGACTCAAGCCGCTGGACCTTGCCCGACGCGGCCAGCTCCAGTGCCGGCACCATGTCTTCGGTCAGGGTCGGGTCGTTGATGGTCACCGGGGCATTGTTCACCAGCAGCAACTTGGCTTCGGTTCCATAAGCGCTGGCGATGCCACTGACCAGCGGCGGCATTTTCTGCAGGATGCTGTCGCGTATGTCGGCGTTGTTGGTGCGGATAGTCCCGGTCATTTCCAGGGTTTCGGGAATGATGTTCGCCGCCGAACCGGCATTGATCGTGCCGACACTGATGACCCCCATTCCCTTGGTCAGATCGATGCGTCGGCTGACCAGCGTCTGCATCGCGGCAATGATGCCCTGGCTGGTGACAATTGGATCGTTGCCGCTCCAGGGAGCTGAGCCATGGGTCTGCTGCCCCTTGAGCTGGATGCGGAATGAATCGCTGCTGTTGAGCACCGTACCGGCCTTGTAGAAGAGGTGCCCGCTCGGGTAGCCCGCCATTACGTGCAGGGCAAATATCGCCTCGACTTTGGGCGAGTCCATGGCGCCATCGCGAATCATTGCCTGGGCGCCGATCAAGGTATCGGTCTGGAACTCGTCCACATCGGCCGCGCCTTCTTCGGCTGGCTGGAACAGGAAAACGACAGTGCCGCGCAGTTGATCGCGATGCTCGGCCAATACCTTGGCTGCACCCAACAGCATGGCGGTGTGTGTGTCATGGCCACAAGCGTGCATCACCGGCACGGTCTTGCCCAGCCGCACACCGGTTGCCTGGCTGGCGAAGGGCAGGTTGGTCGCCTCCTTGACCGGCAGCGCATCCATGTCGGCGCGCAGGGCCACCACGGGCCCAGGCAGTGCGCCTTTGAGCACGCCGACCACGCCCGTCTTGCCGACCTGGGTGCGCACTTCGATGTTCGAGGCCTTGAGCTGAGCGGCGACCAGGGCAGCCGTCTTGACCTCCTGGTTGCCCAGCTCTGGATGCTGGTGAATGGTGCGGCGCAGATCAATGACTTGCTGGTTGACCGAGCTGACTGCGGAATCCACCCAGTCCAGGTCAGTCGCCTGGCTCGAAGGGGCGCCAAGTGCAGTCAACAATGCCAGGTACAGGGGAGCTAGGATCGGACGCTTCAAGGTGAGGTTCTCGCTGTGTTTTTATTATCCGGCAGACATTGCCGCACCCAAGGGTATGGGCTCGCACGCGCAGCGGCAAAGGCCAATGACCGGTAATCGCACGGCTTTTGCTGTTTTTTCCCGAGGTTCGCTTGGGGTGAGAAAAGTGTGCAGATTGTGGACAGTGCTCAGCATTTTCCGGATAGCGTCGACCGGCTTTTTAACGAGCGGGATGCAAGTATCGACCTGTCAGTGCTCAGGCCTCGTGTATCTGGTTGACCCCGGTGATCTGCCCGTTCCAGATCATCTCGTAATGGGCGCTCTGGATGATCGACAACACGGGCCTCGGGGTCATCAGTGCCCAGCAGTGGTTGCCCTGCAAGCGCACCGACCGGTAGCGCAAGCCGGGGCAACCTGCCAGCTTCAAGGCCTTGCCCAGGCGCTGGGATGACGCGTAATCGTCGGGCGCGTAAATCGCATCGTTCATCGCCACGGTGGTGGCATCTTTCATCGCCGCATCGACGAACGAACAGGACAACCCACGGAACACAAAACGTTCATAGTTCAAACCACGGACGTTCGACCAGTACAGGCTCTGGTGATGTTGCACTTCCGCCAGGGCAGTTTCCATCGAGGCTGCCAGGTACAACACGCCAAAGCTGCCATCGCTGAAGCGCGAGCCGCCCGGGTTGACGTGGGTGAAGGGCGCGGTGGCGTAGGAACAGCCGGGAATGCCGAAGGGGATTTCGCTACGCGCAATCATCTCCAGCTGACCGAGTTCGTTCCTGAGCCTGGGGTTGGTCAGTGCCTGGATCTGATAGAGCGCTTCGAACTCCCGGGCGTCGGCCACGTCATCGAACAAGTCGATGGGCGGGAACTTCGAATTGACCAGGCGATAAGCCTGTACCGGCTCCCCAGCGAGGGTCGGCAACTGCTCCAGGGTCACCATTGTGCACCCCGCAGGACGTCGATCCGGCGGAAGGTCTCATAGAGCGAGACCATGTCCCCCTGGGACATGATCTCCAGGGGCGAGCGGCCGTTGAAGAACTCGTTGTGATTGGCCATGGCGGGGAAGCCATAAACATTGTCCGGGTTATCAAACACCAGGCGTAGCGCGGCGTGGATGTTGAGGACAAAACTGATACGTTGCATCTGATCGGCATCCAGCGCCACCGACCAGTCAGGGTCACGTTGTTTGGCGCGGGTGTGGGTGCTGCGGGAAATACGCAGGATCCGGCAGGCCTGCTCGCTGGACGCTGCCCATTTCTCAATGATCCCGACCGCCGCCCGCAGGCCGGCCACGCATTGATCCTTGGAAAATGCCTGTGCAGGAAGGGCGTTGGCCATGAAATATACCTCACTTGATAATCTATGGATCAAGTTATAGGCTTTTTGCGTCTACAGATCAAGGCGCTACTCGACTGGGCAGTGATCATCGCCAATGGCTGCGGCGTCCCCCGCCAGCCTCGTGGTTAATTGACTCCCGACGCGTCCATAGGGTGTACCATCAAGGTCTGTTCACCAGATATCAGTTTGCCATGACCACGCAAAGCCAAGAGAGCCGCCGGATCGTAGCTTCTCTGGCGCACCGTGTTGGCCCCAACGCCGACTCCGCAAGGATTGCCCAGGCGCTGGCCACCACTTTGCAGGATATGGACGCAGCCCTCGCGCCGATCATCGGCAATCAGGGGGTTGTCGCGCTTTACCGCCGCAGCCTGCATCTTTGCACCGCCCGGCACCCGCAATTCGCCGCCACGTGTGCCAGTGTTCCGGCGTCGATGGATGTGCTTGCCCTCGGGTCGGTGCTCGTCGAGCAGAGCGATGCCGATGCGTTGCTCTTCAGCGAAGTCATGCTGACCATCTTCTACGAGCTGTTGACCACGCTGATCGGGCCCTCGCTCACCGCACGTTTGCTTCGTGACGTGTGGGGACCTTCCCTGAGCGACACCCCTTCGCAGGAAATTTCGCCATGAGCACCAAAGTAACTATCAACCGTCTGGCCACGGGCGTGCCAGGACTGGACGAGGTGCTGGGCGGAGGATTACCGGAATTTTCGTTCAACCTGATCGCCGGCCCTCCGGGCTGCGGCAAGACCACCCTGGCGCATCAGATGATGTTTGCCCTGGCAACCCCTGAACGCCCGGCGCTGTTCTTCACCGTGCTTGGCGAACCACCGCTGAAGATGCTGCGCTATCAACAGCAGTTCGACTTCTTCGACAGTGAAGCCATCAACCACTCGGTGCGCTATATCAACCTGGCCGACGATACCCTGGCCGGTGATCTGGACGAAGTGCTGCGGCGCATCGTCAGCGAGGTGCAAACCCACTCGCCGGCCCTGGTCTTTGTAGACTCGTTCCGCTCGGTGGTACTGGCCAGCCAGACCCAGGACAACCCGAACAACAATCTGCCGCAGTTCGTCCAGCAACTGGGCATGTTGATGACCACCTGGCAGGCGACGACCTTCCTGATTGGTGAGTATTTCACCGAAACCGACACCAACCCCATCTTTACCGTGGCCGACGGCCTGATCTGGCTGCGCCAGAGCGTGCAGCGCAACTCCATGGTGCGCAAGATGGAAATCATGAAGATGCGTGGCCAGCCG
The DNA here is from genome assembly GCF_040310305.1 of Pseudomonas sp. HY13-MNA-CIBAN-0226. Classification (NCBI taxonomy): domain Bacteria; kingdom Pseudomonadati; phylum Pseudomonadota; class Gammaproteobacteria; order Pseudomonadales; family Pseudomonadaceae; genus Pseudomonas; species Pseudomonas sp. HY13-MNA-CIBAN-0226. Next base: position 312,050 of record NZ_JBEOPS010000002.1, read on the forward strand.
ACGATGCCTGGACTGCACACCTTCCGCATCGCCACATCGGGAATAAAGGTCTTCGCACCGGTTGCAACCGAACACTTCGAAGTACCTCGGGCACCTGTCGGCGAGCGCCTGAAAATGGGTGTGCCGCAACTTGATGAGATGCTCGGCGGTGGCCTGCCGCGGGGCTATTCGCTGCTGGTGGCCGGGCCTTCGGGTTCGGGCAAGAGCATCCTCGCCGCGACCTTCCTGGCCGAAGGTGCGCGCAATGGCGAAACCGGCGTGATTGCCGTCTTTGAACAGCGTCCCAATCATTCGCAGAACGCCACCCTGGCGAGCCTGATCGAGGCCGGCAAGGTCGGCCTGGTGGATAGCCGCGCGCCCGACCTGTCCATCGATGAGATCGTGCATTTGCTGCTTAGCGAAATCCGTCGCCTGAAGGCGACCCGGGTGGTTATCGATTCATTGTCAGGTTTCGAGCTGGCGCTGGCGCCGACCTTTCGCGAGGATTTCCGCGAGTCGCTGTCGCGGATGGTCACTGCGTTGACCGGTGCCGGGGTGAGCGTGCTGATGACTTCCGAGCTGGAAGACCGCTACACCGACCTGCGATTCAGCCCTTACGGCACGGCATTTCTCACCGACGCGATCATCGTGCAACGCTACATCGAAGTGCAGAGCCGCCTGTTGCGCATCATGGCGGTGGTCAAGGTGCGCTCAAGCGCGCACTCTGACGAGCTGCGCCTGTACCGCATAGACAAAAACGGACTGCAGATTGGCGACCGCTTGCCGGATCAGGAAGGTTTGCTCGGCGGCCGCCCAACCCAGCGCCACACCGACCTCGACAATGGATGAGGAATATCATGGACGAGGCTGATGGCCGGAACGAAAAAGCGCTGGCGACTGCCGCTCGTGAATTGTTCCTGCTGGGGCAGAAAACCGTTGAAGCACGGGCAGTGCTGGTGGCCCTGCAAAAGGAACTGAGCGAGGCCAACGCCCAGCGCCTGGACAATCAGCAGGTCGAGCAATTGATCGAGGCCAATCAACAGCTGGTGCTGGCGATCCTGTCGGCGCAGTCCGATGCCGACAAAAACCGGCGTACCGATAGCGAGCAGCAGCTGTTCCTGGAAATGCGCGAAGCCAACGAGCAGTTGGTCATTGCAGCCCTCAGTGCGCAACAACTGCAAGCCTCGGCCGAACACACGCTTTTGTTGCAACGCAACACCCTGGCGGTGGTGGCCCACGAGTTGCGCAATCCGCTGACGCCGATCAGCATGATCGCCGGTCGCCTGGTACGCGTGCCCAGCGCAGAGCTGCCGCGCATGCAGCTACTGATTGAGGGGCAGGTCAGGCATATGTCGCGTCTGGTGGAGGACTTGCTCGATGTGTCCCGTGTCAGTACCGGCAAGTTGCGACTGGATTGCTGCCTGGTCGATATGGTCTCGATCATCGACGACGCCGTCGAAGTGTGCCGGCCGGTGATGCGCGCTCACCGGCTGCAGTTCACGGCCGATGTGCCGCAGCAACCCCTCAGCGTCAATGGCGATGCCGTGCGCCTGACGCAAATTCTCGGCAACCTGCTGGGCAACGCCGTCAAATACACCCCGGCGGGCGGCGTCGTCACGTTAAGGGTTACAGTCCAGGGCCGCGAGCTGCGGATGTGTGTTGGTGATAACGGCATCGGTATTTCCGCCCAGGCGCTGCCCCATATTTTCGAGCCGTTCGTGCAGGACATTACTGCCGTCGGCTTCAACGGCGCCGGGCTGGGCATCGGCCTGACCGTGGTGCGTGAGCTGGTCGAAGCGCACGGTGGCCGCGTGACCGGGCACAGCACAGGCGATGGCCAGGGCAGCGAGTTCGTGGTGACCTTGCCACTGGTTTAAGACCTCACTGATGAAAAACTCGCTTGTTTTGCGGTATCGTCCTGCTTCCAGGGATCTGATTGCTGACAAGGAGTTCGCCATGGTACTGACACCCGATCGTCTGATGGAAATCGCCCGGACCAACCCGGCCAACGTCGAGATCCTCGACCGTCTGCCGGCCCTTGGCCTGAAGCAGTGCATGCTCACTGCCGGCTGCCTGTTCCAGGCCGTATGGAACCATCACGACGCAAAACCCGCCGCGTGGGGCATCAAGGATTACGACGTTTTCTACTTTGACCAGGACTTGTCCTGGGAGGCGGAGAACGACGTCATCCTGGCGGCCAAGGCGCTGTTTCAAGACCTCGACCTCAACATTGAAATCAAGAACCAGGCCCGCGTCCACCTGTGGTACGGCGAGCGCTTCGGCGGGGCGTACCCACAGCTCAATTCGGCGAAGGAGGGCATTGATCGCTACCTGATCGAGGGCACCTGCATTGGCGTGGATGTGCTGAGCGGCGAGGTGTATGCGCCTTATGGCCTGGATGATATCGAGAAGGGACTGTTGCGGATCAATCCGGTGAACCACCAATTTGATCTGTTCGAAAAGAAAGCGCTCAGCTATCAGGCGCGCTGGCCTTGGCTGGAAATTGTCTATCCGGGTGTTTGAGGCCCTCATAGGCTGCGCCGGCGGCGTTTCTCCTTGGGCAATACCTTGACCTTGCGATCGTTGCTGGCTCAACCGGGGAGCCAAACGCTCGTTTGCAAATAGCCTTCAATTAGCGCTTCACGCAGTCGATAACCTGATCAGAACAGCCATCTGCAGCATGGCTGCACCCAACTGATCGGGGATGCACAGAGTGTCGATAAAAATACGTTTGATACTGCTGATTGGTACCGGTTTGCTGACGGCATTGATCATGAGCCTGGTCAGTTATGTGGGAAACACGCAGATGGCGGAGGCGGTGAGCGATAGCGAAGTCAGCATGGCCGCGCTGCGCAATCACCTCGAAGCCGACATGATGCATGACGCCCTGCGCGCCGACGTGTTGTCGGCGATGCTGGTTGGCCTGGGAAAGAGCAACAGCAGCCAGGCCGAGGTGCGCAACTCCATCGATGAGCACGCGGGCCATTTCCGTGAAGTGCTGGGCAACAACCTCAAGCTGCCGGTCAACCCCACCATCCAGGCTGGCCTCAATCAGATCAAGCCGAGCCTCGATACCTACATCAGCGCCGCGGAGCGGATTGTCGGGCTGGCGCTGGAAAATCCTTTGGCTGCGCAACAGGAACTCGGCACTTTTAATGCCGCGTTCAGCCAGCTCGAAGACCAGATGGCTGCGCTCAGCGAACTGATCGAAACCGATACCCAGCAAACCAGCGTCGGTACGCAACAGGCCATCAGCAACGCCAATATTGCCCTCGGTGGTGTGCTGATCGCCAGCCTGTTGTTGCTGCTGGTGCAGGGGCGCTGGGTGCTGCGCAGTATCATGGGCCCGCTGCAAACCGCCAGTCGCATCGCCGACAGCATCGCCCACGGCCACCTGAGCGAGGCAATTGCCGAACCTGCCGGCAAAGATGAAGCCAGCGCCCTGATTCGCAGCCTGGCGACCATGCAGCGCGACTTGCGCGGTATGATCGAGGTCGTGCGCAGCAACGCCCACGGCGTGAGCGGCATGAGCGAACGGTTAAGCAATGGCTGCCATGAGGTAGCTGACAGCAGTCAACAGCAAAGCAGTGCCGCCAGCACCATGGCCGCAGCCGCGAGCGAAATGACCGCCAGCATCGAAGAGATCACCCGGCATGCCGAGCGTGCGCTGAACATGGCGAACCAGGCGGAAAACCTGGCCAAGGAAGGCGGCCGGGTGATCCATCAAGTGGTCAGCGACATGGATGGCATCGCTCGCTCGGCGCAGCAGTCGGCGCAGGTCATCCGCACCCTGGACAAAGAGTCCGAAGGGATTTTCAGCATCATCCAGGTCATCAAGGGCATTGCCGACCAGACCAACCTGCTGGCACTGAACGCCGCGATTGAAGCCGCCCGCGCCGGAGAGCAGGGCCGTGGTTTTGCGGTGGTAGCTGACGAAGTGCGCAGCCTGGCGGGGCGTACCAGTGCGTCGACCCAGGAAATCGCCGGCATGGTTGCGCGCATCCAGCAAAGCACCCGCGAAGCGGTCAGCAGCATGGAAGCGGGGGTGGCTCAGGTCGACAAGGGGATGGCGGTGACCGCCGAGGTCGAGCGGGCGATCCGGGAAATTCTCGATGCCACGCTCAATACCACCCAACTGGTCAACGACATCACTCGCACCATTGGCGAACAAAGCCTGGCCAGCAACGAAATCGCCCATCAGGTGGAAATGATTGCCGGGATGTCAGAGGGCAACAGCCGTGTGATTGGCGAGACGGCCAACACTACTGATGAGCTGGCGAGCCTGGCAGGGCAGTTGTCGCAGTCGGTGAACAGGTTCCGGCTTTGAAGCCGTGACCGGCCCTGGCACAGCCTGCGATCCTTTGATACTGCTGTGTCCTCTGCCCAAAAATGCATCGGAGGTTTTTTCACGCCTGCAACGAACTCGCTGGAGGCGCAAAACCCTTGTCCGCTGCGACTCCCTGTGGGAGCGAGCCTGCTCGCGATTGCGATCATGCAACCAGTCCGGAATCGGCTCAGAGATATTTATCCGTCACAGCGCCTTCCGAGGCGCTGGACACGGTCTTCGCATATTTGGCCAGCACCCCGCGTTTGTACTTGGCCTCCGGGCGCACCCAAGTCGTCTTGCGCCTGGCCAATTCAGCCGCCGCAACTTCCACGGTGATCTGCCGGGTTTCGGCATCGATAACGATTCGGTCGCCATCCTCGATCAACGCAATCGGCCCGCCCTCGAATGCCTCCGGGGTGATATGGCCCACCACGAATCCATGGGAGCCGCCAGAGAAGCGGCCATCGGTGATCAGCGCTACTTCCTTGCCCAGCCCCTTGCCCATGACCGCCGAAGTCGGCGAGAGCATTTCGCGCATGCCGGGTCCGCCCTTGGGTCCTTCGTAGCGAATCACGATCACATCGCCTGCCTGCACCTCGCCGTTGAGAATGCCCGCCAGCGCGCCTTCTTCACCGTGATAGACCCGGGCAGTGCCTTCAAATCGCAGGCCCTCCTTGCCGGTGATTTTGGCCACCGCGCCATCGGGGGCCAGGTTGCCGCGCAGCACGACCAGGTGGGAGTCCTTCTTGATCGGCTGGTCGAAGGGCAGGATCACGTCCTGGCCGGCCACGTAATCGGCAACATCGCGCAGGTTCTCGGCCAGTGTCTTGCCGGTCACGGTCATGACATCGCCATGCAGCATGCCGGCGTCCAGCATACGTTTCATCAGCGGCTGGATGCCGCCGATGGCTACCAGTTCGCTCATCATGTACTGGCCGCTGGGCCGCAGGTCGGCCACCACCGGCGACACTTTGCCCAGCTCGACGAAATCATCCAGCGTCAGCTCGACGTCCACGGCGTGGGCCATGGCCAGCAGGTGCAACACGGCGTTGGTCGAGCCGGCAAGGGCGATCACCACGCGAATCGCGTTTTCAAAGGCCTTGCGGGTCATGATGTCCCGCGGCTTGAGGTCGAGCTTGAGCAACTCCATGACCTGTTGCCCGGCGCGGAAGCTGTCTGACGTCTTGTCGGTACCCACCGCATCCTGGGAGCTGGAACCGGGAAGGCTCATGCCCAGGGCCTCAATGGCCGCAGCCATGGTGTTGGCCGTGTACATCCCGCCGCAGGAGCCAGGGCCGGGAATGGCCACTGCCTCGATCTGCTTGACCTGGATCTCGTTGATATCGCCACGCGCATGCTGGCCCACGGCTTCGAACACGGAAATGATGTCGGTATGGCCCGCACCCGGGCGAATGGTGCCGCCATACACAAAGATCGAGGGGCGGTTCAGGCGTGCCATGCCGATCAGGCAGCCGGGCATGTTTTTGTCACAGCCACCCACCGTGACCAGTCCGTCGAAGCCTTCGCAACCGGCCACCGTTTCGATCGAGTCAGCGATGACCTCCCGCGACACCAGTGAGTACTTCATGCCTTCGGTGCCGTTGGCGATGCCGTCGGAGATGGTGATGGTGTTGAAGATCACCCCTTTGGCACCCGCCGCATTCGCTCCGCGTTCGGCCTCCCGCGCGAGCTTGTCGATGTGCATGTTGCAAGGGGTGACCATGGCCCAGGTCGAGGCAATGCCGATCTGCGGCTTGGCGAAATCCTCGTCGGTAAAACCCACGGCCCGCAGCATGGCGCGCCCCGGCGAGCGCTCCACGCCGTCGACTACCTGAGAGGAGTATTTGCGCAAATCGGGTTTGTCGCTCATTTAGATGCCTCGCCGGCTTGGGTGAAAAAACACCTTGAGTATAGTGGCCCGGACGTCTGCAGCCGGACCAGCGAGTCGGGAACAGACGCGCGGGTTTGTCCTGACGTGATATTCTTTGCAGTAACTTGGTTCGATCCATTCAGTTTGCGTGTCCATGCGACGCGCCAACGGAATCACTGTCGCTCAAGCAGCTGAAGCCAATAAAGATAAAAAGTCAGTTCAGTAGGGACATATAAACTGAGGTCGATGCACTCAATCGGCCTTGTGTGCCCACCCTCCAATCCAGCGGCGCGAGCACCCACGACATCCTGCCTGAATGTCGTGAAATACGGGGCCCGAGACTGCGGATGGCAGGGCGGATGGCGTTTTATCATAGGTGCTACAGATGTTTAAGAAAATGAACACGGCCCTGCTTGGGCTGGCTTTGTCGATGGGGATCACGTCCGCTCAAGCGGAAGAGGCAAAGAAAGTCGATGTGCTGCTGATCGGCGGCGGCATCATGAGCGCGACCCTGGGTGTCTGGCTCAACGAGCTGGAACCCGGCACCTCGATGGAAATGATCGAGCGTCTGGACGGCGTGGCCCTGGAAAGCTCCAACGGCTGGAACAACGCCGGTACCGGTCACTCTGCCCTGGCCGAGTTGAACTACACCCCGGAAGACGACAAGGGCAATGTGTCGATTCCCAAGGCCGTTGAAATCAACGAGGCGTTTCAGATCTCCCGTCAGTTCTGGGCCTGGCAGGTTCAGCAAGGCGTGCTGAAGAACCCGCGTTCGTTCATCAATTCCACGCCACACATGAGCTTTGTGTGGGGCGACGACAACATCAGTTTCCTCAAAAAGCGTTACGAAGCCCTGCAGGCGAGCCCGCTGTTTGCCGGCATGCAGTATTCCGAAGACCCGGCTGTGATCAGCAAGTGGGTGCCGCTGATGATGGAAGGGCGTGACCCGAAACAGAAAGTTGCCGCCACCTGGTCGCCAATCGGTACCGACGTCAACTTCGGCGAAATCACTCGCCAGTTCGTCGCGCACCTGCAGACCACCCCGAAGTTCGACTTGAAGCTGTCCAGCGAAGTGCAGGACATCACCAGGAACGAAGACGGTACCTGGCGCGTCAGCTACAAAAACCTGAAAGACGGCAGCAAGTTCGAAACCGACGCCAAGTTCGTCTTCATCGGCGCTGGCGGCGGTGCCCTGCACCTGCTGCAGAAGTCCGGTATTCCTGAAGCCAAGGAGTATGCAGGCTTCCCGGTTGGCGGCTCGTTCCTAGTGACCGAGAACCCGACCATCGCCGAGCAACACCTGGCCAAGGCCTACGGCAAAGCCTCCGTTGGCGCACCACCGATGTCGGTTCCGCACCTGGACACCCGTGTCCTGGACGGCAAGCGCGTCATCCTGTTTGGCCCATTCGCGACCTTCAGCACCAAGTTCCTGAAAGAAGGTTCGTACCTGGACCTGCTGACCACCACGACCACGCATAACGTGTGGCCAATGACCAAGGTCGGCATCAAGGAATACCCGCTGGTCGAGTACCTCGCCGGCCAGCTGATGCTGTCGGACGAAGACCGCCTCAACGCCCTGAAGGAATACTTCCCGAACGCCAAGGCTGAAGACTGGCGCCTGTGGCAAGCCGGCCAGCGCGTGCAAATCATCAAGCGTGACGAAGCCGCCGGTGGCGTGCTGAAGCTGGGCACCGAGATCGTGGCTTCGCAAGACGGCTCCATCGCCGGCCTGCTGGGCGCCTCCCCAGGTGCATCGACCGCCGCGCCGATCATGCTGACTGTGCTGCAGAAGGTGTTCAAGGACAAGGTCGCTTCCCCGGCCTGGCAGGAAAAACTGCACCAGATCGTGCCGAGCTACGGCACCCAGTTGAACGGCAACCCTGAGAAAGTGGCTGAAGAGTGGGCCTATACCGCCAAGGTACTGCAACTGACTCCGCCGCCGGCGATGGGTCAGGTAGCGGCTCCGGTGGCTGCTCCGGCTGATGCCGAGAAGGCTGCTCCGAAGGCTAACGCTGCAAGTGACATGGCTTTGTAAGTAGAAGCGCTGTTGAAGAGCCCGCTGAACCGGTGACGGTCAGCGGGCTTTTTTGTGGGTGTTGTTATGGAGGATCGCCAGCATGGAGGGTTCCAACCACGGCGCTTGCACTTAGCAAGCCTCATCGCTAACCTTGCCTTGCCGCTGCAAATTCAGCGGACGGGTGTGGTAGCCCGGTTATTTCATAGACCCAGAACGCCTCAGGGCGTTTTTTTTGCTGGCTGCTTTGTGGCGGCTGTGCATGGGAGGCTTCGGCCTGCCGGGTTCCTATGACCGGTCTACCACCCTGTGTACAGTCGCCTCCTCACTTTGCGTGGTAGCGGGTGAAGAGGAACTCATGTCATAGGAGTTCCACATGATCAAAGAAACCCCGAATCCTCCGAAAACGGATGGTCACACAGAAATCGATTCAGCGTTTGAATCCCGTAAACCAGCCATGGCAAAACGCTGTGCTCCTCCAATGTTTATCATCGCCCCTGATGTAAACGCTGAAACGTTACTAACCCACGCTTGCGAAACCCTTGCCTCGGCCGGCGTCATGGCCAGTGAGTTGGCTTTTCTCCTCAGCGGTCCGAAATGCAATTTGGCATTGGGTATTCTACAGATGATTTCGTTGGCAGAATTGTCGGTGGATCGGTTGTTGGATGAACTTGAACTTGAGAAATAGCCGAAGGTCTTGGAAGGCCTAGCGAAAATAAGCCTGCCAGTAGAAGCACTGTTGAAGAACCCGCTGAACTGGTGACGGTCAGCGGGCTTTTTTGCGGGTGTTTATTATAAGAAGTAGGAAGGTTCTGACGGGTAGTCGGAAGTTGGGATATGAAACTTCATTGATTGATGAGCGGGGCCGGGAGTTGTCTGGCATCAAGTTGGTTGAATAAATCTGCCTGATTTAGGGTGAGCTATTAGAAGTCGCGATGAACTTCTTGAGTACTGTTTTCCCTGGTCAGGAAGACCCACAATGGCGTTATGGAACATCGTGCCCTCGTGGTTCGAAATCGAAGACCGGACAACTCACAATATGGGCTATCAGGCGGACGTGCACGAATACAGCTCAATGACTTCGCAAGCTGCTACAGTAAGGCGTATTGCCACTATTTGATGCAGTCGCCGACTGAAAAGGATTTTCTCGATGTATAAGCTGATTTTGCTGGTCATGCTGGCCGTAACAATCACTGGCTGCTCCACCCGCAAGGATTTTTACGCCACAGGAGGCAGTCGGGCAGATGGCTCGATTGATATGGCTTACGATTTCAAACCCTTTGAAACGCCTATTGTCGACATCAACCAGGCTGAATCGATCGCGACCAACAAATGCGCTGTCTGGGGTTATCAGCGGGCGGAGCCATTTGGAGGGAAAACCCAGATTTGCCAGACTCGTGATGGATGGGGAAATTGCACCGCTGGCCAGATAGTCGTCAAATATCAGTGCATCGGCAACATCACGCCGTCAACTCAGGCAGCAGCGCCCGCAGTCACACCCGTTCCGGCAGGAATCATGTCGGCTGCCCAGTACAAGGAAACTAGGTTGAAGGCATTGATGGAAAAGAACCTCCCTTATAGCGAGTACCAGAAGCAGTATCACGCGATCATGGCGGAGTAGTTTTTGTGGATCTAGCAGCGGATAATCTGTCTCCGCGCCCCGGCTGGGAGTCTTTAGTGCAGCTGCCGAAGGCAGAGACAGCGACTACCTGCAGGAGCGGCAGAAGGTCGTAGGGGACGAGGGACGATTCAACTATGATGCGACGCGGTCGGCATCTGATCCGTATTTTTCATCGCCATCTGCATCTGTAATGCAAACAGACTGCGGCTCACAATAACTGCATATTGAACAGGCAGGAGCACCCTCATGGGCAAGATGGCGATTTTCCTCGGTGGTTTTCTCGTACTGACGGTGCTGATCGGCGCTCTGGCCACGATCTCGCCGGTGTAGCCTTCGCGCCTCAAAGCAAAACGCCTCCAGCGGGAGGCGTTTGCGTTTCAGGGCTCAGGCTTACTTCACATCGAACCGATCCAGATTCATCACCTTGGTCCACGCCGCAACGAAGTCCTTGACGAATTTTTCCTGGCTGTCGCTGCTCGCATAGACTTCGGCAAGCGCCCGCAACTGCGCATTCGATCCAAACACCAGGTCCACACGTGTCCCGGTCCATTTTACCTGGCCCGTCTTGCGGTCACGTCCCTCAAACTCCTGCGCGTCGTCCGAGGTGGGTTTCCATTCCACGCCCATGTCCAGCAGGTTGGTGAAGAAGTCGTTGGTCAAGGCTTCCGGCCGTTGGGTGAACACGCCGTGCCGGGTCTGGCCGGCGTTGGTGTTCAGCACCCGCAGGCCGCCAATCAGCGCGGTCATTTCCGGGGCCGTGAGGGTCAGCAGTTGGGCCTTGTCGATCAGCAGTGCTTCGGCCGGTACGGTGTAGCGGGTCTTGAGGAAGTTGCGAAAGCCATCGGCGACAGGTTCGAGGAAGGCAAAGGACTCGACGTCTGTCTGTTCCTGGGTTGCATCGGTCCTGCCCGGAGTGAAGGGCACGGTGAGGGTGACCCCGGCATTTTTGGCCGCCTGTTCGACGCCGGCGTTGCCCGCCAACACGATCAGGTCCGCCAGCGAGACTTTCTTGCCCCCATTGCTGAACTCGTTCCGGATGCTTTCAAGTTTGGCCAGCACGCTGCCCAGTTGCTCCGGCTGGTTGGCCTGCCAGGATTTCTGCGGCTCCAGGCGCAGGCGTGCGCCGTTGGCACCGCCGCGTTTATCGGAGCCGCGGAAAGTCGAAGCCGCCGCCCACGCGGTTGAAACCAGTTGCGAGACGGACAGGCCGCTGGCCAGGAGCTTGCCCTTGAGTGCGGTGACATCGCTGTCATTGATCAGCTCGTGGTCGACTTCGGGGATCGGGTCCTGCCACAGCAGTTCTTCGCTGGGCATCTCCGGCCCGAGGTAGCGCGATAGCGGGCCCATGTCGCGATGGATCAACTTGAACCAGGCGCGAGCGAAGGCGTCGGCGAGTTGGTCGGGGTTCTCCAGGAACCGCCGGGAGATGGGTTCGTAGATCGGATCGAAACGCAGCGCCAGGTCCGAGGTGAGCATGGTTGGGTTACGGCGTTTGTTCGGGTCGTGGGCATCAGGAATGATGCCGGCGCCGGCGCCGTTTTTTGGCGTCCATTGGTGCGCGCCGGCCGGGCTTTTGGTCAGTTCCCAGTCGAAGCCGAAGAGGTTTTCCAGGTAGTTGTTGCTCCATTGGGTGGGCGTGGTGGTCCAGGTCACTTCCAGGCCGCTGGTGATGGTGTCCGGGCCTTTGCCGGTACCGAAGCTGTTTTTCCAGCCGAAACCTTGTTCCTCAAGGCCCGCCGCTTCCGGCTCCGCGCCAACATTGTCCGCAGGGCCGGCGCCGTGGGTTTTGCCGAAGGCGTGGCCACCGGCGATCAGCGCGACGGTCTCTTCGTCGTTCATGGCCATGCGGCCGAAGGTTTCGCGAATATCCAGGGCCGACTTGACCGGGTCTGGCTCGCCTTCCGGGCCTTCGGGGTTGACGTAGATGAGGCCCATTTGTACGGCGGCCAGGGGTGTTTCCAGGTGCCGACCGGGTTCGACCCGGCTGTCTTCATTTTCTCCGGGCTCGGCAACCAGTGGGCCTTCGCCGGGCTTTTGCATGGGTTCCTTGTGACCTTGATCGTAGCGACTGTCACCCGCCAGCCACTTGTTCTCCGAGCCCCAGTAGACGTCTTCATCCGGCTCCCAGACATCCGGACGGCCGCCGGAGAAACCAAAGGTCTTGAAGCCCATGGATTCCAGCGCAACGTTGCCGGTGAGGACGATCAGGTCAGCCCAGGAAATGTTGCGCCCGTACTTTTGCTTGATCGGCCACAGCAGGCGGCGGGCCTTGTCCAGGCTGACGTTGTCCGGCCAGCTGTTGAGCGGGGCAAAACGTTGCTGCCCGGAGCCCGCTCCGCCACGACCATCAGCGGTGCGATAGGTGCCGGCGCTGTGCCAGGCCATGCGGATGAACAGCGGCCCGTAGTGCCCGAAGTCCGCCGGCCACCAGTCTTGCGAGTCGGTCATTAACGCGCGCAGGTCTTGCTTGAGCGCCTGGAAGTCCAGGCTCTTGAATGCCTGGGCATAGTCAAAGCCTTCGTCCAGCGGATCGGACAGGGACGAATGCTGGTGCAGGATCTTCAGGTTCAGTTGGTTAGGCCACCAGTCGCGGTTCGTCGTGCCACCGCCAGCGGCGTGATTGAACGGGCATTTCGATTCATTTGCCATGTGTGAGCTACCTTTGGGTGATCATCCGGGCTATTCGCGCCTTGTGGGAACGGCCAGCTTGTGGCGCCAGAGCAGCCCTAAGGGTAGACCCGAGTTGGGCACTCAGCTAATAGGTGGAGTGTTAGGGGACGATAGGGAAAGTCTCTTACACAGGGTGTCGGGCGGTTGCGAGGATGCGCGCGCCGCAGAGGGGCATGCCCGGCGTGGTGCGCCGGGCGCGGGCAGAGGTCAGTTAACGACGAAACCTGCACCGACCGGATCGTTACGCTCGATGACCCAGCGCGAGGTCCCCAGGATACTCGCGGTGCCCTTGACGGTCGGGCGCACCGCACGGGTACCGTTGAGGTCGACTTCACCCAACAGGCAGCCTTCAAACGTGCCGCTGCCCAGCAAGCCTTCAGACAGGATCGGCTGGTTCAGCCCGAGTTTGCCCCGGGCTTCGAACATCGCCATCATCGCGCTGGTGCCCGTGCCGCCTGGGGAGCGGTCGAGCTGGCCAGCGCTGAACACGTGGACGTTCTTGTAGAACGCTCCGTCGATGGTTGCCGGATGCCAGAACGTGATGAAGTTGAGGTCGTTGATGTGCGCCTCGGTGGGGTGCTGGATCTTCAATTGTTTCTGGATCTGATCCCGCGCCAGCAGACCGAGGCGCGACAGTTCGCTGCCGTTCTCCGGGCTGATGCGCAGGTCACAATTGGTCAGGTCGACGATGCCGAAGTAATTGCCGCCCCAGACCAGGTCTGCCTTGAGGTCGCCATAGCCTGGCAGGTGCACCGGAATGTCCTGGGCCGCCACGTAGGCCGGGACGTTTTCGAAACGGGTCCAGAGGACTTTGTCGCCTTCAGATGCGACTTCCGCGACCACCAGCCCTGCGGTGGTTTCAAAGCGAATTTTGGTGATGCCATCAGCACCACGCGGGACCAGGCCCAGGGCAACCATGGCCATGCTGACGGCGATCGTGCCGTGGCCGCACATGTGCGAATACACACTGCCATCCATGTAGATCAGGCCTGCGTCGAATTCACTGCTCGAAGGCGGGGTGAGGAAGACGCCAAACATGTCTTTGTGGCCGCGAGGTTCCTGCATCAGCGCCTTGCGCAGCCAGTCGTAGTTCTGCTCAAGAAACGCACGCTTGGCCAGAATGGTCGAACCTGCGGGGTAGGGGATGCCGCTGTGCACGATGCACAGTGGTTCACCTTCGGTATGGGTATAGATGACATCGAACGTGTCTTGCATACGCATGACTGAACTCCTGGCTTGCGGGATGTAGGGGTGGGGTTTATTTGCGTTCTGACAAAAGATCGAGACCGATACACAGGTCCAGAATGATGACGGCGATGACGACCACGACGATGGTTGCCCCTGAGGCAGCAGCAATGGTTGGGTCGACGGTGTACTGCACATAGTTGAAGAGCTTCACCGGTATGGTGTTCAGGTCCGGGGTGGTGTTGAAGATCGACAGCTCAACGTTGATCCACGACGAGATGAAGGCAAAGATAGAACCGGTGACGATCCCGGGCCGGATCTGTGGCAGCACCACCAGAAAGAAGGTTGCCCAGGGGGTACCGCCCAGGTCACTGGACGCTTCCTCCAGCGCACGTTGCTCTGGCGTCAGCATCGACAGCACCGAGCGCAACACGAAGGGCGAGATGATGATGGTGTGGCCGATCAGCAGCGCGAGGAAGCTGCGGGTCAAGCCGAAGTAGCCACCAAACTGCAGCAGCGCTGCGCCGAGCACGATATGCGGGAACACCAGCGGGGACGTCAGGGCAGCCAGGATCGCCTGTTTTCCGGCGAACTCGTAACGCGCAATCGCCAGGGCCGCCGGCACGCTGAGCAGCACTGCAACACATGTCGCGACCAACGCCAGGACCGTGCTGGTGGCAAACGAGGCCACATAGCTTGGGTCGCTGAGCATCTTGGCGTACCAGTCCAGCGTCCAGCCTTGAGGCGGGAATGCGAGGAAAGACGAGGCGGTGAAGGAGACGCCCATGATCACCACCAGGGGCAACAGCATGTAGCCGAGCACTGCCCAGGCCACCAGGCGAACCAGCATTCGAGTGATCATTGATTGCTCCCTCTGACACTGCCAACCCGACCGGCAAGGCCGACCATGACCAGGGTGAAGATCAGCAGCACCACGCTCAGGGCGCCGCCGTAGTTGAAGTCGAATACCGAGCTGTATTGCTGGAAAATCAACATCGACAGCACCGAGATCCTGCCGCCCGACAGCAGTGCCGGGGTGACATAGGCACTGGCTGCCAGGGTGAACACCATGATCGAGCCGGAGATGATGCCAGGCATAGTCAGTGGTAGCACCACGTGGAAAAACGTGGCCCGGGGACTGGCGCCGAGATCTTCGGAGGCTTGCTCGTAGGCCGGGTCGACCTGCGCCAGGGCATTGCCTGCCGCGAGCACGATGAATGGCAGGAGGATGTAGACCATGCCGATCAGGATGCCCAGCTCGGTGCCGAGAAACCGCACTGGAGTGTCGATCAGGCCAGTGTCCATCAGGCTCTGATTCACCAGGCCCTTGCGCCCCAGCAGCACCATCCAGCCGAACGAGCGGACGATGTTGCTGGTGAACATCGGCACCACCAGCAGGATCACACAGGCGCGCCGCCAGGCCCGCCACTTCACGACACGCACCAGGTACCAGGCCAGCGGGTAGCCCAGCAGCAAAGACACCAGGGTGGTCAGCGCGGCGATGCGGAAGGTCACCAGGATGACGTCCCAATGGTACTGATCGCCCAACACCCGAATATAGTGATCGACGGTAAAGGCCTGGTCCGCGCCCTGGGTGAAGCTGGCGAAGATCACCACGGCAAACGGCGCAAGAAAGAACGCCGCGAAAAATGCCAGGGCTGCAAAGAGCATCAGCAGCGGGGCGAGCGTCTTGCGTTTCATACCGACTCCCCGATCAGGTGCAGATGAGCGGGGTTGAAGCCCAGGCGCACCGTGCTGCCGGCAACCATGTCCGGCCCTGGAAAGCCCATGGTGCGCGCGATGATCATTTGCCCGTCAATCAGGGCATGGATCAGCGTATGGCTGCCGACGGTAACGACGTCGCTGACGGTACCGTGGATTTCGTGGCAGCCGGGCGTCTCGGCAGCAGCGGGTTCCAGCACCTGCAAATGTTCGGGGCGCAGCACGGCCACGCCTTGTGACGGGATGGCACTTGTGTTGCGCACCAGCGGTTGGTTGCGGATACCCAGGCGTATTTCATCGTTGCCGGTGACCTGGTAGTCGATGAGATTGGCTTCGCCGATAAAGTCAGCGACGAAACGCGAAGCCGGTGCGCTGTAGATGGCGCTGCTGGTACCGGTTTGTTCGATGCGGCCGGCATTCATCACCACGATACGATCGGCGATGGTCATCGCCTCTTCCTGGTCATGGGTGACGAAAATAAACGCAATCCCCAGCTTCGCTTGCAGATGCTTGAGCTCCAGCTGCATGCGTTTGCGCAGTTTCATGTCGAGCGCCGAGAGCGGTTCGTCGAGCAACAGCAATTTCGGTTTATTGACGATGGCCCGGGCCAATGCAACCCGCTGCTGCTGGCCGCCGGACATGCCGCTTGGGTAACGCTCGCCCAGCGCTTCGAGGCCCACCAGCGCCAGCGCTTCACGAGCCCGTTCGCGGGCTTCGCCACGGTTGACGCCCTGGCGTCGTGGGCCGTAGGCGACGTTTTCCAGCACCGTCATGTGCGGAAACAGCGCGTAGTTCTGAAAGACCGTGTTCAGTGGCCGACGGTAGGGTGGCAGGCGACTGACGTCCTGGCCGTCGATCGCAATGCTCCCGGAATCAGGCTGCATGAAACCGGCGATCGAGCGCAGCAGGGTGGTCTTGCCACAGCCGCTGGGACCCAGCAGGACGATGAACTCGCCCTGCTCGATGTCCAGGTTGATATTGTCCAATGCCTGGTAAGGCCCAAAGTTCTTGCAGACGCTGTCGATGCTCAATAAAACTGACATTGCAGACCTCTTGAGCTATTTGGCGGTGACTTTGCGGTTCCAGTCGTTGGTGACACTGGCGCGCTGGGCGTTGATCTGCGCCCAGTCGAACAGGCGCAGGTCCTTGATCGATCCGCCTGCGCCCCATGGCAACTTGCGGGCGACCTCCTGCGAGACTTCCACGCCTTTCACCGCCGGGCCCAGGTACAGCTTGCCGGCCAGGCAGGACGCCGCTTCCTGGGTCAGTGCGGTATTGATGAATTGCTCAGCGGCCTTGGTGTTGCGCGCGCCCTTGATCAGGTGCAGGCGCGCGTCGGTCGCCCATGCTCCTTCCTTGGGAATGGTGAAGCCGATGGGGGCTCCCTTGTCGATCAAGTCCCAGGCACCGACGTTGAAGTGCGCGCCGATGATCGCTTCGCCACTCTGGAAAGCGTTGGTAGCGGCGCCCGAACTGTCGAAGAACAGCGCGGTGTCCAGTGCTCCCAGCTTGCTGTAAAGAGGTGCCAGATCGGCGCGATCGATACCCCAGACATCGGCCATGAAGAACACGAAGGGCACCCCGGAAGAATTGGCGGGCGAGGGCAACGCTATCGCAGCAGCGTACTCGGGCTTCCACAGGTCCTTCCAGCTGGTCGGTGCCTCTTTGATTTCCCGGGTGTTGTAGGTCAGGCCCAAAGAGTAGAAGCCGCTGCTGACAGCGAAGGTATGGCCCGCTTCGGCGTACAGCCCTTTTTCCTCGACGTTTTTCAGGTTGGGAATGGCTGCCGGGTCGAGGTCGGCGATCACGCCTGCCGCGTAAGCGAGTTCGCTGATGCCGCCATCCATCCACGCGACGTCGATGGCGGGGCTGGATTTTTGCTGTTGAAGCTTGGCGAGTGTCGTGGTCGAGGTGCCGACTTCCGCTGCCACGGCAATGCCGGTGGCTTTGGTGAAAGGTTCTGCAACACAATTGAGGAACGCGTCTCCCCAGTTGCCGCCGTACAACGCGACGGTCAGTTTTGGCTGATCCGCCATGGCGCCTTGCGAGGAGATGCAGCCCGCCAGCGATAGCGCGACTGTGATTTTAGTGCGGGTTGTTGTTCTCATCTCATGTCCTCTGGGGCGTAGTCGAGCTGTTCCCCTTGTCTGCATCTTGCTCGTAACGTCGATACGAGCGCTTGCACACCGGGGTCTTAAAGTTGAATAGTTGGGTCATGCCCAAAATGACTCAGAATCTCCACGATTGCCATGTATCGAGCGGCACCGACGCGCAGGCGAACACTCGCCCGCAGTTGTCGGTGGGACTGGTGTTGCTCGACCAGTTCACCCTGGCGGCGTTTTCCGGATTTGTGGATGTGCTGCGGTTGTCTGCAGATATCGGCGGCGCCAGTCGGCAGATCCATACTGCCTGGCGTGTGATGAGCGTTGACGGGTTGCCCCGAACCTCCAGCGCCGGGATCACGCTGGAGGTTACAGGCGCATTGGAGCAGGACCTGGAGCAGTTCGACTACATCGCCATCTGCGGTGGCAACGATTACCCCAATACCCATTTGCCGGGGTATTTGCGGGACTGGTTGCAGCGCGCAGCAAACAGCCGCACCCGATTACTGGGCATCTGCACCGGCACCTTCGCACTCGCCCAGGCAGGTGTGGTAGGAAACCGCTCGGTCTGTGTGCACTGGAACGTGCTGGACGCGTTTCGCGCGCGGTTTCCGAAAACGCCAGCAGCGGTGGACCATCTATTCATCGACGAGGGAGATTTGATTACCTGTGCCGGTTCAACGGCGGCAATCGACCTGGGCTTGTACCTGGTGGCGCGCCACTGCGGGCGCGAAAAAGCCCAGCAGGCCGTGCGGCATATGATGTTGCAGGGGATTCGCCAGGGGCGTCAGCCCCAGGCGCATTTCTATGCGAACCTGGCGGACATCAAGGATGAGCGGGTGCGCCAGGCCGCGCACTACATCGAGCAGCGCATGGACAGCCTGCCCACGCTGGACGCCATTGCGCGCTATGTCGGCCTTGGGCGTCGGCAACTGACTCGCGCGTTCCAACAGTCGCTGGGCATTTCGCCCATGGAATTCCAGCGCTCGTTGCGGGTGGAATACGGCAGCTGGTTACTGCTCAACAGTCACAGCAGCATCACGCAAATTGCCATGGACTGCGGGTTCGCCGATGGCGCGCATTTTTCACGGGAGTTTCGCACGCGCTTTGGTTTGTCACCGCGTCAGTTCCAGCGTCAGGGACAAGCCGGTTGATGCACTACAATATTGAACGTTGAACCTGTAGGAGCGAGCTAGCTGCCGAAGAACTCCAGCGCGCCGTGGGGTATCAAGTTCTCCGCGTTTTCGTTGACGATCCCCGCGAGCAAGCTAGCTCCCGTAACGAATTTTCGTCGCAAATGAGTGTTATTCAATAGCGGGCACTAGTGGCGGGGTGCCACAATCGCGTTTTTACCGGCAGCATGATCAGGCGGATCACATGGATCGAATTGGGCCTCGGTACGACCAGCAAACGCAGATCGCCGATCAGGTGCGCTCGGACCGGTTGCACCAGTTGTTTCACCAATCGGTTTCTGCGGTATTTGGCAGTTACCTGGCCGCTCTCATGCTGTGCTGGCTATGCTGGGACAACCTGGATCACAACGTGGTGTTTTCCTGGATCGCCTTGTTGTCGGTGTCGTCGTTATTGCGTCTGGGAATGTTTATTGCCTATTTCCGCAGCCCCGACCTGGAGCGTACCCCGCAACGCTGGGAGCTCATATACTGGCTGACGCTGGTCCTGTCGGCAGGCATCTGGGGGGGCGGGGCACTGGCGGTGATGCCCACGAACGACCTGTTATCCCAGGCGCTGGTCATGTTGTTCGCGGTGGGGATGTCGGTCAGCGCCGTGTCCTGCTATTCGTCCTATAGCCACATGACCCTGGCGTCGATAGCCCTGGTGTTGCTGCCCTGTACTGTCTGGCTGTTGTTCCAGTCGTCAACGATTCAGGTGGGCATGGCCCTGGCGGTGCTGGTGTTCGCTTCTTTTGTGGCCGGCGCGACCCGCAAGTTGTCCCAGGCGCTGGAAACTGCCTTTCGCCTGACCCGGGAAATGGAACAGGCGCACAGCATTTCCACCCGCGCCGCGCAGACCGACGAGCTCACCGGATTGAACAATCGGCGTGCGTTCTTCGAGCAAGCGCAGCAGTTGTACAGCCACTGCATGAATCACCGATTGCCACTGTGCGTGGTAATGCTGGACATGGATCATTTCAAGCACATCAATGACACCTACGGCCATCAGGTCGGGGACCAGGTGTTGCGGCAGATGGGGGTGGTGATCAGCAAGTCGTTCCGGCCTACGGATGTGTATGGACGCTTAGGTGGCGAGGAGTTCGCGGTGTTGTTGCCCGACACTTGCATCGAGGTGGCGCTGGATATTGCAGAGCAGGTCACGCGCTCCATCGCAGGGTCGATGACCGGGCCGGTGCACTGCATCACGGCCAGCCTGGGGGTCGCGTCGATGGGGAGCGAGGATCATGATTTGCACAGCCTGATGAACAACGCGGACAAGGCGTTGTACCGTGCCAAGGCGCGAGGGCGTAACCAGGTGGCGGTGTCGGAATAACGCAAGGCTGCTCAGACCGCGCACCCGTTACTCAGCTCGACTCCGCCGTATCATCATCAAGGGTTTCGCCAACCGGTTCTTCCTGCCCCGGCAATTCGGTAATCACGCTGAAGTCACTGACCTCGACGGCGCCTGTGCCGTATCCCAGCAAGTGGAAAGAAAAAGCCTTGCGCGACTCGGGATTGTCGAAGCTGAAGTCCATCTCCAGCGGCTGGTCGGCGGTGACCAGCATTTCAGCCGGCAACCCTACTTGAACGTCCCGTTCGAATTCCTTGGTCTTGAGCAGGATGTAGGCATTGTCCTGGCTGTCGACCGAGCGCACGGTCAGGCGCACCCGGGTGTGCGAGCCCTTGGGCATTTCCAGGTATTGCGCGCCGATGAGGTTGTCGGCCCAGTCATCCTTGATTTGCGCCTGCAGCGGAATGCTTGCCGGGCTGCCGAACTGATAACGCTGGTTCAGGGGCGTCTGCATCAGGGTTTGATCCAGGGCCGTGGCGCGCGCCGCAATCTGCCGGGCACGCTGGCCGCCGTATTGGCCGAGCAGCTTCGCCCGCTCTGCGATGAAGCCTTCACTGGCGTAGTACCGGCAGCGTTGCTGGAAATCGCACTCGGTGAAGGTGCCCTGGCCATCGTGATAGCGCAGATTGCCGTTGGTGTAGGACATGATCTCGCGCCCGGTGGCGTAGTCGCGAAACAGTGAGCGGCCGCTCAGGGTGGCCGGCACGGGCAGGGCGAAGTAGTCGAGGATCGACGTACTCAAGTCCACGTGGCCGTACACCCCGGGCTTGATGTGTGGCAACTGCGCCTGATCCGGTGCGAGGGTCAGGTTGAACCCCCATGATGAAGCGAGGCGCACGCCATCGATGCCATGGGACTCGTCGGAGGTGATCACCACCAGGGTGTCCTTGAGCACGCCCTGGCGCTCCAGGTCGCTGAGGAACTGGTCGAGGGCATCATCCAGGTAACCGACCGCTGCCTGCTTGGGGGTGTCGTAGCGTTGCAGGTAGTCTTCGGGGGCGGAATAGGGCTGGTGGGTGCCGACGGTGAGCAGGGTCAGCATCCACGGTTGTTTTTGTTTCTTGAGCTGGCCGACATAGTCCAGCGCACCTTCGAAGAAGGCCTTGTCGTCCTTGCCCCACGGGAAGTCCAGATACGATGCGTTGGTGAACCATTCAAGGCCCAGGGTCGTGTCGAAGCCGATGTGCGGCATGATCTTGTCTTTGGCCATGAAGCGCAGGCCGGCACCCTGGAGGTAATGCGTGGCAAAGCCGTTCTTGCGCAGCTGTGCCGGCAGGCAGTCCTGGTTGCGCGCGCTTTGGGTGAGCATCTCCACGCCTTTGGGAGTGCCGTTGTCGAGTTTGTCGTAGTCACCGCAGAGCATGGCGTACAGGCCGCGGATGGTCTGGTGGCTGTGCAGCACGTAGTCAGGGGTGTTCATGCCGCGTTGCGCCCAGCGACTGAGTCGCGGCATCAGGTCCTCCTGATAGCTGCTGTGCAACGCTTCGCGGTTGGCCCCGAGGTAGGCACCGGGAATGCCTTCCAGGGCGATGACCAGCACATTACGCGCCTGTCCGCGACCGGCCAGCAGCCGCTGGCCGTCCAGGTCGAGTTGGACCAGGCCAGCCATCTGCGGCGGCACGTCGACGACGTCGCCCTCCAGCCATTCCTCCACCGCCATCTGCACGTTGCCCGTGCCAGCGGCCATCAATTGATGGGGCAGGTTGTAGACCCGCCACTGATCGGCATCAGTAGGCTGCAAGTGCTGCGCTCCCCAGTGGGCAATGAGCAGCAGCAGCGGAGCGCTCCAGGCATGACGGGGCAGGGACGGCGAGGGGGTCGAGGGCGCCAGCCAATGGCTGAGCAACCATACGCCCAGTGCGACCAGCAACGAGGCTGCCAGCCAGGGCTGGGCGAAGCCGCCACCGGTGGAGTTTTCCAGGAACTGCGGGTCGATCAGGTAATGCACATCCGACACGTTGGGCAACCGGCCAACGGCACTGACCAGCTCGGCGCTGGCCACCGTCAGGAAGCCCCATGCCAGCAACACCGGCAGTGCCAGCCACCAGGGGCGACGATGCAACAGCACCAGCAGCAGGCTGCCGATGGCCAGGTCCGACAAATATCCGTGAGGATTTGACCAGCCCAGTGCTGCGCGCAGGCACAGGGGCACGACCAGTACCAGGCCGAGCAGGGCAATAAGACGCGCGTAGGGTTGCTGCAACCCGAGACGGAGTTTGTTCACAAAATACATTCCAGCCACTAAATCGTCACACAAGTGTGCTGGATGGTATCAAGTGCCGGCAAAACTGGCCCGGATATATAAGGTCACATTTGTCCGCCAGCACTTGTCAGGCCGTTACTTGCGCACGTTCTGGTAGAGCATCAGCCTCGAAGTTTCGTGCATGCCACGGGTCAATTGCACGAGGCGCTTGAACTCCTCGGGGTTCTGCCGGGCCACGTCATCCGTCGGGGTCATCGACGCCAGGTCGTGCAAGGTCGGCGAGCTGCCGTCGTGTTCCATCTGCACCATGAAATGCTGGGTCACGCCGGCAATCAGCGGGAAGGTGCCCTCACGCAAGACCAGCGGCACCACGCGTTCGCCTTCGGGGGCGGGTTGCTGGATATCCCGGCCCATGCCGCTGTTGCGAAACTCCAGGCCCGCCATGCCGGCCACGGTGGGCAGCAAATCCACCAGGCCCACTGCTTCCTCGACGGTGCGCGAGCCCAGCAGCGCAGGGGCATGGATGATCATCGGGACGGCATTGCTTTCCAGGCCCAGCTGTTCGTAGGCCGGGGCCAGAAACGGGATCTGCGCGATGCGGGTGTTGTGATCGCCAAACAGCACGAAAATGGTGTTCTCGTACCAGCCGCCTGCCTTGGCGATTTCCATCAGGCGACCGATGTTGAAGTCCAGCAGGCGCACGGCGTTGTACTGCTCGACACTGCGCGAGCCGGCAGCCTGAACTTCGGCCAGGGTCGGGTGCTTGACCTCGAAGCCGTCATTGAGCGCGGGGATGGTAAAAGGGCGATGATTGCCGGCGGTTTGCACATAGGCAAAGAACGGTTTGTCCTTGGGCAGCGCCTGCAGGATCGTGTCGGTTTCCTTGAACAGGTCCAGGTCGGAAATCCCCCAGACATCGACGACCGGCGCTTTCCAGTCGCGCTCCTCGTACAACCGCACGCCATCGATGCTCTGGCGAATCAGCGCGTTCATGTTGGCCCAGCCGGAGTTGCCGCCGATGGTGTAGATCTTCTCGTAGCCGGTGAAGGCGTTGATCAGGGTGTTCTGCTGGGTGATCAGCGGGTTGCGCGTCGCGGTTTCCTGGCGGGTGACATCGGGCACCCCGGAAATGCTCGCCCACACGGTTTTTGCGGTGCCGGTGACTGGCACGTAGAAATGCTCGAAGAACCAGCTCTGCTTGGCGAGCCGGTCAATGTTCGGCGTCGGATCGATCGGGTTGCCGTAGGCCCCGACAGCGCTGGTACCCAGGGATTCGAGCATCACGAACATCACGTTCGGTGGGCGCGAGCCGGGAATCTTGTAGGGTTGCGGCGCCTGGTGCCTAACAAAATTGAGGGTTTGCGCGTCCGGCTGGTCGACGCCCAGGTAGCGGGACATGACTGCGTAGTGCTCGCGCACCTGCTGTTCGTCGTACCGGGACTGGCCAACCTTGACCGTGTCGTAGAGGAAAATCACCGGGTTCAGGCCCAATGCCGCGATCTGGTTGTTGCTGGAGAAAAACGCATCGCTCCAGCGCAGGGGAACCGGATTTTCCAGGTTCATGTTTTCTACTCGGCCGAGGATGCCCAGCAGCACCAGCACCACCATCAACGCACTGCCCCAGGTGGCGGAGAGTGGGTGAATGACCTTGCGCGGGCGATCCAGCGTGACCCGTTCCAGGCGCACCAAGGCAAGGGTCACCAGCGCTACCGTGGCCAGCCAGCCGAGGCTGATCCAGATCACCGGGTACGTCTGCCAGACCATGTCGCAGGAGATCTGCGCGTCCTCGATGAAGCGCAGCACGGTGGCATTGATGCGCACACCAAGGTAGGCGTAGTGACCAAAATCGATGATGTAGATCAGCAGCAGAACACTCAGGGCCGCCACCAGATAGACCCTGGCGACAAGGCGCAGCACGCGGCTGGTGGTCAGGTTCCAGCGCGGAATCCACGCCAGCAACGCCAGGGGCAACACGGTGAGGATGGCCAGGCGCAAGTCGAAACGAAAGCCGATGCCCAGGGTTTCCACAATGGCGGGTTGGGCGCTCAGGGCGCTAGAGTCAAACCCTGAAAAGCCGAAGAAGAACACCACTCGCAATACCGCGAACAGCGCAAACACGATCGCGGTCGCGCCCACCCAGTAATGCAAGCGTCTCGATTGCAACCAACCCATCCCTGTTCCCCTGTTTAAAGTCGTTAAATCTAAATGGACCTGTGGCTAGCCGATCCACGCCGGCTGAGGAACCAGCGATAGGCCTGGCGGGTGCCGAGCACCAGCAGCGCAACGCAGCAATACAGCCCCAGCAGTGGATCCACCAGGTAATCCCAATAGTTGTGCGAAGGTTTGAGCCCCACCATAAAGGCCAGGGTCGCGCCCGCCAGCATGGCCACTGCCAGGCCGTTGCGCAGGTAGTACAGGCCGAGCGTGAGCAAGGCAATCAAGGTCAGCAGCACGCGCGGGCTGAAACCCAGCCGGTATGGATCGACGTACGTCCAGCCCAGCGTCGCCGGATACAACAGCACGGCCATGGCGGCGAAGATCACCAGCACGCCGACATATCCACGTGGCGCAGGCGCGAGGATTTCCAGGCGGCGCAGGCACGCCCACGCCATCAGGATCATCGTGGTAATCGCCAGGTCATCGATGTGACTGCGCAGATAAGCCGCCACCGTCAAACCGTCCAGAGGAATGAAACTGGCGGCGAGCAAGGCCAGCAGCAGCCCCCCGCGCCAGAGCCGGCCGAGGCCAAAGCCGGGCAGCAGGAGGAATATGATCATTGCGAAACTGAGATGGGCTTGCCACAGGTTGATCATTTCAGGCGCTCGGACAGCCAGGCTTCGTTGAAGGTGACGTGCTTGATGAAGGTGTTGTTCCAGGAATAAACCAGGTGATACATGCCGTCTGGGCTGCGGATGAAGTAGGGGTACTCGTACTCGAACTCACACCCGCGACTGGTGCAGACCCTGGTGTCCAGGTTGCTCAGGAACTGCGCTTCCAGTGGCTGGCGCAGCGCTCCGCTGGAGTCGCGAAATTTCTGGCCGATGATGTCCTTGTAGGCTTGCGGGGAAAACGGCTCGCCTTCCGGGTCAGGTGATTTATCCAGGTCGCGCAGGGCGCGCCAGTCGTCCATTTTAGCATCGGTGCCGTACAGGCTCAGCTTGAAACGGCCTTCGCGCAGGTCATTGAGTGCCACCAGCAAGCCATGTTTCGGCGTGGCGACCGCTGCCAGCGAAGAGTTTGGGTTGGACGGGTCCAGCGGATAGGGTTCGCTCCAGGTTTGCCCGGCGTCTTCGGTGCGCGTTGCCAGCACTCGGTGGTGGGTCTCGCCGGCATAGCGCAGCAGGGCCACGCCGCGCTGGCCATCCAGCGGCACCACCGTCGGCTGCAAAGAATTGGTGCCACGACTGATACGGAATTTGTCGATGACATCGCCGTCCGGGCTCAGGTACAGGTACTCGGCAAACTTGCCGAGAAACTCGTGATACACCGGAAGGCCGATCGAACCATCGGCATGAAACACGGGTGCCGAACGCACCAGGGTACTGATATTCAGAAAGGGCGAGGTGATCAACTGGCGCGGCGCAGACCAGTTATCGCCTAAGTCATCGGAGACCATCACATTGACTGCACTGCCGGCCCAACCACCCATCGACACCGAGACATAGAAGAGCCACAGGCGATTGTCCGGCGCCAGCGCCACGACCGGGTTGCCAAGCTTGCGAATGTATTTTCGAGTGCCTTGCTGGGTCGACTGCCGAGTCGCCAACACCTGCTCCGCGCCCCATTCACCGGTTTTCGCGTTGAACCGGGCGGAACGCACCTGCACGTCTGCAGCGCCTTCGCGGGTGCCGGCGAACCAGACCGACATCAGGCTGCCGTCAGGCAGTGCGGTAACCGCCGAGGAATGCACAAAGTCCACCAGGCCAGAGGACGCGAAGCGACTGGTGTAGACGGGCTTGGCCACTTTGTCGGCCACCGCCATCACCGGGCTCATCAGGGCGAAGGAGGAATGGACAGCGGCAGGGTGGGTAAACCAGGCGCCCGCGAACAGGCACACCAACACAACGTAAACGGCAAGGCGGGGAGGATTGATGCGCATCATACGGCTCGGCATCTCAAGGGGCCTGATCGAGCGGCGTAACCTATCACTAGTAGTTCTATATTCGGAGTTAAGCCAGGAGTGTATTTGTAAGGGGATGTTTGTATCTGCTGGGACTTTCGGCGAGCGCATGTACTCAGTAGGGCTGAAAGTCCCGTCTCAGAGACGTCGATGCGTGAATGGAAAAACTCCTGAACTGGAAGTTCGCGCTATTAGCTTTAGATGTTTGGTACGAAACCCATCAACCGAAAGGATGAATAACGTCGGCCTTGGTAGATGTGTGTCGCCGGCCCTGCTCGTGATGCGGCCCGCACATTCACAGCAAAAGCGTACCTTGAAACGGCAGCACTGTCGTAAAAACGACCTCTTGACACTGAACACGAATCTGCAGGAATTATCTGTTGAACGACTGTTCAGCTTCGATTATGTTGAGACCCACTTCCCCGGCTGGTAGCGCGGGCTTGCGTTTCTTCTTATCGAACGAGGCACTTGCATGCGGTTTTCACCCTTTGTTCAGCGGATAACTGGTGACGGCGTTGCCGCCTGGGATATTCACTACGCAGCGTATGAAGCCCAGCGCCGGGGCGAGGATGTGATTATCCTCAGCGTCGGCGATCCGGACTTCCCCACCCCTGACTTCATCACTGACGCCGCCATTCATGCCCTGCGTGAGGGCGATACCCACTACACCGAAATCGCCGGTCGCCTGAAATTGCGCGAAGCGATTGCCGCCCGCCATAGCCCCCTGTTCCACCGTGAGCTGCACGCGTCCAACGTGATTTTGACGGCAGGGGCGCAGAATGCCCTGTTCGCCGCATCAATGTGCCTGCTGACAGCTGGCGACGAAGTGATCGCCCTGGACCCGATGTACGTCACCTACGAGGCTACCCTGAAGGCGTCCGGCGCGACGCTGGTGCGCGTACCGTGCGCTGCCGATGGCGGTTTTCGCCTGGATGCCGCAGTGCTGGCCAAGGCCATTACCCCGCGCACCAAAGCCCTGTTCCTGTCCAACCCGAACAACCCTACCGGCGTCGTGCTCAATCGCGAAGAATTGCAGGCGATCGCCGAGCTGGCCGTTGTCCATGACTTGTGGGTGGTAGTGGATGAAGTCTATGAAAGCCTGACGTTCGAGCGTGAGCACCTGAGCCTGGCAGCGATGCCGGGCATGGCCGAACGTTGCGTGGTGATCGGCAGCCTGTCGAAATCCCACGCCATGACCGGCTGGCGCATCGGCTGGATCATCGCCAACGAAACCCTGGTGGCCCACGTCGAAAACCTGGTGCTGAGCATGCTCTATGGCCTGCCGGGTTTTGTCATGGAGGCGGCACTCAAGGCCGTGCAGTCCCATGCGGACGTCACCCACGGCATGCGTGACATTTACCGCCGTCGCCGCGACCTGGTGGTGAAGAGCCTGGCGGATTGTCGCGGGATATCGGTACTCAACCCGGACGCGGGGATGTTTGTGCTGCTGGACGTGCGCAGCACCGGCCTGACGTCGCTGGAATTTGCCTGGCGGCTGCTGCGCGAGGCGCATGTTTCGGTATTGGATGCGGCTGCATTCGGTGAGCCGGCCCAGGGTTTTGTGCGGCTCTCGTTTACCCAAGGCGAAGAGCGATTGGCCCAGGCCTGCCAGCGCATTCGCAAATTTGTCCTGGTTTTGAGCGGTGAAGCGCCGCGCCCGGTGATCAATCGGGTGAGCAGCGAGGCGACGATCGAGGCGGTGGCCCGCAAGACCATGATCGAAGTCGATCGCCTGCACAAACGCTTTGGCAATATCGAGGTGCTCAAGGGTGTTTCGCTGACCGCCCGTGAAGGTGAAGTGATCTCCCTGATTGGCGCCAGCGGCTCGGGTAAAAGTACCTTGCTGCGTTGCATCAATATGCTCGAAATACCCGACCAGGGCCGCATCCTGGTGGATGGCGAAAGCATCCATCTGAACCAGAATCGGCCGGGGGCGCCATTGGTGTCCGACGCCAGACAACTGGTGCGGATCCGTTCGAGCCTGGGCATGGTGTTCCAGAACTTCAACCTCTGGCCCCATCGCACCGTGCTGGAAAACCTTATCGAAGCACCGACCCAGGTCCTGCGAGAAAGCCGCGCGGAGGCCACCGAACGGGCCGAAGCCTTGCTCGAACGCGTGGGACTGGCGGCCAAGCGCAACGAGTACCCGGCGTTTCTCTCCGGTGGCCAGCAGCAACGGGTCGCCATCGCCCGGGCCTTGGCCATGCGGCCCAAGGTCATGCTGTTCGATGAACCCACCTCCGCACTCGACCCGGAACTGGTCGGCGAAGTGCTGCGGGTGATCCGCTCTCTCGCCGAAGAAGGCCGGACCATGATCCTGGTGACCCATGAAATGGCCTTCGCACGCGATGTCTCCTCCAAGGTCGCCTTCCTGCACCAGGGGCTGATCGAAGAAACCGGTTCGCCGGACGATGTGTTCGTACACCCACGCAGCGAGCGTTGCCGACAATTCGTCAACGCTCATCAGACTCGCTGATCAATAAAAAGACGGGGAACAATCATGGGAAATCGACGTTTGGCAAACTGGATGACGGGCGTGGCATGCGTGCTGCTGGCCGGGATGAGCGCAGCCCAGGCGGCACCGATCAGGTTTGCAGTGGCGGCAGAACCTTATCCGCCGTACACCGAGAAGCAGGCGAACGGTGAGTGGAAAGGTTTCGAGGTTGACCTCATCCATAAGCTGTGCAGCGAGATGAAGGCCGAGTGCGAGATCAAGGAAGTGGCATGGGACGGCATCATTCCCTCCTTGCTGGCGAAGAAGATCGACGTGATTTTTTCCTCGATGTCGGTGACTGCCGAGCGCGAGAAACAGATCGCCTTCAGCAAGGCTTACTACGATTCGGCAATCGCGGTGGTCGGGCCCAAGGGCACCACCGTGAGCAAGTTCCCGGATGATCTCAAAGGCAAGATCATCGGCGTGCAGAACTCGACCGTCAGCGCCAGCTACCTGAAGGCCAACTACGAAAAGATCGCCGAGGTGAAGTACTACGACACCCAGGACTCGGCCAACGCCGACCTGATTTCCGGCCGTATCGACCTGATGATGGCGGACGGCACGGCCATGGCCTCTTTCGTCAAGACGGCCGATGCCAGCAACCTGGCCTACCTCGCCACCGTGCCTTACGACCCGATTTTCGGTAAAGGCGTCGGCGCTGGTTTGCGCAAGGATGACACTGAGCTCAAGGCCAAACTGGACCAGGCAATCTCTAGCCTGCTGGCAAGCAAAGACTATGACGAACTGTCCCAGAGCTACTTCGGTACGAGCGTGAAACCTGCGTTCTGACGCCGGGCTGCAAGATGACCTGTGGGAGCGGAGCTTTTGGTCCCGCAGGGGCTCCTCCCACACGAGGGAGTGGTGATGTCTGGTTCGCCGACTGGAGACCGAAATGCCAGCAATGTTCGATTTGATCAATTTCAGCGAAACAGGCTGGGGCAGCGCGTTGCTCAAGGGCCTGTTGATGACCCTGCAGATTTCTGCGGGCGCTTTCGTGGTCGGTTTGTTTATCGGCCTGGTGGTGGCCTGTCTCAAGTTGGGCGCGCCTAAACCCATCGCGGCGCTGATGCGCGGCTACACCACGTTGTTTCGGGCCATTCCGGAGTTGTTGCTGATCCTGCTGCTGTACTACGTCGGCTCCATGCTGCTCAATTCGCTGATGGCCAGGATGGGTTACGACGCGGTCAACGTCAGCGGCCCGCTGGCGGCAATCCTGGTGCTGGGACTGGTCCAGGGCGCCTATGCCTCGGAGATTTTTCGCGCGGCGATCCAGGCGATCCCCTATGGCCAGATCGAGGCGGCGAGGGCGTTCGGGCTCAGCGGGTTCGGCCTGTTCCGGCGAGTTACGCTGCCGATCATGGCGCCCTATGCCATGGCGGGGATGGCCAACCTGTGGATCAACCTGATCAAGGACAGTGCCCTGATCAGCGTGGTCGGCACCAATGAGCTGCTGTACACCGCCAAGCAAGGGGCGGGTTCGACGCGGCACTATCTGTTGTTCTACCTCACGGCTGCGGCGATGTATTACGCCGTGACGTTGGTGTCCAACTACCTCTCGGGACGGCTGGAGCGACGCATCCGTCGCTGGATGCCTTTGGCTGAGTGAATGAAATGATTCCAGCGTGGATAGTTGAATATGCGGCACTCCTGGGCCGTGGATTGCAAACGACCATCAGCATTCTGTTGATCTCGATGGTGTTCGGTTTCGCCCTGGCGGTGCTGGTGGCGTTGGCGCGGATCTCGAAAAACAAGTTCATCGCCAAGGCCAGCCTGTTCTACACCAGCGTGCTGCGGGGCACGCCGCTGCTGATCCAGATCTACATTTTCTACTACGGCCTGGGCAGCCTGTTTGCGCAGTTCCCGCTGATCCGTGGCAGCTTTTTCTGGCCTTATTTGCGTGACGGCTATTGGTATATCGTGTTCGCGCTGGTGCTGTCGGTGGGTGCCTACGTCGGCGAGGTGATTCGTGGTGGGCTGCTGGCGGTGCCCAAGGGTGAAATGGAAGCGGCCTCGGCGTTCGGCATGACTGCGCGCCAGTCCTTGTTGCGGGTGCGCCTGCCGCGGGCCATGCGCCTGCTGTTGCCGACCCTGGCCGGGGAGACGGTGATGCTGCTCAAGTCCACGGCCTTGGCCTCGACCATTGCGATCATCGACCTGCTGGGCGCGGCCAATGTGGTGCGCGCACAAACCCTGCAGGTGTATGAACCGTTGCTGCTGGTGGCCGGGGTGTATGTGTGCCTCACCTTCCTGATCGAGGCCCTGTTCTCGTTCTTCGAGCGGCGCGGGACACCTGTGCGCAGGTCGGTTTGATGAGTGCGCCACGGATGGTTGATCGGTCATTGCAGGGCATCGGCCTGTGCACCCTGGGGTACGCGTTCCTGGCCTTGCAGGACGCGGTGATCAAGGCATTGGTGGCCGATTATTCGGTGGTCACCATCCTGTTCTGGCGCAGCTTGCTGGTAGTGGTGGTCTGCGTGGCTGCGGGGCGCTTGCGCCTGGTGCAGAAAGCCTGGCGTTCACCAAGCCGGCGCTTGCTGGTGCTGCGCGGTTTGCTTTCGATCATCGCCTGGGTGCTGTATTACACCGCTGCCCGAGACCTGTCGCTGGCGGAGATGACCACGCTGTATTTCTCCGCGCCGATCATGGTGACGGTACTGGCGGCGGTGATCCTCAAGGAACGCGCGAACGGGTGGCAATGGTTCACCCTGGTCGTCGGCTTCATCGGCGTGATCATCGCCTGCCGACCAACACGGTTGACCGACCCGTTGCCGGTGGTGCTGACCCTGCTGGCCGCCATGTGCTGGGCGTTCACCTACATCCAGTTGCGGCAGGTGGATGACCAGACATCGGTGCTGGAGCAAATGTTGATCACCAACGTGGTGTTTGTTATTTGCATGACCCTGGCCTTGCCGTGGACTCATACGCCAGCACCGATGCCGGACTGGCTCGGTATGCTCGCAGCTGGCCTGGTGGGTGGTATCGGCCAGTTCCTGCTGTTCGCCAGTTTCCGTCGGGCGACGGCGACCTTGCTGGCGCCATTCGAGTACACCGGGTTGATTTGGGCGTTCCTGCTGTCGAGTCTCATCTGGGGTACCCGGATGGACGTTTCGCTGATGATCGGCGCGGGGCTGATCGCCATCAGTGGCACCCTGGCGATGATCTTCGGGCGTCATGCCTCACAGGACGTCGTCGGCGCTGAATGCTCCGTTTCGCAACCCCTTTACCCAGCAGCGACAGATATGCAGGCCGTTGGCGGGGCTGAAGGTTTCGGGGTTGAGGCACCACTCGATCCAGAGTCCGTCGAGCGTCGCGGATAGGCCGATGGCGGCCAGGTGAGTGTCGTGGATCACAAACCCTTCGCTGGCCGCCAGGTCGTCGAGCAAATGGCGCAGCAAGTCGAGATAGGCTCGATAGCTTTTTTCGTGAGCCTGGCTGACGTGAACGGAGTGGCGGATCAGGCTCCAGAACACCACCCAGGCGCCGAGTAATTGCGGGTCCATGACCCGGGGGGCAAATGAGCCGGTGAGGAAGGCGTCCATCTTTGCGGCGGGGGTGTCGGCCTGTTCTATTTCCTGCATCAGGGCGCTCGTCAGTTCGTTGGCGAGCTTCTGGTAAGTGTCGGCGATCAGCGCATCGATGCTGCCGAAGTGATGATTGAGCAGGCCCACCGACACCCCGGCCTCGGTGGCGATGCGGCGCACCGACAGCCCGGCGTGGCCGTCGCGCACCAGGCAACGCAGGGCAGCAGCCACGAGCATTTCGCGGCGCGCGTCGGGTTCGGTGCGGCGGTTTTTCGCTGGGGCACGGGTCACGGGTTAGTCCTTGGAGTCGGTCATACGTTGCCGAGCTTAGTTGAACGTCTGTTCAATCACCAGCGGCAATGCCTTGGTTTTCGAGTGGTCATGACGGGAGGACAAACGGATGGTGCAGGATATTTCGTTGGATGTTCGCAGCAACAACGGCGACCCGTTGCAAGTGGGGGCCTGGCGTTACCAGGGTGATGGCAGCGGCCCCAAGGTGCACCTGCAAGCCGGGGTGCACGCTGACGAAATTGCCGGGATGCTGGTACTGCACCTGTTGATGCAACGCCTGCAGGTTGCCCAAGCCCAGGGGCGGCTCAGGAGTCAGGTGACGGTTGTGCCCCAGGCCAATCCCCTGGGTATTGGCCAGTTCCGCCAGGGCCGCCTGCTGGGGCGTTTTCATGACGCCACAGGGCACAATTTCAATCGTGGTTTTGACCAGTCGGCGGCGCAGCAACACCCGTCCACCAATGTCCAGGAATGGCAGAAAGCCCTGGTGCAACTGGCCGCCGATGCCGATGTGATGCTCGATCTGCACACCGATGACGAGGCACTGCCGTACCTCTATGTGCACCGCAGCTTTGCCGCCCAAGGCCGCGAACTGGCGGCAGCGATGAAGATGGACGTGGCGATCATCTGGGACGATGGCGGCGATGGTTCTTTTGAGGAGACCATTATTGCGCCCTGGCTGCGCAAAGGGCTCAGTGACCGCAATATGGCGGCAACCCTGGAGTTGCGCGGGCAGGGCGATGTCGGCGACCAACTGGCCGAACAGGATGCCCAGGGACTTTACACCTGGCTGTGCCGCTGCGGAGCCATTGATGAGGCGCTAAGCCCGGAGGATTGGCCGGTGCAAACCTTGGAAATGGGCCAGATGGAGACCATCCTTGCACCGACGCCCGGGGTCTTGATCTTCGAAAAACAGCTGGGAGACCCTGTTGAGGAGGGCCAGCGTTTTGCCCGGATCCTGCGCCGGCCCGGTGATCCCTCCAGCGAAGTGGTGTTGTTCGCCGAGCAGGCGGGGCGGATGGTCACCCGTTACCGCGATCGACTGATTGGCCAGGGCATGGTGGTGGCGAAATTCACGGGTACGCGTGTCTCCCGCCACTGGCACGGGGGCCTGCTCGACCCTAACTGACCGCTGGCCGGGCACTGGATAAAAGCGCCGCTCGACGAAGGACAATTCGCTGATACTGGCGCGAGAGTGCCGACCGGGGCTGACGTGTCACTGGTTTGTATCCCTGCGTATCAGGTGTGCCTGCAGCCACTTGCGCATACATATCCAGGGTGGCTTGGACACTTGGCTGATACATGGCGGCGTTTGAATGGGGCACACCGCATCTGCGGTACTACCACTGGAGAATCGCGATGTCCCTGTTCAATGTTCGTAAAACCGCTGGCGCACTCGGCCTGGCCATTGCCGCGACCACATTGGCCGCTGTCACGGGCCTGGCCCAGGCCCAGGAGGTCAAGTCGTCCACTCAGGATGCGCCGGCGACCAAGAGCTGGCAGACCGGCCTGCACCGCACCGATCTGCTGCACCGGGACATGGACGTTGCGGGACAGGAAGTGCTGCAGGTGCGCGTGGATTTCGAACCGGGCGTGGTCTCGCCCAAACATTCCCACCCGGGGGTTGAGGTGGCCTATGTACTGGAGGGCACGTTTGAGTATCAGCTTGAAGGGCAGCCTGCAGTGACACTCAAGGCGGGGGATTCGCTCTATATCCCGGCAGGGGTGGCGCATGTTGCGAAGAATACAAGTGCGACTACCAGCTCGGAACTGGCGACCTACATCGTCAAGAAGGGGGCGCCGTTGGTGAAGATTGTTGCTCAATAGGTGATGCGCTCAAGAAGGCGAGCATGCTGGAATTATTCAGCATGCTCGCCTCAGGAGCGCAACACTCAACCTCACAAAGCCTCCCGCAGCAGCCTCAGGTAATCCGCACTGGCGGAAATGGAATTATGCCCCACCCCCGGTATCACCCTGAGCACGGCCACCCCCGGAGCGAAATGCTCGAACAGCCGCTGGGTGCTCGAGCGCGGGATCACCTCGTCTTGCTCTGCCGCCATCAGCAGGGTCGGCACGCTGATCTCCCGGGCATATCGCCAGGACTCAAAACGATCCTGTAACAGCCACCGCACCGGGAAGATCGGAAACTGCCGCGCAGCGAGTTCTTCCAGGCTGTTATAGGGCGTGATCAGCACCAGGTGCGATGCCGGGCGCTGGCTGGCCAGGCGCACCGCGACACCGGAGCCCAGGCTACGGCCCACCAGCGTCACCTGCGGGTGCCGGGCGTACACCTCGTCGAACAACCCCAGGGCGTCGCGCTGAATCGCTTCCTCGGTCGGCGAGCCAGAGCTGCCGCCAAACCCTCGGTAGTGCAGAAAATACAGCGCGTGATCGGCAAAGGCTGCTGAAAACGAGGGCAGGTTGCGCGACACGTCCTCGGCGTTGCCTCCGAAATAGATCAACGCCTTGGGGCCCTCGTGCTCGCGCACCGAGACCAGCACCTGCGCGTCGGAACGGGGCAGGGTCAAGAGCGCACTGGCCACGGATCGAGGCTGCGGGTAATAGATGAGGGCGCGCTGGAATATCCACAGCGCCATACAGAGCACCAGGTACAGCGCGATGACGATGCCTGCGATGATCATCAGGATGCGCGACATTCGACTAACGTTAGGGAGCGGCATTGACGACTCAAGGGTGGAAAACGGCGATCACTTGATCGCTGTCGCAGTGTAGTCGATCGGCCCCGTAGCGCGCCGGTCCGGGAGGGAAGCGATGCCCATCGCGCTGAAATCGCTGAATATTCTGCCCGCGGAAAGAACCGCGCTGATGCTGGGTTTTGCCTTCCATTTTTGTGTGCTCGCCAGCTATTACCTGGTCCGCCCCCTGCGCGATGCCCTGGGCCTGGAGGGCGGTGCGGACCAATTGCAGTGGCTGTTCAGCGCCACCTTCGTGGTGATGTTGCTGATGGTACCGCTCTACGGTGCGCTGGTGTCCCGGCTGCCGGCAACGCGTTTCGTGCCCTTGATCTATCGGCTGATTGCGCTGTCGATGCTGGTGTTCGGGCTGTTGATCGCCAATCACGTTGCGCCGGTGACCGTCGGGCAGGTGTTTTTTGTCTGGATCAGCATTTACAACCTGTTCATCGTCACGATCTTCTGGAGCGTGCTGGTCGACCGGTTTTCCAATGATCAGGGGCGGCGGTTATTCGGTTTTATTGCCGCCGGTGGCACCTTGGGCACCTTTATCGGGCCGCTGCTGGCCGCGACCATGGCCGTGCGCCTGGGCCCGATGGCCCTGACGCTGGCGGCGGCGGTGCTGCTC
Source organism: Pseudomonas sp. HY13-MNA-CIBAN-0226 (assembly GCF_040310305.1). NCBI lineage: Bacteria > Pseudomonadati > Pseudomonadota > Gammaproteobacteria > Pseudomonadales > Pseudomonadaceae > Pseudomonas > Pseudomonas sp. HY13-MNA-CIBAN-0226. The sequence continues at coordinate 348,010 of NZ_JBEOPS010000002.1, forward strand.
GAGATCGCGGTGCGTTGTTACCGGGCCTTGCTCAGGTGCACAGTGTCGCGTAGCGACAACCGCTCGCCGGATGACCAAAGATTGGGCGGCAGCATGCTGGCCGGCATCACGCTGATCCTGCGCTCGCGCTATTTGCTTGGGCTGGTGGCGTTCATGCTGCTGCACACCAGCGCCGCGACCCTTTTGTACTTTGAACAAGGCCGGATCGTCGCAGGCAGCTACGCTGATGTGGCAAGCCGCACTCAATTTTTTGCTCTGGTTGATTTGCTGGTGTCGGTGCTGACCCTGTTATTCCAGCTGCTGTTGACCGCGCCGTTGATCCGCTGGGTCGGCGTGGGCGGGGCGCTGGTGATGTTGCCCTTGGCGAGCGTCGTGGCCTTCTCGGCGATGGCCATGGCGCCGGTACCTGCCGCCGTTGCCCTGGCGCAAGGGCTGCGTCGGGCGGTGGAATTTGCCTTCGTTCGGCCAGCGCGAGAGGTGCTGTGGACAGTGGTCAGCCGCGAAGAGAAGTACAAGGCCAAGAACGTGATCGAAACCCTGGTCTATCGCGGCGGCGATGCCGCCAGTGGCTGGCTGTCTGCGGGGCTGACGGCAGTAGGCGCAGGGTTTGGCCTGGTGGCCCTGGCGATTCTTCCGGTTGCGGGCGTATGGGCAGGGTTGTGTTTCTGGCTGGCCAGGCGGCAGGAACAACGGGCGGCCAGCACCCGAATGGAGGAGCAACATCATGAGCCACACTGATGGAATCACCCGTCGCCGACTACTCACGCTGGCTGCCGGTGTCTCGGCGGTCTTAACGTTCGACCCAGCCGGGGCGCAAGCGCCGCCGATCGCCACAGGAGGCAAGAGCATGCAGACCCGAGGCATTCCTTCCAGCGCCGAGCCGCTGCCCGTCGTTGGGTTGGGCACTTATCGCGGCTTCGATGTCGCCCCCGCGGACCCGGCCTACAAGCAACTGCCGGCCGTGCTGGATGCACTGTTCGAGAAAGGCGGGACGCTGGTCGACAGCTCGCCGATGTACGGGCGCGCCGAGCAGACCACCGGTGAGCTGCTGTCGATCCACGAGCCGCGCTCGCCGGCTTTCCTGGCGACCAAGGTATGGACCCGTGGTCGCGAAGAAGGCATTGCGCAGATGGAGCAATCATTCAAGCTGCTGCAAACCGACCGGATCGACCTGATGCAGATCCACAACCTGCTGGACTGGAAAACCCATCTGCCGACGTTGCGCGAATGGAAAGAGCAAGGGCGCATCCGCTACATCGGGATCACCCATTACACCGCGTCGGCCTATGACGAGGTGGAGGCGGTGCTCAAGGCTGAACAACTGGACTTCCTGCAAATCAATTACGCCCTGGATGATCGCGCAGTCGAAAAGCGCATTCTGCCGCTATGCCGCGAACGTGGTGTGGCAGTGATCTGCAACCGGCCGTTTGGCGGCGGTGGCCTGATTGCGCGCCTGAAGGGCAAGCCCCTGCCGGGCTGGGCTTCGCAGGTACAGGTCAATAGCTGGCCGCAATTGGCGCTGAAATTTCTGCTGTCGCATTCGGCGGTGACCTGTGTGATCCCAGGCACCGGCAATCCGCGTTACATGGCCGACAATGCGGCGGCCGGATTCGGCCCGATGCTGACCGGGGCGCAGCGTGAACAGCTGATTGACCTGGTGAACTGATGAGCTCCAATTCGGCTCACCCGTTAACGTTTACCATCCTGTAGGAGCGAGCTCGCTCGCGAAAAACCTGAGTACGCCGCGGGCTGTCAGGCACCCCGCATTATCGTTAACGCCCATTGCCAGCAAGCTGGCCCCTACAGGTGATTTCGGCAGCCGTCAGAAATTGACAGAAGCACTCAAGCGCGCCGTCAGCGGCGCGCCCTGGAATACGTAGTCATCGCCCATGTATTCTCCGGCATCGCGCCAGTAGCGCTTGTCGAACAGGTTGTCGACGCTCAGGCGAAAGACCGTCTCGTAACCATCAATACGCGTGCTGAATCGGCTGCCGACATTGAAGATCGCGTAGGCGCCGGTTTCCACTTCGCCCACCTGGCTCGCGTATTTGCTGGCGCTGTACTGCACGCCACCGAGCAATGCCAGGCCGTCTATCCAGGGCAATGCATAGTCGCCGGAAAGGCTGGCGCGCAAGGTCGGCACATTGATCGTCTGGTGGCCCTCATAAGCCGCCGTTCCCGTGCCGCTGACCCGCGAACGAATCGCCGCGACACTGGCACTGATCTGCAGGCGTTGGGTCGCCCAGCCATTGGCGGACAGCTCCAGGCCGGTGTTCTTCTGTTCTCCCTGTTGCGCGAAAGTGAAGGTGCCGTCGTCGTTGGGGCGCGAGTACTGATACGCCTGGCGAATCTGAAACAGCGCCGCGCCCAGGCTGATGCGCTGCCAGTCATACTTGACCCCGGCCTCGATCTGCCGGGACACGGTTGGCGCGAGGATTTCGAAGGCGTTGGTGGTAAACCACGCCGCCTCGCCGCCCAGGGACAGGCCTTTGCTATAGCGGGTGTACAGCGACAGGTTCTGCACCGGCTTGTAGATCAGCGCAGCCTGGGGCAGGAACTCGTACCGGCGGGTATGGCGAGTGGTTTCGCCCTGGCTGTCGAAGGTTTCTTCGTCCAGACGCACCGCGCGCCCGCCCAATACGGTTTGCCAGTGCTCGTTGAAGCTGATCCGGTCATTGAAAAACAGCCCGTACTGGCGGCTGTCCAGACGTCGCTGGGAGTCATTGAGCGGGCCGTCATAACGCGCGAAGTCTGCAGGCTCGCTGTTAATATTGGCGCTGCCGATCATCACGTTGATCGGGTCGCGCTTGTCCACCACCCGGCGGAACGCACTGGTGCCCAAGGTCAGTTCGTGGCCCAGGCCCGCCGTGTCGAAACGCCCGCTGAGGGTCGCCTGCAGTTCGTCGTTGCGGCGGGTATCGTCGGGGCTGCGGAAGTCGTAGATATCGTAGTCGCCCTCCGGGCTGAAGTCATTCGGCACTGCGGCGTCGGCGCAGCTGGCGGCACCGTAGCAACCCCAGGCGAACGAGCTGTAGTCGTCGATCACCACCCGGCTGCGCGAAGCGCTGATGTCGGTTTTCCATGCATCACTGAAGCGGTACTCGAACTTGCCGTTGAGGTTCAGCGCATCGGTGCTGACCGGGTTGGAGCCGCTCTGGTGGGCCAGCAGTTTTTTCGGCGAGGCATGGTGCGGCAGTCGGGTGCCACCCAGCAGTTGGTAGCCAGGCGCCGAGCGCTGTTCCCGGCTCTGGTACTCGGCGTCCAGTTGCAGCAGCGCATCGGGGCTGATGTTCCAGTCAAAGGCCAGGGAGGCAAAATCCCGCTGACCGTTGGCATGTTCAACGTAGGAATGGATATCTTCATGGGCCAGGTTGGCGCGCAGGCCGAACTGTTGTTCGCTGCCGAAGAACCCGCCGATATCGGTCGCCAGATAGCCGCTGCCGCGGTCATCGGTCGAGACCGTGACCTGGCGCACATCGGTCGGCCGCTTGGTCACGTAGTTGACCAGCCCACCGGGCTCCGACACGCCGCTTTCCAGGCCCGACAGGCCCTTGAGCAGTTCCACCTGCTGCTTGTTTTCCAGCCCGACGTTCTGTTCGCCAGTGATGGTGCGACCATTGATCCTGTAACTGCTGGCGGAGTTGAGCGAGTAGCCGCGCACCACGAAGTTCTCGTAATAGCCGACCGGGGCATAGGCTTGACCCACCGAGGCGTCATTGCGCAGGACTTCGCTGAGCAGGCGCGCCTGTTGATCCTTGATCAGCGCATCGGTGATGACCGTCACCGCCGCCGGGGTGTCGAGTAGCGTGGTCGAGTCGAAGCCGGCGACCGATGCGCTGTCGGCCTGATAGCCTGAGTTGTCTTCGCCGGTGACGGTGAGCGCCGGCAACTCGGTGTCAGCCGCCAGCGCGCTGTTGGCCGATAACAGGCACAAGGTCAGTAAATTGAGGGCGGACAAGCCCTGGTGTCCTGTCCGGTAAAGCCTGTCCATGCATACTCCTCGAAGTCTGACCCGCACTCAAAGCGCGCCATCATACAGAGGACGTATCCTGGCCGGCGATTGTAAATGCCAGCGCCAAGCGTTTACACCAGATAGCGCTGGAACCAGCCCAGGGTCCTGTCCCACGCCAGGCTTGCCGCAGCCTCGTCATAGCGGGGCGTGGAGTCATTGTGAAAACCGTGATTGGCGCCGGGATAGATGTGGGCCTCGTAGGTCTTGCTGGCGGACTTTAGCGCCTGCTCGTACGCCGGCCAACCTTCATTGATGCGCGTGTCCAGTTCGCCGTAGTGCAGCATCACCGGGGCCTTGATTCGCGGCACGTCTTTGGCCTCCGGCTGGCGCCCGTAAAAGGACACGGCGGCCCCCAGTTCCGGATAGGCCACGGCCGCGGCATTGGCGACACCGCCGCCGTAACAGAAGCCGGTGATGCCGACCTTGCCCGTGGCGGCGTCAAGCTTCATCAGCCACTCGATAGCTGCGAAGAAGTCGTTCATGAGCTTTTCCGGGTTGACGGTCGCCTGCAACTCGCGGCCCTTGTCATCGTTTCCCGGATAGCCACCCACGGAGGTCAGACCGTCGGGGGCGAGGGCGATGAACCCCGCCTTGGCAAGGCGTCGGGCGACGTCTTCGATATAGGGATTGAGACCGCGATTCTCATGTACCACCACCACTCCCGGCACCTTGCCCGGGGCTTTGGCCGGGCGCACCAGGTAGGCGCGCACCTGCCCGTTGCCCTGGGGTGAAGGATAGGTGATGTACTCGGCAATAATGTCCGGGTCGGTGAAGGCGACTTGCTCGGCCAGGGCATAGTTGGGGCTCAGGCTCGCAAGCAGGGCGCCAGCGGTCAGTCCGCCGAAGGTGAATAGCGCCGCGCGGTCAAGAAACTCGCGTCGGTTGATCTTGCCGTGGGCGTAGTAGTCGTAGAGTTCGAGCAGTTGCGGGGCGAAGTCCTTGGCGGTCAGGCTGGGCATCGGCAGGTTTCCTCTTCGTCGATTGATTCACCATTGGGGCTTGGCTTGATCAGGCGTTCGGGTTGCCCAGGCACTGCGCCCCCGCCTTGGCCACCTGTGCATCCTGTTCGGCCTTGACGCCTGATACCCCCACCGCGCCAATCACCTGGCCCTCGATGATGATCGGTACGCCACCCTCCAGGGACGTCAGCAAGGGCGCCGAGAGAAACGCATGCCGACCGCCATTGACCATGTCCTCGTAACCTTTGGACTCGCGCCGACCCAGCGCCGCAGTGCGGGCCTTTTCCGTGGCGATGTAGGCGCTGATCGCGGCAGCGCCGTCAAGGCGTTCCAGGGCCAGGGGATGGCCGCCGTCATCGACCACCGCGATGGTCACCGCCCATTGATTACCCAGGGCTTCATTGCGCGCAGCGGCGAGGATCTGACTGACCTCGACCTGGCTTAAAACGAATTTGCGGTTCATGGGGATACTCCAGCAGGTGGGGAGGGCAGTGCCGCTTCGACCAGTTCGATCCAGTGCCTGACCGAGGTGCGACCGGCGCCGTCGAGGTGCGTTTGGCAGCCGATATTGGCGGTAGCAATCACGTCGGGGCGCCCGCTTTCCAGGGCATTGAGTTTGTTGTCTCGCAATTGGCGGGCCAGTACTGGCTGGGTCACCGAATAAGTGCCTGCCGAGCCGCAGCACAGGTGACTGTCCGGCACGATGGTGAGGTTGAAACCCAGACGTACCAGCACCGCCTCGACCGCCCCCCCGAGCTTCTGCGCGTGCTGCAAGGTGCAAGGGCAGTGGAACGCCAGGCGTTGCTCGGCCTGCACGCCTAGTGTTTCCAGGGGTTCGTCACGCAACACTTCAACCAGGTCCCTGGCCAGCGCACTGACTTTTTGTGCCTTGGCGGCATAGGCCGGATCGGTGCCCAGCAGGTGCCCGTAGTCCTTGATGAACGCGCCGCAGCCGCTGGCGGTCTGCACAATGGCCTCGGCGCCACTCTCGATGCCTGGCCACCACGCATCGATGTTGCGCCGGGCGCGATCGAGGCCGGCGGCCTGGGCATCGAGATGATAATCCACGGCGCCGCAGCACCCGGCTTCGCGGCTCGGGGTCACGCTGATGCCCAGGCGGTCCAGTACCCGCGCGGCGGCGGCATTGGTATTAGGCGACAGGCCAGGCTGCACGCAGCCTTCGAGCATCAGTACCTGCCGGGCATGGCGCGCGGCCGGTCGGGCTTTTGCCGGCCAGGCACTGCGTGGCAATTTGGCGCGCAGCGTGTCCGGCAGCAGCGCCCGGAACACTTGACCGCTGCTGACCAGGCTCTTGAACAGCCCAGGGTTGGGCACGACGTTGCGCAGTCCCTCGCGCAACAGGCGCTGTGCCAGGGAGCGCGGGACCGCTGCATCGACCACCGCCCGGCCGATATCCAGCAGGTTGTGGTAATCCACGCCGGAGGGGCAGGTGGTTTCGCAGTTGCGGCAGGACAGGCAGCGGTCCAGGTGCAGTTGAGTCTTGCGCGTGACCTCGTGGCCTTCCAGTACTTGCTTGATCAGGTAGATTCGTCCGCGTGGCCCGTCCAGCTCGTCGCCGAGCAGTTGATAGGTGGGGCAGGTGGCATTGCAGAAGCCGCAGTGCACACAGCTGCGCAGGATGCTTTCGGCTTCTTCGGCTCGGGGCAACTGGCGGGCCTGTTCGCTCAACGTGGTTTGCATGGCTCAGAGCTCCGCGTACAGGCGACCGGGGTTGAAAATACCCTGGGGGTCGAGTTGCTGCTTGAGGTTGCGGTGGTAGCGCATGAGGGCGGCAGGCAATGGCTGGAAAGGGCTGTCGATCAATCCATGGCTGTAACAGGTCACGTGTCCGCCGACCTCGCTGACCACCTGGCGAATGAACGCGGCTTCAGCATCGGTCTTGAGCCAGCGCTGGGCACCGCCCCAATCGATCAGTTGTCGCCCCGGCAGTGACAGGCGAGGGGTGTTGTGCGGTACGGACAGCCGCCACAGCGGCTGATCCTCATCGAAAAAACTCAGCCTGTGTTCGTTGAGATCGGCCCAGTACCCGGCGTCCAGCAGCTCGCCGCCCAAGCGCTCGTGGGCCGCGGCCACCGAGCCTTCGCCGCCTTCCAGGCGCAGGTGCAGGCGTGTGCCATCGTGGCAGGCCGCGCTGATCGGCAACGGCTGCTGGCCCCATTCGCTGAGGCGATCAAGGGCGCGTTCGACGTCGAGCTCCAGGCTGATGCTCAGGCATTGCCGAGGCCTGGGCAGCACCTTGAGTGATACCTCGGTCACTACCCCGAGGGCGCCGTAGCTGCCAGCCATCAGACGCGACAGGTCGTAGCCGGCGACGTTCTTCATCACTTCGCCGCCGAAGCGCAGATGCTTGCCGTGGCCGGTGATTACCCGGGTGCCGAGGACGAAATCGCGAACCGAACCCGACCAGGGCCGTCGCGGTCCCGACAACCCGCAGGCGATCATGCCGCCGACCGTCGCGCCCTCGCCGAAGGACGGCGGTTCGCAGGGCAGCATCTGCTGCGAGGCAGCCAGCACTTCAGCCAGTTCCACCAACGGCGTGCCGCATCGTGCGGTGATCACCAGCTCAGTCGGATCGTAGCTGACGATGCCCCGATGGGCGCGGGTATCGAGCACTTCACCGGCAGTGATGCGCCCCAGGAAAGCCTTGCTGTTTGAGCCCTGGATACGCAGTGGGGTAATGCCCTGCAACGCCTGGTTGACTTGCTCCAGAAGTGCGGCGCTGTCATCGAAGTCATCTTCGTGGCGCATCAGAAACGCTCCAGCTCAGGGAAGGGCAATTGCCCCATGTGCACATGCAGCGCGCCGAATTCTGCGCAGCGGTGCAAGGTGGGGATGTTCTTGCCGGGGTTGAGCAGGCCAGCGGGATCGAACGCTGCCTTGACGGCATGGAACAGCGTCAGTTCATCACTGTTGAACTGGGCGCACATCTGGTTGATCTTCTCGCGGCCGACGCCATGTTCACCGGTGATGCTGCCGCCGACTTTCACGCACAGCTCGAGAATCCTGCCCCCCAGTGCCTCTGCCCGATCGAGCTCCCCCGGTTGGTTGGCATCGAACAAAATCAAGGGGTGCATGTTGCCATCGCCGGCATGGAACACGTTGGCTACGCGCAGGCCGTATTCGGCAGACAAGGCGGCGATGGCCTGCAGCACGCCGGGTAATTCCCGACGCGGTATGGTGCCGTCCATGCAGTAGTAGTCCGGCGACAGTCGCCCGACCGCCGGAAAGGCGTTCTTGCGTCCGGCCCAGAAACGCACGCGTTCGGCTTCGTCCCTGGCCTGGCGCACTTCGGTGGCGCCTGCCTGTTCGAGCACCTGGCGGACCCTGTCGCAGTCATCGTGGACATCGGCTTCGACGCCATCGAGTTCACACAGCAGGATGGCTTCGGCGTCCACCGGATAGCCGGCATGGATGAAGTCTTCGGCGGCGCGGATGGCCAGGTTGTCCATCATTTCCAGGCCCCCGGGGATGATGCCGGCACCAATGATGTCGCCTACCGCACGGCCGGCTTTTTCGACCGAATCAAAAGCGGCCAGCAGCACCTTGGCGGTCTGGGGTTTGGGCAGCAGCTTGACCGTTACTTCGGTGATGACGCCGAGCATGCCTTCAGACCCGGTGAACAGGGCAAGCAGGTCGAAGCCCGGTGAGTCCAGGGCATTCGACCCCAGGCTCAGGTGCTCGCCCTCCACCGTGAGGATGTCGACCTTGACCACGTTGTGCACGGTCAGGCCGTACTTGAGGCAGTGCACACCTCCGGCGTTTTCCGCGACATTACCGCCGATGGAGCAGGCGATCTGTGACGAAGGGTCCGGGGCGTAGTACAGGCCAAATGGCGCCGCGGCCTGGGAGATCGCCAGGTTGCGCACACCCGGCTGGACCCGTGCCGTGCGAGCCGCAGGGTCGATGTGCAGGATGTTGTTGAAGCGCGCCATCACCAGCAGCACGCCTTGCTCCAGCGGCAGTGCCCCACCCGATAGCCCGGTGCCCGCACCCCGGGCGACTACCGGAACCTGCATCTCGTGACACAGCTTGAGCACCCCTTGCACTTCGTCCAGGTGACGCGGCAGCACCACCAGCAATGGCGTGGTGCGGTACGCCGAGAGGCCGTCGCATTCGTAGGGTTTGAGCTCTTCCTGCTGATGCAGCACTTCCAGGTCCGGCAGGCGCGCATGCAGGGCCTGTAGCAGGGCAGCCCGGTCGACCTGCGGCAGCACGCCGTCGACGCGTTCATCGTAGAGAATGTTCATAGTCGCTTTACCCTACTCCGTTCATGAACGCCCGGGCAGCAGCCCGGGCAGGTAGGTCAGAAGCGCAACAACCGGCTGATCCCGTTTAATGCCCACCCACGACCATATCGCTGAATGGCGCCACATACGCCTGCAACGTCACCAACCCGCCGACCAGAATCGCCAGGACGATCGAGTGGAAGAACACATACCGCAGGATTTCTCCTTCATGGCCATACCAGCGAGTGGCAGTGGAGGCCACCACGATCGACTGCGCATCGACCATCTTGCCCATGACCCCGCCGGAGCTATTGGCAGCTGCCATCAGCACCGGGCTGAGCCCCAGTTGTTCGGCAGTGACCCGCTGCAGGCCGCCGAACAACACGTTCGACGCCGTGTCGGAGCCTGTCAGCGCGACGCCAAGCCAGCCCAGCAGGGTGCCGAACATGGGGTAGAAAATCCCCGTGGCAGCAAACGCCAGGCCCATCGTTGCGTCCAGGCCTGAATAGCGCGTGAGGAAGCCCAGGGCGAGCATCGCGACGATGGTGATCAGCGAGTAGCGCACCACCCAGATGGTGCGCACGTACTGCTTGATCAGCTGCGGAATCGAATAGCCCATCAACAGCCCGCCCAGGATCGCCGCCAGCAGGATGCCGCTGCCGGTGCTGGTCAGCCAGGTGAACTTGTAGACCGCTTCTTCGGTTTTTGGCGCAGGCACTACTGGTGGGACTTTTTCAATTTGCTGGTGGATCGTGCCAAAGGTGATCACCGGGGCAAAGACCGGATTCGCCTCGCGCAACGGTTTGCCTTGAGGATCGAGCTTGGCCGACTGGGTCACAGGATCAATGGCAGGGCGGGTGTCGAACATGTTCTTGAAACCCTGGGTACCCCAGGCGAACACGAACACGGTGAGGATGATCCACGGCATCCACGCACGCATCACGGCGGGTTTGGCATCCGCACCAAACGCGGCGCTGGCGACGGGTTTTTGATCGTGCTCGGCATCAATTTTCGAATTGTCGACGCGACCTGAAAGGGCTGCGGAGGTGTGTACGGTGGCCGGTTTCCACACCCTGAGGAAGCCGGTCAAACAGGCCATGGAGATCAGCGCAGCGATCACGTCCACCAGCATCGGGCCATGGTAGTTGGACACCAGGAACTGCGGCACGGCGAAGCTGACCCCGGCGACCAGGATCGCCGGCCAGATTTCCAGCATCTTGCGCCACCCGGCAAACGCCCAGATCAGCCAGAACGGCACGATCACCGAGAAGAACGGCAGTTGCCGACCGACCATCATCGACAGCTCCATTTCATCCAGGCCCGTGACCTTGGCGAGCGTGATGATCGGCGTGCCCAGTGCGCCAAACGCCACGGGCGCGGTGTTGGCAATCAGCGCCAGGCCGGACGCCGCCAGTGGCGAGAACCCCAGACCGATCAGAATCGCCCCGGTGACTGCCACCGGTGTGCCGAAACCTGCGGCGCCTTCAAAAAAGGCGCCAAAACAGAAGGCGATCAACAGCAGTTGCAGGCGACGATCGTCAGTGATCCGCGCCAGTGAGTCTTGCAGCACCTTGAACGAGCCATTTTCGGTGGTCAGGCGGTGCAGGAAAATGATGTTGAGTACGATCCAGCCAATCGGCAACAAACCGTTGGCGGCGCCATACAGGGCCGCGGAGCCTGCCATGTCGGCCGGCATGCCAAAGGCGAAGATCGCGATGATCAGGGCTGAGCCCAGGGCTAGCAGGGCCGCCAGGTGCGCCTTGATATGGAAGAACGCCAGGGCCGCCAGCATCACCACCACTGGCACGGCTGCCATGAGGGTGGAAATGACCGGGTTGTTGAACGGATCGTAGATTTGCTGCCAGACCATGTTCCACCTCTGCTTTTTATTGTTGGACGTGCAGACCCCGAAGGGGCGGTGGTTTCCAGTATAGGTGGCAATGCGCCGCTGTCAGGCCGGGGTTTTCGGGCATTTTGACGAATCATTTTGGTGCGCTGGCGTGAGCTAAGATGAGTACTGACCCGAACCCAACGACCGGAGGATTACCGTGATGACTGAGCGCCATTTGGAACACAAGGAAACGCTGTCGAATGGATGCTCGATTGTGGTGAAGGCGGAAATTTTGCGCGACGGTTCGTTAAAGATGTTTATCGGCGTTTATCGTCCGGACGGGGTACCGGTTTCCGAGGACCACGATCCACGACCGCATTTACTGGACATGGAAGCGGCGCTGGATTGGGGGGTAGATGTTGCGAAGGGGATCGGGAATGGGCAGAGAACACTGGGGCCTTGAGGGCGCCATCGCTGGCAAGCCAGCTCCCACAGGATTTGTGGTTGACCACAGGGTTGGGTAAGTCCCAACCCTTGTGGGAGCTGGCTTGCCAGCGATGCTTTTTTAGTGCTTGAACATCACATGCCGTACCACGGTGTAGTCCTCCAGCCCATACATCGACATGTCCTTGCCATAGCCGGACAATTTCTGACCGCCATGGGGCATTTCGCTGACGAGCATGAAGTGCGTATTGACCCAGGTGCAGCCGTATTGCAGGCGCGCCGACAACCGATGCGCGCGGCCGACGTCGGCGGTCCACACTGACGACGCCAGGCCGTAGTCCGAGTCGTTGGCCCAGCCCAGCACCTGGGCCTCGTCAGTAAACCTGGTCACCGACACCACCGGGCCGAACACCTCGCGGCGAACGATCTCGTCGTCCTGCTGTGCGTCCGCCAGCACCGTCGGCTCGAAGAAGAAACCGTTGCCGTCCACCGCCTTGCCACCGGTGATCAGGCGGATGTGCGACTGCGCCACGGCGCGTTCGACGAACCCGGCCACGCGGTCGCGGTGCTGCGCAGTGATCAGCGGGCCGAGCTCGGTGGCCGGATCGTCCTGCAGGCCGTACTTGATGCTGCTGACCGCGGCACCGAGCTTCTCGACGAACTTCTCGTAGATCCCGGCCTGGGCGTAGATGCGGCAGGCCGCCGTGCAATCCTGGCCGGCGTTGTAGAAACCGAAGGTGCGAATGCCTTCCACGGCGGCGTCGATGTCGGCGTCGTCGAAGATGATCACCGGGGCCTTGCCGCCCAGTTCCATGTGCAGGCGCTTGACGCTGTCGGCGGTGCTGGAAATGATGTTCGAGCCAGTGGCGATCGAGCCAGTCAGCGAGACCATGCGCACTTTCGGGTGGGTCACCAGCGGGCTACCCACCGTTGGACCGCGCCCGAACACCAGGTTGAGGACGCCGGCGGGGAAAATTTGCGACGCCAGTTCCGCCAGGCGCAACGCGGTCAGCGGGGTTTGTTCCGACGGCTTGAGCACCACGGTATTACCGGCGGCTAGAGCCGGAGCGATTTTCCAGGCGACCATCATCAGCGGGTAGTTCCACGGCGCGATCGAGGCGATCACGCCCACCGGATCGCGGCGGATCATCGAGGTGTGGCCGGGCAGGTATTCACCGCCAGCCGAACCGCTCATGCAGCGGCTGGCGCCGGCGAAGAAACGGAACACGTCGGCAATCGCCGGGATCTCGTCATTCAGAGCGGCGCTGTAAGGCTTGCCGCAGTTGTCCGATTCCAGCTTGGCCAGCTCTTCGCCGTGGGCCTCGATGACGTCGGCGAGCTTCAGCAGCAGCAGGGCGCGATCTTTCGGCGGGGTCTGTGACCAACCATCGAACGCCGCATCGGCGGCCCGTACGGCAGCATCGACCTGGGCTTCGCTGGCTTCGTTGATCTCCACCAGGACACGGCCCAATGACGGGTTGAACACGGCTTGGGCGGGGCCTTCGCCAGTGATCAACTGGCCGTTGATCAGGAGTTTGGTTTGCATGGGGTTGTCCTCTCTGAAGCAATTCTTGTTTTCAAACCGGACCCTTGTAGGAGCGAGCTTGCTCGCGATGGACGTCAACATGACGAGGGCTGCCTGAATGCACGCGGCGCCCTCAGGTTCATCGCGAGCAAGCTCGCTCCTACAGGGGGTTGTAGTTAAATTGAAGGTCTGTTGATCGCCGCAGCGGACACATCAGCAGCCTTGGCCGGCGGCCTGGAGAACTTCCATGCATCGCCTGCAGGTGCTGTGCCCTTGTCGTACGGTTTGCCGAGCAACATGTAGACCAGGCCGGCACCCATCACCACCAGGGTGGTCAGGATCATCGAATAGTTGATGAACCAGGGCGCATCCGGCGAGCGCGGCCAAACCATATTGATGATCGCGCAGACGCCATAGATCAGCGCGGCGAGGTTCACCCACAGGCCCCAGGCGCCGAGGGTGAACTGCCCGTTCGGACGCCAGCCCTTGGCGCGGGCGATCAAGGCCGCAATGACGATCAGCTGGAAGGCGACATAGATACCAATGGCCGCGAAACCGACGATGGTCGCCACCGCATCGGCCATGAACATGCCGAGGCAGACGATGCCAGCCGGCACCAGGCCGCTGATCAACAGGGCGAACGACGGCACGTGGTTGCCCGACAGCCGCTTGAGCAGCGAGCTGCCGATGATCATTTCGTCACGGGCATAGGCAAACAACAGGCGGCTGGCGGCCGCTTGCAGGCTCAGTACGCAAGAGATGAACGACACCATCACCACCGCCATCACCAGGCGCGAACCCACCGGGCCGAAGGCGTTGGCCAGAATGGTCGCCACCGGGTCGGTGTCTTCACCAGCGAGGACCTTGGCCATGTCCGGCACCGACAGGATCAGCGCCAGGCAGGCGAACATCGCCGCCGCACCACCGATGTAGATGGTCATGCGCATGGCTTTGGGAATGCGCTTGCCAGGGTTTGGCGTTTCTTCGGCGACATCGCCGCAGGCCTCGAAACCGTAGTACTGGAACAGGCCGGCAAGCGATGCCGCAAGGAACGCCGGCAGGTATGAACCGTTGACTTCGAGATTGAAAGTGTCGAACAGCACGCTGAACGGCTGGTGCCGTTCAAAGATCAGCAGGTAGCCACCCACCAGGATGGCGCCGACCAGCTCGCAGAGGAAGCCGAACATCGCCACCCGCGCCAGCAGCTTGGTGCCGACCAGGTTCAGCGCGGTCGACAGTGCAATGATCGTCAGGGCGATATAGATATTGGCCTCGGGCCCCGGATTGAAACCCAGCATGATGGCCAGGTAAGGTCCCGCACCGACTGCGACGCCGGCGATGGTTGCACACAGCGCCCAGGCGTAAACCCAGCCGACCATCCAAGCCCAGCGCTTGCCCACCAGACGGCGCGCCCATGGATAGACCCCACCGGAGATGGGGAACTGCGAGACGATTTCACCGAAGATCAGGCACACCAGCAATTGCCCGGCGCCGATCAGCAGGTACGACCAGAACATCGGCGGGCCGCCGGCGGCCAGGCACAGGCCAAACAGGGTGTAGACGCCGACCACCGGTGACAGGTAAGTGAAGCCCAGGGAAAAATTCTCCCACAGGCTCATGCTCCGATTGAAATCCGAGCTGTAGCCGAGGGCGCGGAGTTGTTCCGCGTCCTGATCGGCGCTGCTGCTTGCACGCGTGTTGGATGAGCCACTCATTTTATTTCCTCATTATCAATGGCAGTGGATTGCGGTGCTGGCGGGTTGGCCCGCCAATTATTGGATACCTCGAACCTGTGGGAGCCAGCCTGCTGGCGATGGCGACTTCAAGGCAGCCATCGCCAGCAGGCTGGCTCCCACAGGGGCTCGCGTCAGGGTTTGGGTTCGGTGTCGTACTGCGAAAGCCATTCCACCGCTGCATCGCGATAACGGCTGAAACCCTTGTAATCGACCAGTTGCTGGTTCAAGTCCCGCAGCACCCGGTGCATGCGCCGCGCCCATGCGGGGTTGGTGGCGATGTCTTCGAGGCTGAGCAGATAAGTGCGAATCGGAAACACGATCGCGTTGCTGCGAGGCAGGCGGTGCAGTGGCTGTAACTCTATGCGCAGGTACACCAGCTTGCCGGCGTTCTGTGCCGTTACGATGGTGCGGTCCGGTGCCCATTCCGGCAGGCTTTCGGCGGAGACTTCCAGGCGCGGGTTGACCGTCAGTGACCAGTTCAGGCGACGCACCGGATGCCCGGTGCGCAAGCGCAACAGGAACTTCAAGGCGCGGTCGAGCATGCCGATCTCCTTGACCAGCGGCACCGGGCCGTGGAATTCCTCCCAGCTCATGCCCAGGTTGAAGCGCAGTGAGTAATCGGCACGTTGGGTGGCGATGCCGGCGCCCCAAAACAGCGTGCCGTCGCGTTCTTCCTGCAACACCCAATCGCCCTGGGCCTGACGGGTCACGTATTCCATCGGCTCGTAGGGCAGGGTCGCTGGATCACCGAAGGTGAAGTGGTCATCAATGTCCAGCAGACGGTTGGTCCAGTGCCACTGGCGGCCCTCGCGCTGCAGGCTGAAGTACTGCGGATAATCGCGGGCGTAGGACTCCATGATCAGTTCCAGCAAGTCCCACTGCGCCTCCATCATGTGAGGAGCCGAGACGTAGTGCATTCCCGGGTCTTTATCCAGGGTGATCGCCCGGTCCTTGCACTCGCTGATGTAATGTTCGTCGATGTCGAAAGCAGCGCGAAACGCGCCATCGCCTACCGGGACATGCGGCTCGAGATTCATCGAGTACATGTAGTCGTCATCAGGGAATGGGAAGGGCGCGCGGGCGATGGTTTCCGGGCTGTTGGCGAAGGTGTAGTCGTCGCGGTAGGTTTCGTCGGGATTGAATTTGATATTCATTTTTATGTTTTCCGTCGATCAGAGGTCGATGACCAGGCGATTGCATTTGGCGCGGGATACGCAGGGCATGATTTTCTTGCGGCTGGCCTTGTCCTCGTCCGACAGCCAGTCATCGCTGTGCAGCAGCTCGCCATCGAGTTCCAGTACGGTGGTTTCGCAATGACCACAGGCGCCGCCACGACACAGATAAGGCATGCTGTAGCCGGCGGCTTCTACCGCTTCGAGCATGGTCTGGTCGGGAGAGACTTCGATGGTCGTACCGCTGCGGCCGAGGGTGAAACTGAAAGCTTCGCCGCCGCTGCTTTGCTCCAGGAATCGCTCGAAGTGCACATGGCTGTCGGTCCAGCCCAGTTCCCGGGCGCACCCCAGCGTGGCGTCGATCATGCTGTCCGGGCCGCAGACGTATACGTGGCTACCCAGCGGGCGGTCGGCCAAGACCCGGCCGATGTCCATGCGCGAGTCGACACCCTTGCGATACAGGTGCACCTGTTCGCCATAGGTGGCCTGCAATTCCTTGCCAAGTTGTGCATGTGCTTCGCCGCGCACCGCGTAATGCAGTTCAAAAGGCACCTTGCTCAGGCGCAGTTCCTCCAGCTGCGAGATGACCGGTGTAATGCCGACGCCGCCCGCGATAAAGATGTGCAGCCGCGCCTGCTTGATGAGCGGGAACAGGTTGACCGGTGGCGTCACCTCGATCACATCCCCTTCGCTGACATCGTCGTGCAGCGAGACCGAGCCGCCACGACCGCTGTCCACCCGGCGCACGGCAATCTGATAACTGCTGGTGTCGTACGGCGAGCTGAGCAGTGAATAGGGGTTGCGCAGGGTGTTCTGCGAGTGGGCGATCAGCACCACCACGTGGCTGCCACCGGAGAACGCGGGCAGGTGAGCGCCGGTCGGCGACACCAGGGTGAAGCGCTTGATTTCCGGGGTCACCGCTTCGATGCGGGCTACGCGCAAATTCAATGTGCCGTTGTTCTGGCTCATGTGTCGAGCTCCTCGGCTTCGGGCAATTCACCCGGGACTTCAGCATCGGCCTTGACCGCCTGGAAGGCGGCCAGGCGACGGGAATAATGATCGCGCACCACCAGCGTCACGCCGCATCCAGGGCAGTCGTAGACCCGTTGAGTGACGTTCTCGGTGTAGGTGTCGCAATGCACGCACCAGACCCGGCGTACCAGGGTGCCGGAATGCTCGCGTAGCACTTCGTCGCGATTGAGGTCGAAATGCGTGGCCACTTGCATGGCGCTGCCGAGAAAGCTTTCCGAGCCGGCGAGGTACAGGCGGGTGCCCATACGCGCTTCGCCGAGCAGGGTCCTGAGTGCTTCGATGAGCGCCTGATTGGACGGGTGCACGTGCAGTGGAAGCTGCGGATGCTCCTGTAACTGGCCGAGGAAATCCTGCCCGGAGAAGGACTCCTGGGAATACAGCAGGGTAATGGGGCCCGCAGAGGCGGCCATCTCGTCCAGTAATCGCAACATGGCGCGCCCGCCACTGCCCTGGCCGGCGATGATGTGATGCAGACCGCCTGGCAGCGGTTCCAGCCGGTCATAGACCGGTCGGCTTTTGATCCCTGTGATCAACATTTTTATTATTCCTCCTGGCTACCGGCGCGGCGGTAAAGCCGGCCTTGTGCAAAGCCCAACGATGGTGGGTTTCAGATAGCAGGAGCACAGGTCGTGCCAGTTATATAAGTCTATGAATCCAAAGGGATATGTTGTTTGGTGAAGAAAGGAGAAAGGCAAAAGTAACTGGATATGTATGCGTTTCCGCAGCGCTTGCAGGTGAGAGTGGGTCCTGTAAGGGCCCTGTAGGAGCTGTCGAGTGAAACGAGGCTGCGATCTTTTGATCTGGTTTTTGGAGGAGCCAGAAGATCGCAGCCTCGTTTCACTCGACAGCTCCTACAACAGCTCCTCTACGCTGCTACGTTTTCAAATCACTCGCGCTGCAACTTGCGAATCAACGTGCCAATGTCGATACCCAGGTACACCGCCGCCTTGCGCTTGCTGCCGCACAGGTGCACCGCCCGGAGGATCACCTGGCGTTCGAAATGCTGGACCTGCAGCTTGAGGTTCTGCGGCGCATCCTCTTCGTCGGCCAGTTGGGCATTCAGTGATTCCCGAGGGCGCTGCGGTTCGAGCATTTCGGCAGGCAGATGATGTTCCTGTGCCTCATCATCGGCGAGGACGGCCAGGCGCTCGAAAATGTTCACCAGCTCGCGGATGTTGCCCGGGTAGTCGTAGCTCAGCAGCCGCTTGCGACAGCCCGCTGAGAGGCTCAGGGACGGTTCACGGTCTCCATTGATCCGGCTGAGCAGAATGTCGATCAGGAAGGGCAAATCATCACGATGCTGGCGTAACGGCGGAATTTCCACCGGCAGCACGGCCAGGCGGTAGTACAGGTCGGCACGAAACTCGCCGAGGCTGACCAGGTGTCGCAAATCCTTGTTGGTGGCTGCAATGACCTGCACCTGCACGGATTTGCTCAGGGGCGAGCCGACCGATTGAATAGTGCTGTCTTCGAGAAATTTCAACAGCTTGGCCTGGACGTGCAGCGGTATCTCGCCGATCTCGTCGAGGAACAGCGTCCCGCCGGCAGCCGCTTCGATATAGCCTTGCTTGCCGCCCGCCAGCGCGCCGGTAAAGGCCCCGCGTTCATAACCAAACATCTCCGATTCGAACAGGCTCTCGGGAATGCTCCCGCAATTGACATGAATGAACGGCCGATCGCCCCAGCCCGCAGCTCGGTGTATGTGTCGGGCGATCGCAGTCTTGCCCACTCCTGGTTCACCCAACAGCAACAGGCGCGCGCGTCGACGGAAGGCGCGCACGCCAGTGTCGGCGATGCCTGAGAGCTGTGGGGACAGATGCAGCGCGTTATCTTGCGGGTCGCGCAGGCCTTGGGATTCAACCGGCCTGGCGCCCAGGGGCGCTCGGCGTTGCGGCTGGCTGCCGTCAAAATCTTTCTGGGTCAGCATGCGAAAAGGCTTTTCATAAGCCCCGGTGGGAATCGCATGGGTGCTGCTGAGCAGCACGCGGCCCTCTCGGGAACGCGTCAAGGCGCTGTTGCCGCCGCGATTGAGTGCCGCTTGCAGGTCGTCGTAGTTGAGTGCAGAGCGCTGGAAAAACTCACTGTCCGATAACCCGATGGCCTGCTGTTTGGACAGTCGATTGACCCGCTCGGCGGCCAGGTTGAGAAAGCGTACGCGGCCTTCGCCGTCAGTCACGATGAGCGCCTCGCTGAAGCTGTCGAGGAGGGCGTGCAGGGCCGGGGTCTGCAGTAACGCGCCGAGCACTTCGCTGCTGACATTGACCGAAGAGCGCATGCCCATCTGCAGGCTGGGTGGCAGGTTCGAGTCTTTCATGGGTGCAACTCTTGGGTGCCCACGCCCTGGCGCTGACGGAACACTGCAACGCGCCAGGCCACGCCTTCGCGAATCAGGATGCGCGAACAGTGCACATCGAAGTCCGGCGCACGCCCACTCAAATCCGGCAGCGGCAGACGGTGCCAGGTGCGTTCCGGCAGTGCGTTATCCAGCAACAGGCGAGCGATACCCGCGCCGTTGGTGATGCCGAAAGTCTCTTCAAACACTGCGTTGCGCCATTGCGGCTGCAAGTGTTCGTCAATCACCAGCACGGCGTCCGGTACTGCATCGAACACTCGGCGCAACGCATCTATGCGTTGTTCTGCATCGTGTTGCATGCGCAGTTCCTGGCTGACATCGCGAATGCTGCCCCACATGCGTAGCAGGTGCCCGTTGACGATGGTTGCGCGCACGTCGTTCTCGACGTAGGCGGGCGATCCGTCATGGCGGCGGTCCACGGACAAGGCGCAGTCGACGCTGAATCCTGCTTCGATCAGGCGCCGCACAAATTCCTCGTTGGCCGGGCTGCGCGGCCAGTAGAGCCGGACCGGTTGCTGATTGAAATCGACATCCGAAGGCATTTCGTAGACGTCGGCCATCGCGCGGTTGCACAGGCGCCAGTGCGAGTCGTTTTCGAACACCTGGCGCACGATTTCATCCGGTGAGTTGTTGATGTCTACTGCTTCAGCAAACTCGATGCACCAGTAGGCCACCTTGGCGCTCTGCAGCATCTGGCTCATCACTTCATTGGCGTTGTGCATTTCCCGCAGGCGATGCCCCAGTGTGCCCAGCGGTATGTTCAACAAGTGCAGGCAGGCCGGCTGAACCTCGCGCCACTGCAGCAACCCGCTGGCAATCACGTGCAGCAGGCTGCCGTTGTGTCGGATCAGGGTCAGCTCAAGGCTCTGAACCTGCTCGTCCGCAGGCGGGTTGGCGAACAGTGCTCGCAGGGTGCGAACCGATTCGACGCTGTAGAGGTGTTCGATCGGCTGGTTCAACGAGTTTTCCGGCGAGTAACCCAGTTGATCGCTCAAGCTGGCGGACAGGCTCACGAGCAGCCCGTCGGCCCTCAGGGTGCTGGTGCAGGGCGGCGCCTTGTGGGCCAGCAAGTTCAGGATATCCATGGTGAATCGGCTCGGGTTGGCTGAGGGTCTCAAAAGCAGGGCACATCGCATGCCAAGCATATCTGTCGTAGCACCTGGAGCAGTTGTAGCAACTGCAGCAGGTGGAGCAGCTGTACAGCGTGTGCTCCCACAATCTTTGCCAGCTGCACAAAAGTGCTGCGATATTGCAGCACGTTCAGCATTTTTACAGCGATCAGCCGACGAAGCGGGCATGCGCAAGTCCTGCTCTACATGAAAAACGCATGTGTATACGATCCAGGACCCCGGTAAACTGCGCAGCTTTTTCAAGGAGTCGATATGAGTCACTACCAGCCGGGCATCCTCGCCACCCCCGTTCCGCTGCAAGCCCGTCATCTGTTCTTCGCGCTGGTGTCCGTCGAAGCCCTGCCGGCTGCACTCGACAACCTGATGCAACTGGTAGACGGCAAATCCGCCGTAGTGGGCTTTGGTGAGTCCCTGGTCATGGCACTTCACGCCCGGATCGATGGCCTGCGGGCATTTCCGGCGATGACAGGTGTGGGCGTCGATAACCCGTCGACCCAGCATGCGCTGTGGTGCTGGCTGCATGGAATCGACCGTGGCGAATTGCTCAATCGCAGTCAGGCCATCGAAGCGGCACTGGCTCCGGCGTTGCGTCTGGTGCAGATGAATGAAACTTTTCGCCACCTGACCGGCCACGACCTGACCGGTTACGAAGACGGTACGGAAAACCCTCATGACGAAGCTGCCGTGGCGGCGGCGTTGCTGGGCGAGGGCGCTGAGGGCCTGGTCGGTGGCAGTTTTGCCGCGATCCAGCAGTGGCAGCACGATTTGAAAGGTTTTCGCGCGTTGCCGTCCCATGAGACGGACAACATCATGGGCCGGCGCCTGAGCGACAACGAAGAACTGGACGATGCGCCAATCTCCGCTCACGTCAAACGCACCGCTCAGGAAAGTTTTGCCCCCGAGGCGTTTGTGGTGCGTCGTTCCATGCCCTGGATTGAAGGCGACCGTGCCGGCCTGATGTTCCTCGCGTTCGGCTTCTCCCTGGACGCCTTCGAAGCCCAGCTGCGCCGCATGAGCGGCCTGGAAGACGGCATCACCGATGGCCTGTATCGCATCAGCCGGCCAATCACCGGCGGCTACTACTGGTGCCCGCCGCTCAAGGACGGCCACCTCGACCTGCGCGCGCTACGCATTGGCTGACACGGGATGGCAGGGTGAAGGAGCAGGCTCCTTCACCTGAAACTGCCGACTAACCTTATACCCAAACGTTATTTCCCAGCCGCAAATCCGCTCGATATGATCTTGTCATAACTCGTTATAACAAGTGAATAGCCATGACCGATAACGTCCTCTCCCTCGGCAGCGTCCCGCTGCACACCCAACTGCGTGATGTGCTGCGTGCGCGAATCCTCGACGGTGAATATCCGCAAGACAGCCAGATGCCTTCCGAAAGCGAGCTGGGCAACCTGTTCAAGGTCAGCCGCATCACGGTGCGACAGGCTTTGGGCGATCTGCAAAAGGAAGGGTTGATCTTCAAGATTCATGGCAAGGGCACGTTCGTGGCCAAGCCCAAGACCTTTCAGAACGTCAGCACCTTGCAGGGCCTGGCCGAATCGATGACCGGGCGCGGCTATGAGGTGATCAACCGCTTGCGCAGTTTCAAATTCATCGGCGCCGACAAGCTGGTTGCCGAACGCCTTCAGGTAGCCGAAGGCGACATCGTGGCGCAGATCAAGCGGGTGCGGCTGATCAACCGCGAGCCGATCTCCCTGGAAATCACCTATCTGCCCCAGGCCATTGGCGAGCGCCTGGAGAAGGCCGACCTGGTGACCCGCGATATTTTTCTGATCCTGGAAAACGACTGCGGGCTATCACTGGGGCATGCCGACCTGGCTATCGACGCGGTGCTGGCTGACAGCGACCTGACCCAGGCCCTGGGTGTGGAAGCCGGTTCGCCGATCATGCGCATCGAGCGCCTGACCCACGATGCCGCTGGCCGCCCCGTGGATTTCGAACACCTCTACTACCGCGGCGATGCCTTCCAGTACCGCTTGCGAATCGACCGGCAAAAAGGGGATCAGGCATGACCCACAGTTGCGAGAACAGAAATACCCTCGAACAGGAATACGACATCGTCGTGATCGGCGGCGGCACTGCCGGCCCCATGGCGGCGATCAAGGCCAAGGAGCGTAACCGCGACCTGCGGGTGCTGCTGATCGACAAGGCCAACGTCAAGCGCAGTGGCGCCATCAGCATGGGAATGGACGGGCTCAACAACGCGATCATTCCCGGGCATTCGACGCCGGAGCAGTACACCAAGGAAATCACCATTGCCAATGACGGCATCATCAATCAGGCGGCGGTGTACGCCTATGCCACCCACAGCTTCGAGACCATCGAGCAACTGGACCGTTGGGGCGTGAAGTTCGAGAAGGACGAAACCGGTGACTATGCGGTGAAGAAGGTCCACCACATGGGCGCCTACGTCCTGCCGATGCCGGAAGGACACGACATCAAGAAGGTCCTGTATCGCCAGTTGAAACGCGCGCGGGTGAGCATCACCAACCGGCTGGTGTGCACGCGCCTGCTGACTGACGAAGAGGGCGCGGTCAACGGTGTGATGGGGTTCGATTGCCGCACGGCCGACTTCCATGTGATCAAGGCCAAGGCGGTGATCCTTTGCTGCGGTGCCGCCGGTCGCCTGGGGCTGCCGTCCTCGGGCTACCTGATGGGCACCTACGAAAACCCGACCAATGCCGGCGACGGCTACGCCATGGCGTATCACGCAGGCGCCGAACTGGCGAACCTGGAATGCTTCCAGATCAACCCGCTGATCAAGGACTACAACGGTCCGGCCTGTGCCTATGTCACCGGCCCCCTGGGCGGCTACACCGCCAACAACAAGGGCGAGCGGTTCATCGAGTGCGACTACTGGAGCGGCCAGATGATGTGGGAGTTCCACCAGGAACTCGAAAGCGGCAATGGCCCGGTATTTCTCAAGCTCGATCACCTGGCCGAGGAAACCATCCAGAACATCGAAGAGATCCTGCACAGCAACGAAAGGCCCAGCCGCGGCCAGTTCCACGCTAACCGTGGTACCGATTACCGCACGCAGATGGTTGAGATGCACATCTCGGAAATCGGCTTCTGCAGCGGTCACTCGGCGTCCGGGGTCTGGGTCAACGAGAAGGCCGAGACTTCGGTGAAGGGGTTGTACTCGGCGGGCGACATGGCGGCCGTGCCGCACAACTACATGTTGGGCGCATTTACCTACGGCTGGTTCGCCGGCAACAACGCCGCAGATTTTGTCGCCGGGCGTGATTTTTCAGCGGTTGATGCCGGGCAGGTCGAAACGGAAAAGCAACGGGTCTACGCGCCTCTGGACCGCACACACGGCCTGCCACCGGCCCAGGTCGAATACAAGCTGCGCCGATTTGTGAATGACTACCTGCAACCGCCCAAGGTGACTAAAAAAATGCAGATCGGCCTGCAGCGCTTCAGTGATATCCAGCGCGACCTGGATCAGATCAAGGCACACAACGCCCACGAGCTGATGCGTGCGATGGAAGTCAGCATGATCCGCGACTGCGCCGAAATGGCTGCCCGGGCTTCGTTGTTCCGCGCTGAAAGCCGTTGGGGGCTTTACCACCATCGGGTCGATCACCCGCAGCGCAATGACCGTGACTGGTTCTGCCATTGCCACCTGAAGAAGGGTGAAGACGGCTTGATGACCAGTTTCAAGAAAGCCGTGGAGCCCTACATCATTCCACTCGACGCCGACGAATTGCAGGCCTACGACAAGTTGCGGGTCGGCGCTAACGCCGCCTGACAATCGATACCAGGAGAGCCCGAACCATGGCCTATCAACCCCAGGAAATTTTCTTCCGCTCCAACGCGCCGGTGACCGTCGACGAGGACCTGTGCATTGCCCACAAAGGCTGCACCGTATGTGTAGACGTCTGCCCGATGGACCTGCTGGCGATCAATCCGGCGACGCAAAAGGCCTACATGGCGTTTGATGAATGCTGGTACTGCATGCCTTGTGAGAAGGACTGCCCGACCGGGGCGGTGAAGGTCGAGATTCCCTATCTGTTGCGCTAAAGCCCAATCATTGTGGAAGCGAGTACAGACAACTTGTAAAGCCATCCGGCCACCCCCGGACGCTGGATTAAACCACCCCTCGTTTCCCACCGCGCCCTGATCGTGGCGGAGACGAATATTCTATAAATGATTCGAGGGGATACACCCATGTTATTGCGTGCAGCGTTTGCCGGTCTGGTACTGGCTTCATTGACCCTGTCGGCCTCAGCCGAAACCATCCGCATTGCCATCGGCACCCAGGACACCACGATCAATTGCGCCGCTGGCGGCCTGCTGATTCGTGAGCTTGGGCTGCTGGACAAATACCTGCCCCGGGCTGGCCAGTACAAGGACGCCCAGTATGAGGTGCAGTGGAAAAACTTCACCAGCGGTGCGCCCCTGACCAATGAGATGGTCGCCGGCAAACTCGACTTCGGCGCCATGGCGGATTTCCCCGGCACCTTCAACGGGGTGGCGTTTGAAGCCGCTGGCAAGCACAGCCTGTTCATCAACGTGTTGTCGGGCAGTATCAAAGGCAGCGGTAATGGCATCGTGGTGCCCAGCGCGTCCAGCGTGCAATCCCTGGCCGAGCTCAAGGGCAAGACCATCTCCGTACCGTTCGCCTCGACGGCCCACGGCATGTTGTTGCGAGCGGTGGCGGCGCAGGGCTGGGATCCGCTCAAGGATGTGAACATCATCGCCCAGCCGCCGGAGGTTGCAGGTTCTGCGCTGCAGGCCGGGAAAATCGATGCCCATGCCGACTTCGTGCCCTTCGCCGAACTGTTCCCGAGCCGGGGCTTTGCCCGCAAGATCTATGACGGTGCGCAAGCCAATGCACCGACCTTCCACGGCGCCCTGGTCGATCAGGCCTACGCGAAAAAGTACCCGGAAATCGTCGTGGCTTACCTGCGGGCGAGCATTGAGGCCAACCAGCTATTGGCCGCAGAGCCGGAGAAGTACAGCGAGTTGATCGCCAAGGTCACTGGCGTCGATGCCGAGGTCAATTACCTGTTCCACGGCCCGCTCGGTGTGCAGACTCGCGACCTCAGCTGGAAGCCGGAATACCGTCAGGCGGTCGGCACGGCCATCGATACGCTCAAGCTGCTGAAGAAGGCGGATCGCGGCCTCGACCTCAATACGTTCATCGACGACCAGTACATCCGCGCCGCGTTCAAGGCGTCGAACCTGGATTACTCCGCCCAGCTTGGCAATTACGCCCAGAGCCCGTTGAAGGCAGTGGATGCGGCGAACGGCCAGGTCATCACCGACTTCAGTCGCGTGGCCGAGATCTGGGTGCGCGGTGAACCCAAGGTTCGCCAGTATGCCTCGGCGCAGACAGCGTTCAGCGCATTGGCGCAGTTGAAAGCCGAGGGCAGGAACATCCGCGCGGTCTATGCCCAGGCGAGTGACAGCGGGATCAAATTGCTGGCGGACCAGGCGTGGTTTGCCAGCAACGCCAAGGGCGAACTCAGCGCCTTCCTGCTCAAGGGCCAGGCCCAGCAATACGCCACGGCCCAGGGCGGCAAAGTCCTCGACTTCACGGATGCCACCACCCAGGCGGTTGCTGCCCGGTAATCAAATTGGAATGCGGCCAACGTAGGAGCTGCCGAAGGCTGCGATCTTTTGATCTTTCTTCTGATAACCAAAATCAAAAGATCGCAGCCTTCGGCAGCTCCTACGGGGGGCGTGTCGCCATTGGGAATTGTTTATGTACCGATCATTTATCCGCTGGACCCCCAGGGCCGCTTCATTGCTGCTCTGCCTGCTGTTCTGGCAACTCGCTGCCAGTCATCACTGGAACCTGGGCCTGGTCACCTTCGCCAACGTGCCGACGCCGCTTGCGGTTGTCGAGGCCGCACTGGGGCTTGGGGAGTCGGGGAAACTCGGCCGCCACCTGGGCAGCAGCCTGAGCCGGGTATTCGCCGGTTACCTGGCGGCGCTGGTCATCGGTATCGTTCTGGGCCTGGCCATCGGCCGCTCGAAGCGGGCTGAAGACTGGCTGCTGCCACCCCTGGAAGTGCTGCGCCCGATTCCCGCCGTGGCCTGGATTCCCCTGGCCATCCTGATGTTTCCCTCGTCGGAGCTGTCGATGGTTTTCATCACCTTCACGGGCGCGCTGTTCCCGATCCTGTTGAATACCGTGCACGGCGTCGAAGGGGTCGATCCAAGGCTGATCGCCTCGGCAAAAAGCCTTGGGGCAGGGCGCCAGGCGATCCTTCTGGAAGTCATATTGCCCGGTGCTGCACCGAGCATTATCACTGGCCTGGCCATTGGCATGGGGACCTCGTGGTTCTGCCTGGTGACCGCCGAAATGATCTCCGGCCAATACGGTATCGGCTACTACACCTGGGAGTCCTACACCGTCCAGAACTACGCCGATATCGTGGTCGGCATGTTGCTGATCGGTGTACTGGGCATGGGCAGCAGCCTGCTGATCAAACGTCTCGGCGGCCTGTTCACGCCGTGGCACCGACCACGAGGAAAAGCCTGATGAGCATTGATCAAGCCATGCAAGGGCGCATCGACATACGCCAACTGTCGATCCGCCTGGGTGACGGCAGAACGGCTTTTGAAGCGGTGCAGGGCCTCGACTGCCAGATCGAGGCGGGGCAGTTCGTGTGCATCCTCGGCCCTTCCGGTTGTGGCAAATCCACCTTGCTCGGGGCGCTGGCCGGGCACCTGCAGACCTGCACCGGCACGCTCAGCGTTGATGGGGCGAAAGTCTCGGGACCGTCGCCCCAGCGCGGCATGGTGTTCCAGCATCACACGTTGTTCCCCTGGCGCACGGTGCGCGACAACGTCGCCTTCGGCCTGAAGATGCGTGGCATCGGTAAAACCGAGCGACACCAGGCCGCTGACGAGATCCTGGCCCTGGTCGGGCTTGAAGGGTTCGCCGAGCGCTGGCCTGATCACTTGTCCGGGGGCATGCAGCAGCGCGTCGAAATCGCCCGGGTGCTGATCAATCGCCCGCGCCTGCTGCTGATGGATGAGCCCTTCGGCGCGCTCGATGCCCTGACCCGGCTGAACATGCAGGAACTGCTGCTGGACATCTGGACGCGAATTCGCACCACCGTGGTGTTCGTCACCCATGACATCGATGAGGCGTTGTTCCTGGCCGACCGATTGCTGGTCATGAGTTCGCGCCCGGGGCGGATCATCGAAGACCTGCGCCTGGACTTTGCGCGGCCCCGCGCCAGCGAACTGGTGACCAGCCACGAATTCTCCCGCTTGAAGCGTCACTGCCTCGAGTTGTTGCGTCACGAAGACGGTCGGCAGCTACCGCGCCTGAACCCTCTCGGACTTCCCCCAGAAAATAAACTGCCGCGATTTGCCCTATGACCTCTCTATTCGATGTAACCGATAACGCTGAAATTCTTGCCCTGCAAACACGCCTGAGTGATGAGGATCCGGGCGTGCGCAGGATTGCCCTGATTGAACTGGCTGATCTCGAGGAGCCTGAAGGCCTGGTCTGGCTGGTCGACCGACTGGCCGAGGATCCGGCTGAAGAAGTTCGTGCCGAAGCCGCACGGCTACTGGAAGCCTGGGAGGATGACCCGGTCGTCGAGGCATTGTGCCAGGCCCTGACCGACCCTGCGCAGACAGTACAGGCCGCCGCCGCGCAGAGCCTCAGCCTGCTCAAGAGCGAGGCGGCAGGCAAGGTGATCCTGCCGTGGACCGTGCATGCCGAGGTGCAGGTGCGCGTCGCCGCGTTTCGGGCTCTGCGCGAGTTGCGCCTCCCCGATGCCGCCGCTGCCGCCTCTGCCGCCTTGCTCGATGTGGACCCAGGTGTGCGCCGCGAGGCGGTCGGCGTGCTCGGCTGGCTCAAGCAGCTCGATGCCTTGCCGGCGCTGGCGACGCTGGCCAGCCAGGATCCCGACACAGAAGTTCGTCGTGCCGCCACCGGCGCCCTCGGTCTGGCTTGCGGTGCCCAGGTCCTGCCGGCCCTGCGTCAGGCCCTGCGGGACAACGCCTGGCAGGTTCGTGAGGAAGCCGCTACGACCCTGGGCAAGGTCGGCCACGTTGACGCGGGTCCGGCGCTGGTCGATGCCCTGGGCGACGATTACTGGCAAGTGCGCCTGCGCGCCACCCGCAGCCTCGGGCGCTTGCGCTATGTCCCGGCGCTTGAGGCCCTGATCGACACCCTCGACCATCGCATCAGCAACCTGCGCAAGGAGGCGGCGCTGGCCCTCGGCGAGTTGCAGGACCCGGGCGCCATCGCGCCATTGCAGGCAGCGCAGGATGATGGCGATCCGGAAGTCCGTAAAGCGGTGCGCATTGCGTTGAGTCAATTGCAATGAATCCGCTGGCGGTTGGCAATTCCCAGGCTCGACAGCAATTGCGCCTCAACTGGCCGGATGGCCGTGAACAATTGCTGGACCATGCTGAACTGCGCCGCCAGTGCCCGTGCTCGCAATGCCGGGCGTTTCGGCTGCGAGGGCAGGCGCCACTGGTGGACTCGCGGGTGCGGGTGATCGAGGTCAATGACCAGGGGTATGGGGTGCAGCTGGTATTCAGTGATGGACATGAGCGGGGGATTTTTCCGTGGGCCTTTCTTGCCGGACTGGCTAATAACTCCAATTGAACACGCACCCCCTGGACGGATGGTGCTTGTCACCAAAACCCCGTAGGAGCTGCCGGAGGCTGCGATCTTTTGATCTTGCTTTTAAAAAAAATCAAAAGATCGCAGCCTCGTTTCACTTGGCAGCTCCTTGTATGTTGACCCAGCACCCAGCGAGAGAGGTCTAAGCTCGTTGGTGCTGACATACAAAGATGTGTT